>NZ_LR215049.1:0-344754 GCF_900660735.1 Metamycoplasma cloacale
TTACTCTTTGATGGTCACAAAATTGCTCACCCAAAATTCCTGAAGATAAACTTATTATTGCAATTAAATCTTTTTTATTTAATTTCATTTTTTTCTACTCCTCTTCAATAAAATATGTGAAAACATTTAGTTTATATAAACTTGGATTATCAGCATTAAGTTTTAAAATGTTGGCAATAATGAATTTTGAGGAATATCTTCTACACTATAACTATGACCGTGAAGACCTAAATAGTTATACTCTTTTGTATAAACATCTCATGCTGTTAGTGATTTTAAAGGAGAACCTGAATTGATTGTAGTTACGTAAGTTCCGTTCGAATCGATAACTCCAGTTCCACTATTTCCAGCATTATAAAATGTTGGCATAAAACTAGATTGTTTATTGAATATATGACGATTGTCTGTATAATCAACTCTATTAATAATATAACCGGCTTTTTTACCATATGGATAGCCAATAAAACCTAGTTCTGTACTATTGTATTTTTTAAATGGTGTGTTATATGAAAGAGAGCTTGGTGAATACATATCGCTTGGTATTTCAAATCAATGTTCATAGAATTTAGCAGTTGGAATCTACCATCTTCTTTCGCTTTTTCAATAATCTTTTAATATCTACGATAAATACGCTTAAATCAACAAAGTTATTTGTTACTATACCATCTTTATTAATTTGATTTCTTCCAGTTCATACAGGTAATGCTTGTATATAATCGGCATACAATCCACCTCAATAACCAAAACCAGCATCCCGATTGTTTTCAAAATTATTTCCATTTCTGGTTAATAAATAATTTCCATTAAAACTGTTATTTTGAGGCCCTGTATTATTTGGGTTGTCAATAACGTGGTTGTTAGTAATAAAGTAGAATAAACCCGGATTTTTATCACTAACACTTGAAATCGCAAATGTTGAACCTCTATTAAACGCTAATGATTTGTACCACAATATCTCACCAACACTATGATCCCTTATATATGAATCATGTAAAAATTCATTATTAAATTTATAACCCTCATGAAATTTATAAAATAGATTTTGATTTGGATCGTATTTAAATAATCTATCTTTCTTTCCTTCTGAATAAAGCACTAATGGTTGATTTTCTTGTGTATAGCTCATGTTTTTGTAATCAATAACATTTGTTGGGGTATCACTAAATACCTCGTTTCCAATATTATTTACATATTCAACATTTATATATGATGCATATTTATCTATATAAAATGCCTTCTCTGGATTAAATGTATTTCATTCAGAATTGCTTGCATCAAATACTTCTCATAAACTGCTTCTTGTATTTTTAGTATAGTCAGTTATTGCAAATTTATATTCAGGATTATCTAATGTAAGTTTGAATCTTATATCATAATCATCTCTTATATCAATATTCAATGTCGCATTAATATCAATTGGTCCGTTTTTAGTGTCAAAATGATAACTAAAATGTTTCACAACTTCACCATTAATCAGATCGCTTCAATTAAAATCAACATTAATTCCTGTATTTAATTCTCTAATTCTTACGGATCTTAAATCATCTAAAACAATTGGTCCTGCAAATAGATGCAATTGGATTTTAAAATCAGTATTGTATTTTAGATATGGCTTTATATATTGAGGTTGACTTAAATATCAATTAACTTCACGTTTATTAGATTCTAATCTTCAATTGTTTTCTTGTTCGCTTAGTTCAACATGACGATTTCGATATACATTTGCATCATCTAAAAAGATTTTAGTCATTTTATGATTAAATGTAGTTAATTTTGGATCTAATTGTTTAGCTAATTCGTAATTTGATAAATTACTACTATCTATAGTTCCATCTCTTTTTAAACCGGAAATTTTAAATCATTGATTTCCTTGTTTTTCGACATTATTTTCTGAATATTTCATACGGATAAAGATAGTACCATTGGCATTATTTGGCAATTTAACTTCCGCTACTTTAAACGCACTATTTCTTATTGCGTAGTTGTTATATTTTTGAATTTCTCTAACTGAAATTAAATTATCTAGCAATGATCTGGTTTGTTCATTATTAAACATATCAACAATATCAGTTGGTAAATAAGATGATAATCCTTTTCATAAACCATATGAATCATTTTCATAACGCAATTGTAAATCATTTAATGTCAATCTGTTAACCATTACTTCGGGATAAATTTCGGTTTTTAAATCATTTTTTAAGTTAATTAATGTGATTTCTTGTGTTGTTGAAAATCTAATATTTGTATTTGTTTTTTTAATAAAACCTAATTTAAAGGTCAAAGTTCCGAGATTATTTCTCGTTCCACCACGAACGTTGTAGTAATAAACGAAATAATCCTTTAATAAACTATTAACATTAACGTCGGTTTTCTTTATCGGTTGATAAATGAATTTTTTCTTTATTTATAGTTGGAGCTATTTCTGTTTCCTTATTAAATCCATCAGTTCCGAATTTGCCATTATTTTCGTCTGTTTTTGCAATTTCACCAGTAAAGTTGAATAAATAACGCAACTTATTAAATGCTTTTTGTTTCAATAGAATATCAACGTCAATTAATTTCTTGCCGTCGGTTAAGTTATATTCAAAATCAGTTCCATTAATTGAATTAATTTTATTTTGAATATCAACCGGTGGTTTTTCATAACCAGTAAAATCAGCATCAGTAAATCAAGCGTTGCTGTTTTTTGGATATATGTCATCAGCTGTTAATGGTTTAAAGTAACTTAAAGTAAATTCTTTTGATATATTTGCTGGATTATTTTGGTTAACAACAACTCCGTCTTTTGTGTAAGTAAATTTCAATGTTAAAGTACCTTTAACATCATCAATTTTTGGTTGATATTTAGGTTGTAAAACTAATGCATATCTACCATGACGAGGCAATCTAAATATTTCATTGAAATGAGCATATCCCACAGAAGCTATTACATCTGAGTTGGTAATTTCATCATATTCAAAGGTTTTAAATATATTTCCTGCTGTTGATGATGAAATTAATTTTAATATTTCTTTTTCATTGTTGCTATCTTCAATAATTTTTGCATAATCTTTTGAACGAACATCAATATGTGACTTATATTGAGCACCAGTTGCACTTGTAACTAAAACTGCAAATTTCAAGGTATTACTTGAGTTGTCAATCTTATATATAAACTCGTTATCGATATTTGTAATTTCTCAATTAGCTATTGCTTCTTGGTTAATGTGAGAAGTTGAATCTAACTGAACAAAAGATTTTAAAAATCTATTTAAAATATCAATTTTTTCATCATATGTCAATATCTGTTCACCTTCAAAACCATTATTTACTAGATTTAAAAATGTTAATGATTTTGATAATCTTTGTACTTCTGGATTAACAAAATTTAATAAATAGTAATTAATTCTATTTGACGATTCCATTCCATTTAAGTAATATTGACTCGCTTTAAATTCATCCGAAAAATTAAATCTAATATTTTTTGTTGCTTCATCTAGAAATGAAACTGTTTGATTAGATGACAAAGTAATGGTTTTCAATACTTTATTTTTATTAATAAATTGAATATCGGCAAATATTTTATTATCACGATATTGAATTGAATCTATATCCATCATATATTCAAAATATTTATTAACAATATTATGTTTTTTAATAAATAGTTGTTCTATATCATCTCTTAAATTACTTAAATATGATTGACTTAATTTGTCATAATTAATGTCAAATAATTCGTCTAAATTTTCATAAACAATAGCATCTAATTTAGGTTGAATATCTTTATTAAAAATAATTTGTTTAGTAATGGTAAATTCCCTTTTGGTATCAATGTAATAAGAAATACCATAAGTAATATTTAAAATATGATTATCATTTTCGTCAATTGATATATCTTTTATAACAACCGAATCATCTCCGGTTTTTAAATTTTTAACATAAGCTGAAATGTTATTGTTATCAATTGATAAAATGTCTAAATTCGGAACAATTGCTTCATAATTTGCTAAAGATGGTTTAATCTTTTCTATTAAAGTATTTCTAATTTCATTCTCTGAACTTAACAGTCTTTCAAAACGATCATTTAATTTGTTGTATTTTTCCTCCAAATCAGAAATTTTGTTTAAAACATCTACACGACTTTCTTTGTCGTTTCACGTTATGTTTTCAACATCATCAAAACTATCATCTAAATAATTGTGCTCAATATATTTACTTTTTAACAATGCTAAATTATTCATCAATTCATCAAATGCAAGTTTTTTACTTGAATATCATTCTATTTTTACTTTTGTTGCTTGTCTTTCAGCTTCATATGCTGCAAGATCAACATTTGTATAATATGCTGATATTTCTCAAAAATCTGTTGAAGAAGTTTTTTCATAATACACATTTAACAATTCATCATATTTCGTCACGTCTTGTTCATATTCCATTAATATGTATTTGTTGTATAACAATTTAGAACGCAAATTAGACAATTCATTTAAATAATATAACATACCCCTTGTCTTTAATGGTTCTATGTCATTTAACAATGCTTCTTTGGTTTTACTTAACCCTTCATACGCTTCAATAACTTCGCTTAATTTCGGATCGCCAATCAGAATCTTTAGCGAATAATATGGATAACTTTTTTCATTTTCAATAGAAAGTTTTCCAACCAATCTAAAATATTCTTGTCGCAAATTATTATATTCTTCAATAAGGTCTCATAATTCTTGCTTCTTTTTTGACAGTAATTCTGCATTATTTTCGTCAATGTCGGTTCCTGGGTTAACTGGAATTTCGGGCTCTGGTTGGGGTTCTGGTGTTGGATTTGGATTTACTGGTTGTTCTGGATTTGATGGGTTTGGATTGGGTTCTGGTTGGGGTTCTGGAGTTGGTGTTACCGGTTTATCTTTACGATCACAAGCTACTGAAATCAATGGTAAAGATGAGATTGTTAAAATTGGAAATAATAATTTAGTTCATTTAGAATTTTTTGACATATTTTCTCCTTTAAAAACAGAAAAATAATAAGCACTTGCTTACTATTTAACCTTTTCATATATATTCAATAGTTTTGTTCTTCCTTTTTTTAAAGCATCATGCACACCACTTCTGGTCATAGCAAGTTCTTCGGCAATTTCAGTTATAGAAAGATCTTCAAAATAATATAACACCATAATTTGGTGTTGACTTTTTGAAAGTAATTCTTGATATTTTTCTAATAATTCAATATATAAATCTCTGTCATCTTTATTCATTATTATCAAGTCCTTTTGTTAAACCATATATGTATGATGCTAAATCAAATTCAGCTAAATCTTCAACTTTTTCACCTAGCCCAATAAATTTAACCGATAAATTTAATTCATCTTTAATAGTTAGAATAATTCCACCTTTTGATGTTCCATCCATTTTTGTTAAAACAATACCAGTGAGTGGTGTTGATTCAAAAAATGATTTAGCTTGTAAAACTCCGTTTTGGCCTGTTGTTCCATCTAAAACCAATAAACTTTCATGTGGAGCATTAGGAATTCTTGTTTGCAATACTTTATTAATTTTGGCTAGTTCTTGCATTAAATTAACTTTGTTTTGTAATCTTCCTGCTGTATCAACAATTAAAACATCGTAATTTTCAGCTTCTGCTTTATCAATAGCTTTATAAACTACAGCGGCTGGATCTTTTTCAGAAGGCAACGGTTTAACAATATCTGCACCAACTTTGTTAGCTCAAAATTCGAGTTGTTCCACCGCTGCAGCTCTAAAGGTATCAGCGGCTGCGATTAAAACTTTTTTACCTTCATTAATTAGCATTTTTGCAATTTTAGAAATTGATGTTGTTTTTCCAGAACCGTTAACTCCAACAACTAAAATAACATTTACACCTTCATTATCAATGTTTAATGTTGTATCAATGATTGAATCGTTTGCATATACTGAGAATAATTTATCAGCAATAATCTCATTAATTAATTTTGGATCAACAATATTTTCGTTTTTAACTTCATTTTTACATTCTTCAATAATGATGTTTACAAGTTTTATTGAAATATCAGACATAATTAAAATTTCTTCTAAATCTTCGAAAAATTCTTCATCAATTTTATTGTGTCTATTTTGTAAAGTTTTAATTGAATCGACAAAAGCTATATTAGATTTAGACATACCGGCTACATATGTATTTAACTTACTTGCTTTCTTTAATTCTTTTTCTAATTTCTTTTGTTGTTTAATTTCTTCTTTTCTTTTTTTCTTTGCTAATTGCTCTTCTTCAGTTCCAAACAACTTTTCTTTTAATGATTTTCAGAATCCCACGATTGCTCCTTTTATTTATGTTATAAATAATTTTACTTAATTTACTGCTTTTTGCAATAAAAAACAGAGCTTGCGCTCTGGTAAAATATTTTGTAATCATTAATATTATATAAAATTCTCAAGATTTTTTTAAATTCAATACAATAATATACAAATGAAAAGCAAAAAAGCAGTAAACAATCGAGTTTGATGATTGAATTTTTTGAAGATTCAAGACTTTAAAAAGATATTTAAATTAGTGTTACCAATCTTTATTCAAACACTAATTTTAAACATCATAACTTTAGCAACAGCTATTGCTACTACTTACTTTAATCGTGTTTATCACATTGATGGTTCATATAATGGTGCATACTTTTATTTATTTTCTAAAATAGTAACAATTTATAAAATTATGACCTTTCTACCAATAATGTTTCAATTGGGTGTTTTAGTTGTTGTATCTAATTTATATGGTCAGCAACGTTATAACGAAATAAAAAGCGTAATTTCTTCTGCGTCAATAATTTCTCTTATTATTAATATCTGTTGTTACTTATTAATGTTTTTCCTAGCACCTATGTTGTTAAATCTCGCTGGTGCTAAAGATGAAATATTGTTGGGTTGAAAAAATAAAGATGATTATCAAATATATTTAAATAACTTAGAATTGATTAAACAACACCCTATAAACATCGATTTCAAAAACACTTTACTAATCAATGGTGGCGAGTATGTATTACCAAACCAAAATGTAATTACTTTTAACAACACAAATGCAATTGTTATTCAAATTAATGAATTGAATTTTGCGATCAAATTCTTTAGAATCACAACGGTAGATTTATTTATCTTTAGTATTGCTCAAATACTCATCGCTTCTTTACAAGGAATGAAGAAAAATATTGATTCAATGATTGCTGTAGTTACTGGTTTAATTGTCAGATTAATATGAACTTACGTTTGATTATACGCAGTTCATAATAATAATTTTGTTATATGAGTTTCACTTGAAACGATAGTTGGCGCAACAACACAACTAATCGTTGCATACATTATGTTAGTTATTATTGTCAATAAAAAAGAAAAAGATAAATTTAATAACAAAATTAAGATCTGAAACAATAAATTCATTAAAAGGGTTTTATATATCGGTTTTCCTATTGCATTAGAACATGGAATTTGGTTTGTTGCGCAATATTTTGTAGCTAACTCAATTCCTTTTGCTAAATTAAACGAAGAATATATTGGGCTATTTAGGGCGATGAATGGTGTTTTTGATATCTTTACTACATTTGTATTATCTTTAAGTGTTGTTGTAAATGTTTTGGTTTCAATTGAAATTGGACAAAAAAATTACACTCAAGCATATCACACATCAAACCAATGTTTCAAACTTGGTACCTATGCTCAAATTATTTTCTCAATATTAGGATTTGCATTAACACACCCTCTATTAATGTTGTTTGGTATCAACACACAGACCATTAGTAAAATTGGTTATATCATAATGTTTATTGCATTTGCAAAGGCTGTGTTTGATGTTGGAAACTTAACAACATTAAGAGCACTATGATCAGCTAATGATGTTTGAATGCCTATATTAGTTGCGATAATTTGTATGTTAGGTATTCAATTGACAACAATCTATTTAATTGTTTACTTTAAAAACAATTTAACTCAATCTACTATATTTATTTTAATTATTCTAGCTTCAACATTAGATCCTCTGTTAAGAAGTATATTATTTGAATTGAGATGAAAATCATTTAAATGAATTAAGTGAAGCCAAAGAATTGCAGTTTAATAAAAAGTCGACATCTGTCGACTTTTATTTTCTTTTTTGTATTATAACAACAGTCTCAATATGTGGTGTTTGAGGAAACATATCAAAAGTTTGAACATCTTGGATGACATAACCGTATTTATCAAACTCTATTAAGTCTCTTGACAACGTTCTTGGGTTACAGCTAACATAAACAATGTTTTTAACATTTTTACCCGCGGTTAATTTTATCGTTTCGTTATCCAAACCATTTCTTGGAGGATCAAACACTATTAAATCAAAATTTTTGTTTGTATTTTTTAAAAAATTATGAGTATTATCAATAACCATTTCAATGTTATTTAAATTATTTAAGGTTTTATTTTTATTAAAACTTTCTAATGCTGATTTAGTTATTTCAATGGATGTTACTTCTTTGAATTCACTTGATAAAATCATTCCAATTATTCCAACACCAGCATAAGTGTCTAATAAAGTGTTTTTTGTGAAATTCAATTCTTTTATTTTGTTTTTAATTCAAACAAACATATTGTGCATTTGTGCTTCATTCACTTGATAAAAGGTATTGTAATCAAGTTTAAAAATCAAATTATCAAAGTTGTGTTCAATTGTTGAATTGTGATAAATATAACTCTTTTTAATAACTACTAAATTTTTCTCAACAACACTAACAACAAAATTTGTATTTAAATCATTTGTTTGTTTATATATATAATCAATGATTTCTTTATTATTTAAATCATTTAAAACATTGAACACCACAAAGGTTTCACTACCATATATTGAACCTTGAATTGTAATGTTTTGTAAATTAATTTGTTTTGTTCATTCGATAATTTCTTTATTATCGGTATTAAAAATTCTTGATATTGATTCACTAACTTTTTTAACAGAAGGAATAACTAAATCTAGTGATTTTTGCACAACTATATTGTGTGAGCATTTTTCATAAAAACCACATTCAATTTTATTTGACTTTATATTAATTTGAAAAGTTATTTTATTTCGATAATTTCATTCAGATATTGAGGAAATAATACGATTTTTTATCTCGTAATTATTATTTCTTTTAAACAATTTCTCAATTATTTCATTTTTAAAATTCAATTGTTCATTATACGCTAGATGCATAAGAGATGCTGAACCAGATTTATATAATTCTTGATTATTTATTTCTGTTCTTTTAAGTGATTTATTTATAAAGTTAATAATTTCTGCTAAATAAAATTTTGAACCCTTTTGAATTATTTTTACATCAACTACTTCATTAGTGATTCCATTTAATACAAAAATAGGTTTATCAAATTGTCGATTAACCCCATATCCTTCATAGCTAATTTCTTCAATTGAAATATTTTTAAGAATTGAATTAATTTCCATCATTTTATTTTCCTAAACAAAATTTTGAAAAAATATTGTCTAACAACGCTTCATTGTCATGTTTTTTATTCAATATTTCTCTTAAATTCTCTCACGCTTTAGTTAAGTCTAAAATAACAACTTCAGGTCCGAAGTTTGCATCCAATCCTTGTTTAACTTCTTGTAAGTTTAATAGTGTTGATTTCAATAAAGAAAGTTGTCTTTGGTTATAAAGAATATCTTTATCATCTAAATTTATATTTTGGTATTTTTCTACCATTTTACTTTTTAGTTCTCATAAAGATTTTTCTTTTGTTGATATGCAAACTTTATTTAAGGGTAATTTAGTTTTGATTAAATCTTTTTTATTCAAAACATCAATATATTGTTTATCTTTTGATAATTCTTTAATTATCTTATCTTCTTTATTTTCTCTCTTGCCAGGCTCATGAATATGAATAACAATTTGCGCTTCTTTAATAGCTTCTTTAGATTTTTCAATTCCAATTGATTCAATTTTATTTTTTGTATCTCTAATACCTGCTGTATCAATTAATTTAAATAAAATGCCAGCTATTTCAAATTCGCCTTCAACAATATCTCTTGTAGTTCCTGCAATATTTGTTACAATAGCTTTTTCTTTACCGATTAATAAATTTAATAATGATGATTTTCCGACGTTTGGTCTTCCTACAATAGCAACATTAATTCCTCTATAGATATCATTAGCGTTTTCAGATTTATTAATTATGATTTTGATTTTTTGTTCTAATCCATTAACCAATTTTTTTAATTTATCAATATTGATTTGTTCAATATCATTGTAATCTGAATAATCAATATTGATTTCAACAATTGAAATAATATTTAGTATTTCTTGTTCTAATGATTCGATTAAATGATTTATTTGAGGATTAAATTGTGAGATAGCAATTTCTGCTTGTTTATTTGTTTTAGCGTGAATTAAAGCGTTAATAGCTTCTGCTTTTTCTAAAGTTATTTTACCGTTTAAATATGCTCTTCTGGTAAATTCGCCCCTTTCAGCTAATCTTGCACCGTTTGCAATTAATAAATTTAATATTTTATTAGTTACAATAATTCCACCATGTGCATTTATTTCGATTGTATCTTCACCGGTGTAGTTTTTATTTCCGATAAAGAAGTTAACTAAAACTTCGTCAATTATTTTACCCGTTGAATTATCTATAATATTTCCATATGTTATTGTTTTATCAGTCCCAATTTTACCTGTATAGATTTTTTGTAAAATTTTAATTGAATCTTCACCACTTAATCTAATTATAGATATTGCTTGATTAATATTTCCAGATGAAATTGCTACTATTGTATCGTTATAAGTCATAATATAAAATTATATAAAATATATTTAAAATATTAAAATTGAAATAAAGTTAAGTTTGTTAAATCTATAAAAATAAAAAGAGTTGTTTATATTGTTAATTAGTAATAAAAAAGCCTTAAATTAAATATAAAAATAAAGAAATATTTATGTTAATAAAAAGCAAATAATTTTAACATTTTGTTATCAATTTGTTTAAAATATTTTTAATATTTTATATGATATAATTTTGTGTATAAAGGAATTCGAAAATTGATAGATTTTAGTATATTTAGAAACTTTAATAAAACTGCATATATATATATATATATATATATATATAATTTTTGAATCTCTTTTAAAAAATGAAATAATCAAAAGAAATTTTAACAAAGACAACAAATTTAAGTAATTTGATTGCTTAAATTTGTTGTCTTTGTTTTGCAAAAATCAGTTAAATATGTTCGAATTTAAAATCCAATAGGGGGAAATAAATGTCAAGTATTAAAAAAAGAAAATTGATTTTACTTTCTTTATCTTTGACTGGACTTACAGTTTCAACAATTGCTTCAAGTTTTTATTACTTTACTAATAAAAATGATTTTAATATTGAGTTTAAAAATTCTAAAGATGAATTAGATAAAACAATTAAAGATGGTGAATCAACGCTACCTAATTTAACTAATGATGATGATAAAACTAATTTAGATAATGCAATTAATAAAGCAAAAGATACAATAAATAATCCAGATAGTAGTAAAGATGATCTAGATAAAGCTAAAGATGAATTGAATAAAGTTATTGAAGAGGTTAAAGATAACCAAATTAAACGCAACATCGCTGCTTTAAAATTAGACTTGCTAGCTAAAATTAATGAAGGTAGATCACTTGAAACTAATCCTGATTTAGTTGATGAAGTTGTAAAACAAGCGTTGTCAACTGCAATTAACGATGGTCAAAAAGTATATGATAATGCAAGTGCAACATTATCTGATGTTGAAAATGCAATTAAAGTGTTAGATGATGCGATTAAAGATGCAAAAGCATCGATTTTAACTAAACATAACAAAGATATTGCTGACAGTAAAGATAAATTAGATAAAACAATTAAAGATGGTGAATCAACGCTACCTAATTTAACTAATGATGATGATAAAACTAATTTAGATAATGCAATTAATAAAGCAAAAGATACAATAAACAATCCAGATAGTAGTAAAGATGATCTAGATAAAGCTAAAGATGAATTGAATAAAGTTATTGAAGAGGTTAAAGATAACCAAATTAAACGCAACATCGCTGCTTTAAAATTAGACTTGCTAGCTAAAATTAATGAAGGTAGATCACTTGAAACTAATCCTGATTTAGTTGATGAAGTTGTAAAACAAGCGTTGTCAACTGCAATTAACGATGGTCAAAAAGTATATGATAATGCAAGTGCAACATTATCTGATGTTGAAAATGCAATTAAAGTGTTAGATGATGCGATTAAAGATGCAAAAGCATCGATTTTAACTAAACATAACAAAGATATTGCTGACAGTAAAGATAAATTAGATAAAACAATTAAAGATGGTGAATCAACGCTACCTAATTTAACTAATGATGATGATAAAACTAATTTAGATAATGCAATTAATAAAGCAAAAGATACAATAAATAATCCAGATAGTAGTAAAGATGATCTAGATAAAGCTAAAGATGAATTGAATAAAGTTATTGAAGAGGTTAAAGATAACCAAATTAAACGCAACATCGCTGCTTTGAAATTAGACTTGCTAGCTAAAATTAATGAAGGTAGATCACTTGAAACTAATCCTGATTTAGTTGATGAAGTTGTAAAACAAGCGTTGTCAACTGCAATTAACGATGGTCAAAAAGTATATGATAATGCAAGTGCAACATTATCTGATGTTGAAAATGCAATTAAAGTGTTAGATGATGCGATTAAAGATGCAAATACTGCCATTCAACATAAGCAATATTTAGATGGTGTAATTCAAAAACTTAAAAATGAAATAAGAAATGCAAATTTAATTATTGAAAAAACTAAATCTTGACCAAAACACGATGAATATATGAATCCTTTAAAGGGGTTGATTTCGCTATCTGAAGATCATATTAATAAAGCAACTTATGAAACTGTTAATTTTTTAGAGAAAGATATTCAAGATATTCAACAAAACATAGAAGAGTTAAAATTAACATATATTGCAAATTATGAATATTTATCAAACATAGATGTAGAATCCTTTACTTTTAAAGAACCTTCTGATGAATATTTGGTAATGATTAATGACATTGATGTTTCTTTATTTAAAGATCCTGTTTTGAAATTTAATAATCAAATTTTAAATACTAATGATGAATTATCAATATTAGATACCAAAATTGATGATACAAATAAAAGTCAAGGAATTTTGAAATTTTTAACCACTATTAAATATAAAGATTTACAAATTACACATAGTCAAAGCAAAAAATTTATAACAGATGAAAATGATATTTTAAATGAAATAATTTTGAGATATTCAAATAGAATTTTTTCATTAAAAAAAGAATCTTTGAACAAGAAATTCGATGAATTAACAATTAATGATTTTGTGGGTTCAGATGTTGAATTGCCCGAAAGAGTTAAAGATAAAACAACATATGAAATTAAAAAAATGATTTTATCTAACAACAACATTTTAATTGTTTATAGTGTAAAACTAGTTAATGGAGAAAATTATCCAGATTTTAAATATGCGGTAAATGGTGTTTCTAAAACATATATACTTCCATATACGAATATCATTAAAGATAATTCTCTTTACATTAAAACCAAAGAACAAATAAATAATATTGAATCACGTTTTAAATTGTCTTTGGTTGATGAACAATTAAAACAATTTAAAGTCAAAACAATATATAATGCAATCGAAAAAACATCATCAAAATTAATTTCAAATAATATTTTTAGTAAGTACAGTAAAAAAGAATTGATGAATAGAATGTTGAAATGGTTTTTACAATTGAATTACAATAATAATGATTCAGATAAAGAAATTCAAACTTATTATTGAAATATTAAAGATTGTCAACTGTTAGAAGAAAACGGAGAATATAAATTAAATATTACTTATTCATATTCATATGAAAATCAATGATTAGGAAATTCTATTATATTAAAAGATAATGTTGAATCTGCTATTGATGATTCAAGTAATTTAGAAGAAGATTTATACAAATTGGGTGAGTTATGCGGTTCTGCGGAATCTAAAAGAACGGAATTTTATAGTTTATATTTAAATGACGATTTAAAGAAATTGTCACATGAAGAAATAAATAATTCAAGTTGAACACACCTTGATTCAAATTTAATTGGAATTAGATGAAAAACCGATTTTGATCATTCGAATATGTTTATAAAATATGTTTCTCGTATTTATGATCAAGGAAATACTAAACAACTTAATGTTTATCCTATTTTTGTATTAAATGGAATTCATGCATATTTTTACTACACTTATTGAAATATTGATGATTTTCCATTAAGTGTAATGAATGTTGATGAAAGTATCGCAAAAAACAATGAATATTTAAATTCATTTAAAAAAATCGCCTTAGATAATGAAGGATATATGATTGAAGATGTTCTTCAAAATTACAATATTTATTATAACGATCAATTAATACAAAATATAAATAATAAAGAGTTGTTATTAAATAAAACAAATATAAAAATAAATCCAAAACACAAAGAGACCAAATATAGTGATATCACTTTAGAGTATGTTTCTTCTAAAATTAACAAAGATGATATAAATCATTCAGATTGAGTAGTTAAAATAACATATGGTTATGCATCTGATTATATTAAGATTAAAAATTTACCAGTTAAAGTATTTTCTGATGAAAAGAATAATGAATTGTTATTAGAAAAAATTAAGCCAATATTATCAAGTGAATATAATATACAAAAAATTCCTGCATCTCAAATTTCGGCGAAAAATATTGTATTCATTAATACTGAAACAAATGATTTATTAATTGATAAGGATTATAATATTGAAATATTAAATATTAAGGTTCAAACAGAAAATTCACACAATGTGAATATTGAATATAGAATTACAATTAATAATCATACATATACAAGAACTTCAACTATTGAAAATCTTTTAAATGAAGAAGAATACGAAAGATATGTTGATAATGAAATTAATAATGGAAATTATTATGTTGTATTTTCACCTACAGGTGACAAATTATATGAAAATTGACAAAATATAAAATATTCATGAACTGTTTATGGGCCTAAAGAATTAACAATAGAAATTAAAAACGTAAAAGCTGCAAAATTCACTAAATATTGAACATATACAATTGATTACGAACTAAAATATAAAGAAAAAGTTGTTTTTAGTTCTGATACTACTTTTTCTTACTCATTAAAGAAACAATAAATTAATATATAAGTGTATTTAAAACAAAAACCACAAAGATAAATGTGGTTTTTGTTTGATTATTATTTATTAATGAAATATAATAATTCTTATGAAAATAGGTTTGATAGCAGAATTTAATCCATTTCATAATGGTCATAAATATTTAATAAATAAAATTAAGGAAAAATACCCTAATTCTCAATTAATTGTCGCCTTATCCAGTGATTATGTACAAAGAGGAGAGATAGCTATTGCGTCTTATGAAGAGAGAAAAGAAATGGCGTTAAAAAATGGTGTTGATTTTGTAGTACCACTAGATTTCGAAACATCTACTCAAGCGGCACATATATTTGCTAAAGGAGCGATAGAAACATTATTAAAAGAAGGTATTGACCTTTTGTGTTTTGGTGTTTCAGATACTAGCGATGTAGATAAATATATTAATGCGGCTAACCGAATTAAAAATAATTTAGATATTTATAATTTAAATGTTAAAAAATATTTAAAGCAAGGTAATTCATTTGTTAAAAGCACCTTTTTATCTTTAAATGAATTAATGACAGAGGATGAGATACCGGCTGATATTTTAGGTTTTGAATATACAAAATATATTATTGATAATAATATTAATGTTAAATTGGATTGCTTTAAAAGAACTGTAGCACATAATTCAGAAGATCCTGATTCAATATATGCATCCGGTTCATACATTCGTAAATTAGTTAAAGAAGGAAAAAATATATCTCAATATACATCAATGAAAATAGATAAGAATTATCCAAAAATTGAAGATAGATATTCTGAGTTTCAAACTATTGTACTTAATTTATCTTCAAAAGAATTGTCGGAAATTAAAATGGTATCTGAAGGTATGGAAAATCTATTTAAAAAAAATATTGACGCTTCTTCTTATGATGAATTTGTTGAAAGATGTACTTCTAAAAGATATACATCATCTCGTATAAAAAGAGTAATTTTATATATATTAATGAATATTAAAAAAAGCCACGATAATAACCTTTAATAAAATTATGAATGTGGCTTTTAATTTAAAGATGTTAAAATTATCAAATTTTGAACATTTTCTTAGGTGATAGATACATTTTGTCACCTTTTTTAATTTTGAAAGTTTTTTGGAATTCTTGGTTGTTTTTTAATTGTAAGTTAACTCTTAATTTTGCGGGTGCATGTGGGTCAATTTTTGAAATAGTTTCAAGGAATTCTTCACGATATTTGATTCTTCAAATAATTGCATATTGAGTAAAGAAAGCCTTAGGATTAAAGTTTGGATCAATTAGTTTTGCAGAATCATATGAACAAGATAGTCCACCACAGTCAGCAATGTTTTCAGAAACTGTTAATGTACCATTACATCTAATGTTTTTGTGGAATTTGACTTTGTCAAATAATTTAATCATTTGTTGAATTTTAATATTGAATTTTTCTTCATCATTTTTAGTTCATCAGTTTTTCAACATACCGTTTTCATCAAATTTAGAACCATTGTTATCAAATGAGTGTGATATTTCGTGAGCAATAACAGTTCCGATAGCTCCAAAGTTTTGGCTTGGTGTTTGTTTAATGCTATAGAAAGGAGCTTGTAGAATTCCAGCAGGGAATACAATGTGGTTTGCAGAAGGGTTGAAATACGCATTAACCATTGCCGGTGACATTGATCATAGTTTTTGATTTTTATATTCTTGATATTGTGAATATAGATATTCACTTCTTTTAATTCTAAATTTAATTACATGTTGAACTAAATCATCATATCCATTGTTGCTATCTAATGTTAATTCATCGTAGTAAGGTTCAATAAGTTCTGGGTAACCAACCATAACATTCATTTTTTCAATCTTTTTGATTGCCATTTGTTTGGTTGCATCTTCTAGTCAGTCATTGTTTAAAAGATTTTCTTTATAGATTTGTTTCATTGCTTCAATCATTTTTTCAACATCACGTTTTGCTTCAATTCCGAAGTAGTTTTCTCCATAATATTTACCATAAACCATTGAATAAATTGAAAGAGTTTGGTTTAAAGCAACTTTTTCTTTTGAGACTTTAACCTTACCATATAATGCAGATTGGAATTCTGTAGCAATTTCTTTAGTTTGATGGTCTAGATAAGGAGCAAAGGTTAAAATAACATCGATAATTAAACTTGCTTTGTATTGTTCGAAGTTATCTTTTGTGAATATTTTATTAAAGTTATCTAAATGAATTAATGAAGGAACAACAATGAATTTTGTTTCTTTTTTATCAACAAGAAGTTCAATTAATTGTTTAACATTGAAGATTTCAATTTTTGCTTGTAATTCTTCAATTGTACGAGGATTATATAATTCATAGTATCTGTGTTGTTCTTCTGCTGTTAGTATGTATTTAGAAACATTTAAATCTAAAGTAAGAGCATTGTTAATGATTTCGCTTGATTTATCTTGACT
This sequence comes from Metamycoplasma cloacale, assembly GCF_900660735.1. Classification (GTDB taxonomy): domain Bacteria; phylum Bacillota_I; class Bacilli_A; order Mycoplasmatales; family Metamycoplasmataceae; genus Metamycoplasma; species Metamycoplasma cloacale. The sequence goes on from NZ_LR215049.1 coordinate 17,620, forward strand.
GTATAGTTTGTTTAAAAGTTTAGAAGTCATTTCTTTTCAAACTGTTAAATATTTTTCTCTTTTCTTTTCGTCTTCGTAATAACCTTTTTCAGGAAGAATGTATTGATATTCGTTCATTCAGAAAACACGTCTACCTGGGTCTTTAAAATCATCACCCAAATCAAATGATAAAGGTGTTTGTAGGTTCATAAAAGTTAGTCATCTGTAATTTTTAACAACATCATCTCAACTTTGCATTGCTTCAATTTTGGTTAAGATGTCTTTTAAAGGTTTTAACCCATTTTGTTTTCTTGAATCTCAATCTTTAACTAATTTGTAGAATTTCATCATCTCAATTAACATTGGATAATTTTCTATATCACTTGTGTCTGTTAATCATTTGTTAAATAAACGTTTTTGTAAATCGGTTAATTTTTTATCTAGAATGTAAAAAGTTCCTCATCCACGTCTATCGTTTGGAATTTTAGTTTTGTCAATTCATTTCTTGTTTACTGCATCAAAGAAATCGTGTTTAATTAATTCTTTATTCATATATATTCTCCTTATTCAGTGTAGTAAATTTTTTCATATTTATCTTCAAAAATCTTTTTATAAACATTTGCATTGAAATTATCAAATACAACAATTCCTCTTTTATGTCTAATAAGTTCAATTAATTTATTAGTATAAATCATATTCTTTGGAATATTTAAGTTATTCGTGATGTTTTTGCCAAGAATAATCATTTTAATATTCTTTTCATTTAGTATTTGAACTACGTTGTTATCAATATTATCAATATATAAGTTCATTGGATAATCAGTTTTTAGTAATTCATATTTATTAATAACGTTAATGATGTTATTTCAATTGCTAATTCTAATAGTTAGATATAAGTTATCGTTATTTTCAATCATGTTTCTTAATGGGTTCAGACCATTTTTAACGAAATAATAGTCATCTAAAATGAAAATTGAGTTGCTACGATTAGTCATTTGGTTGGTTTCAATAAATTTGGTTGTTAAGTTTGAAAAAACGTCTAAATCGTTCATTTGCACTCTTAAGATATCATCAAGAGATCTATTGGTCAATACTGGATTAATAATTTTATAATCATTGCTGTTTTTCGAAAGGTTTTTAACATTGGTATATGTCATTGTTAATTCGTTGTTATTAATTAATTTTTCAGCACGATTATATGCTTTTGAAAAGAATTTATAATCATCTTTGTTGGTTAGATTTTCTTCAATTATTTGGAAGTTATCTAATTTTTTAGTTTCTATTAATAGATAGATGTAATTTAATAAGGTATTGTATGTTTTTGGTAATAATTTATTATTACTATTTTGTTTAACAACAAAAACATAATCAAAATATTTAACTGCTTTATTAGAAAAATTTTCTAATATCTCATTATAGATATTCATTGTGTTTTTCTTAACATGAGGCAATCCCTTAAAAGCAAAGAAAAGACGATCGTTTTCTTTAATTAAATCCATATGCGTAGCAATTTGAGTGGGAATTAATTGGTTATATAAACCATTAATGGTTTCTTCGTCTAATATGTATTTTGAATTAATGATTGCACATAAAACTGAATGATATTTTTGTTGAAACAAACTATTAATATGTTCGGTTATTCTGTTAAAAATAGATGTATTTTTAGTTTGTTGTTTTTGTCACTCTAGTGAAACTTGAATAATATTTGAGTTATTGTTTGGAATCTCAACTGTTATTGTGTATTCAAATAATTCATTATTCCCCGTGGTTAGAGAAACCTTTAATTTTTCAATTTCTGTTAAATATTTTTTTAAATCTCAAATTCTTTTGATTTTAGCAATAGAGTTATTGTTAAATAATTGATAGAAATCACTCATTTCACATCATTCACCGCTAACTAAAGGACTTTTTTTCATAAATTCAGGCGCTTTATTTAACATATTGATATCGTTAAATCATTTAGCTCTTTGTTTTCTTAAATCAATATCAAAGATAACAAATCCGTAATTATCATTATTCTTTTTGCTATGTAATTTAATAAATGAAATAACAATTGTAATAATTACTACTACAAAAATTATTAAAAATAAAGTGCATAAAGTAATTGAAAGTGAATTATGCATTGCTATCCTCGATTAATTTTTTGATAGCGGGATGGTACTTATCAAATGTTTTAACCTTTTTGGTATCTCCGAATTTAACATGAATGATATTATCAACAACCTCTAGAACTTCACCTCTACCATAGGTTTTATGGGTAATGAAATCACCCGGAATTAAATTTACATTTTCGTTAATGTTTTTAGAGATAGAAAAACTACTTGCCGTTTCAATTGAATTGGTTTTCTTAATACCAGCTTCGCTTAAAAATCTACTTCTAATTGTTCCGCCCTTACCAATTGCAAATGATAAGAACAATTTAGTTTTTGCTCTTGTAAATGCTACATAAGCAAGTCTTCTTTCTTCTTCAAGTCCCTCTTGGTTTTCTTGCTTAATATTTTTATTATTTGCTAGGAAAGAAAAATCGATTTTGGGTGAAATGCTAATTGCTCTGCGTAGTGGGAAAATATTTTCAGCTAGTCCCGCTACGAAAACGTAATCAAATTCTAATCCCTTTGCATTATGCACTGTCATTAGTGAAACATAGCTAGCTGCGTCATCATCAACATCTCTATCTAAAATTAATGTTATTTCTTGTAGGTATTCGTCAATTGTTCCATTTGGTTTTTTAGTTTGCCAGTTTTCAATCGCTTTAATTAATGAAGAGAAGTTATTCATTTTTTCTTCATATTCTTCTTCATTTTTCTTAAATTCTTCAAAGTATTGAATTTTATTAATCATTAATTCTTTTAAGGTTAAATGAATTTTATTTGTATGGATAGCTTTTCTTGCTCAACGAATGTTATTAACTAATGAAGCAATATTTTTTAAAGTTTCAAGTGGCAGATTCAATTCTTGTTTAATTTCATTTAAACGATTTTCTAGGCAAGAGAATAAATCGACGTTGTTTGCTCTGGCGAATTTCAATAATTTTTCAATTGTTGCATCACCAATTCTTCTAGAAGGTTTGTTAATAATTTTCATTAAAGAAATTTCACTACCATCATATATAACCCTTAGATAAGCTAGTGCCACTTTAATCTCTTCACGTTGATAGAACTTAATTGAACCGAATAATTTATAAATAGTATTTTCGCTAATTAAAGCTTCTTCAATTGCTCTTGAATAACTATTAATTCTAAATAAGATAGCAATATTTTTTAATTGAACTCTATTTCTTTTTAAATCGGATATTTGGTTAGCAATCCATCTAGCTTCTGCCTCTTCTGAATGACCGCAGAAGAATTCAATGTTTTCACCATTTTCATTAATAGTAAATAATTCTTTTTGCAATCTTAGTTTATTGTGTTTAATTAATTTATTAGCAACGTTTAATATATTACCAGTTGAACGATAGTTTTGTTCCAGTTTAATGGTTTTAACATTTTCAAAATCTTTGTCAAAATTTAAAATTAAATTAATGTCGGCATTTCTCCATGAATAGATTGTTTGATCTGGGTCTCCAACGATCGTTAAATTTTTAGAATAAGCTAATTTTTTAACAATATCGTATTGAAGTTTACTTGTATCTTGAAATTCATCTACCAATACATATTTAAATCTGTTTTCTCATTTTTTAGAAATACCTTCGTATTTTGGATCGTAGAATAAACGATATACAAATACAAGTAAGTCATCAAAATCTAATGAGTGTGCTATATCAAGGTGTCTTTGATAAGCTTGGTAGATTTTCGCTCTAACATCATTTTTATAGTCTTCATCATTAAGTAGATCTTCGGGACTTTTGGAGTCATTTTTTTGGTTTTGAATAAATGAGAGAATAGAACCATAGGTGTAGATAGTTGCTGATATATCTAGTTCGTTATAAACTAGTTTTAAAACTTCTTTTTGGTCTGATTCATCTAGGATTTGGAAGTCGTTTGGATAATTCATGTTGTGAATTTCTTTACGTAAAATTCTTGCACATAGAGAATGGAAGGTATATATATTGATTTCGCCAATTTCTGTATTGCCAAGCAATCCAATTACACGTTCTTTCATTTCATTTGCAGCTTTGTTTGAGAAAGTAACCGCCAGAATATCACGACTTGAAATGTTTTCTTCTTGAATTAAATATGCAATTTTGTGTGTTAAAACACGGGTCTTACCACTTCCTGCGCCCGCAACAATTCTTAAAGGACCATCTGTGTGTAATATTGCTGCTCTTTGCTGAGTATTTAAAGTTTCCAAATCTAATTTATTCATAAAACCTCCGAAAAACACAAAAATTTAATGCATAGCATTAATACATTAAAATTATACTTTAATATAGGCATAGTTTCAATATTTCAACTTAAAACAAAATAAAAACCAGCCCAAATTGACTAGTTTTTGAATGTTAAAGTTGGTAAAACGCGTTTTTTTGGTTTAATAATTCTTTCTATAATTTCTTCTTCTTCAATTTCTTCATATTTGTTAATTCAAACCGTTTCTGTTGAGGAGAATTTATCATTTAGTCCAACTCTGTTTGATCTTGCGTTTGACATTATTAAAAATAATTGAGTAAAACTTGCAATTCCAATTAATGCAATTGGGATCATTAAGAACCCAAATTGAACAGTTGTTAATTGGTCTTTAGTCATGCCTTTTGTAGATGCTTTAATAAAAGTTTCGGGCGAAATTAATATTGCAAACAAGGCAAAAATAATCATTCAAACAAAGGAGAATAAACGTTGACGATTGAATACTGCTTTAGAAAATTTTTCAGTTTTATCTGTTGAAATGATTTTAATTCTACATATTGTCATACCCAATGTTTTGCCCTTTGCAAAAATGGGAATCAATATGAAATATATTAGAAGAAATAAAATAAGGTTTATTAATCAGAAGTAATATAAAGCATTATGTATCAATTTTGCATTTTGATAATCAAACGTTGCAAAACTACTTATTACACTAAAGATAAGAAAGATAATTACATCAATCAATGTTGCTAATAATCTAATTCAGAAATTAGCTTTTTTATTGATTTGTTTAACCATGATTAATAAGTTTTAAATATATCTTTTCATTTAGGAATTGAGTAGATATATTTTTCATTGATTTTTTTGATGTTGTATTTTTTGATTAGATTATTTAATTGAGGTTGATATGATTGATATTTAACATCAAATTCATTGATTATGTTTAGTAAAGAATTTTTTAGGAAGTTAACTGATTTTCATTTTGTATCAGATTTTTTAATAGTTAGTGAACCTAAATAACCCGGTAAGAAATATTGTAAGTGAATTTTACATGCTAAAAGAAGGTGAAGAAATTGGTTTTCATTTTCTGTATTTTGAAAAACAACTTCTCATTGATCCATAAAGTTTTTGATATTGAAAATAGTTAAATTATGGTTATAGTCATCAATTCAAGTATTGGTGATTAAAGCGTAAGTTTTTGCTTGTTTTAATCCTTCATAAACGTAATCAATTGAATATTGATGGTTGAATGAAGTGTAATTCAAATCACTGTAAATAGTTTTAACTATTTGAGTTTTTAATATGTTATTAAAGGTAAAAGGAGAAGCGAAAAGAATGGGAGCATAGTTTTCGCTTAAGTTATATATTGTATTTTCTTTTAAATAATTTTGTTTTCATTTATAAGAAGCTAGACCATAGCAAAATCCTGATATTTCTAAAAAATCAGGTAATGTTTTCGCACTGTTGAAGAACAGATTAATACGTTTGGTGAATTCGGATTTCATATAAACGTATGAATACATAATGAAGACGTATTCAGTCTCAACTAATGGTAAGCTTTGTTGAATAACTTTATGAAGTAATTGGTGATTTGAGTTAATAATTAATTTAAATCTTTCACTACCAAATTCACTGTAGATTTTTTTAATTGATTCATAATCAATGTCATTTGGTTTATCAACGATAGCAATAATGTTGAAATTTTGGTCGCTTTGTTTTAATAAGTTTTTAAAAATATCTTCAATAGATGTTTTGGAATTATAAATGGGAACAACAACGGTGATATATGGCTTATTCATTACATTTTCACCATTCCTGCGACTCTTGGGAAAGGAATAACATCACGAATATTATTCATACCAGTTACATACATAACTAATCTTTCAAATCCAATTCCAAAACCACTTGAAGGGGCATAACCATATCTTCTTAAATCTAGATATCATTGTAGCGGATCAACTGGAATGTGTAATTCTTGCATTCTGTTTAATAATTGGTTATATCTTGCCTCTCTTTGACTTCCGCCAATTAATTCACCAATTCCCGGAACTAATAGATCAAATGCAGCAACTGTTTTTCCATCGTCATTTTGGTGCATATAGAAAGCTTTAATATCTTTTGGATAGTTAATAACTGCAACAGGACCATTAACGATTTTTTCTGATAGATATTTTTCATGTTCACTAGCTAGATCGACACCAAAGTATAGATTTTTTTCTTCAAATTCATCGGTGTGTTTCTTTAATTCTTCAACAGCATCTCCGTAGTTCATAATGGTTAATTTAGTTTTAATGAATTTATTTAATTTTTCAATCAATGTATTGTCAGATAAAGCGTTTAGGAATTTCATTTCGTCTGGGTGTTTTTCCATTGTGTTTTTAATTGCAGTTTTGAGTAGGTCATCAGCAAGTTCAATGATATCAGGAAGATTAAAGAAAGCAACTTCTGGTTCAATCATTCAGAATTCAGCTAAGTGTCTTGAGGTGTGTGAATTTTCAGCTCTGAAAGTTGGTGCAAAAGTATAAACCCTTTTTAAACCAGCAGCCATAGCCTCAGCATGTAATTGCCCAGTTACACCTAAAAAGGCTTTTTGTTTAAAAAACATTTCTTCATTTTCATCATCTACAACTAATGTTTCACCAGCGCCTTCACCATCGTTTGATGTAATAATAGGAGCTGCTATGTTAATAAAATCATGTTCTTGGAAATATTTATGAATTTCAAAGCTTAATGAGTTTCTAATTAACATAATGGTTTTAATTAAATTAGTTCTGTGTCTCAAATGTGGAATTTCACGTAAGAAATCTAATGTTGTTTCTTTCTTTTGGATAGGGAAGTCTTCATCTGTTGTGTTTAATAATTTAACATCAGTTGCTAGTAATTCAAATGGTTGAGGATTTTTTGGTGTTAATAATAATGTTCCATTGATAATAACAGAGCTACCTAAATTAATTTGATCTATGTTAAATTTAGCGATGTCATCACCCTTGATAACAACCTGAAGGTTTGAAACTGTACTTCCGTCATTTAAAGTAATGAAACGAATTTTGTCGTTTCCCCTGTTTGAAGAAACTCAACCTTTGAATTCAAATTGTTGTTGGTCTTGAAGTTTGTCTGTATGTGTATATAAATATTTAATAGTCATGTTAGTCTCCCATATTAATTTGTTGAAGTTAAAAATTTAACTAAATATGTTTCAGTTAACACTTTAATTGCATAACCCAGCTTTACAAATGCTGTATTTCAATATTTCATATCTTTGTTAAGTATATCGTTTAGTTGATTGTTTCAAGTTTGAACATCATTAGTGAATGCAGTAAATAATGGTGTTCGTTTTTTACTTTCATCTAGGCTGTTAATAAAATGAATGATTTTGTCATAAACGTGTTCTTTGGTTGCTTTGTATGCATTTTGATACAATGCTTGGAAAATTGGATCTTTTATAAATTCAAAAGCATTAATTTCTCATTGTTTTTTATATTTATTTAATGTTTTAGCTTTGAATTCGATGTATTTATTAATTAATTGTCGCTTTTCTTCACTAGAAAATGAATAAGAATTAATTGGTGTGTCAGCAAAATTTCCTGTATTTTGATCGAAAGGTTTAATTACGTATTGAACATCTAAATTATTTTTAATAACGAAATTCTTTTGATCAGTAATTTTCTTTTCCTCTTCTTTTTCATCAACACAACTTAAAGTAGTTAATGGTATGAAAGCAATTGGTGTTAAGCAAAGATATTTCAATATATTTTTTCTTTTTCTCATGTTTTTCCTTCTTGTAAAATTTTACCAAATTCAACATTAATTATCTTGGTATTACGATTGAATTTATATTAACAATATAAAAATCCTATTTTAATTGAATTAAATTTATTGAAAATAAAAAAGCGAAAGCAATTTCACTTCATTATTTAATTATTGTTTGATTATTCATGTAAGGAACTAAAACTTTAGGAATGGTTATACTTCCATCGGGGTTTTGATAGTTTTCTAAAATAGCCGCCATAACTCTGTCAATTGCTAATCCAGAACCATTCATTGTGTATGCAAATTGTGTTTTTCCATCAGCTGTTTTGTATCTAATTTTTGCTCTTCTGGCTTGAAAATCGGTACATATAGAGATTGAACTTGTTTCTCTAAATCTTTGTTCACTTGGAATTCATAATTCAAGATCGATTGTTTTGGCTGAACTAAATCCCATATCTCCAGTACATAGAAGTAATTCTTGATAAGGAATTTCAAGTAATTCAAGAATATTTTTAGCATCTTTAACCATTGCTTCTCATTCTTTCATTGCATCTTCTTGTTTGACTAATTTAACTAATTCAACTTTATGGAATTCATGTTGTCTAATAATACCACGTGTATCTTTGCCACCACTACCAGCTTCTGATCTAAAGCATTTAGTGTAAGCGACGTATTTAATTGGTTCGCTTAAATCAACAATTTCATCGTGGTGGAAGTTAGTTAGTGGAACTTCAGCGGTTGGAATTAATCATAAATCATCGTTATTAACTTTAAATAAATCTTCTTTGAATTTTGGTAATTGTCCTGTTCCAAATAACATTGCACTATTAACAAGGTGTGCCGGCATAATTTCTTTATAACCGTTTTTAATGTGTGTATCTAGCATGAAGTTTGCAAGTGCTCTAATTAATCTAGCTCCATCATTTTTGTAAGCAACAAATCTTGTATGTGCCATTTTAACAGCACGACTGAAATCAATGATATTTAATTTAGTTGCAATGTCATAATGAGCCTCAACACCTTTAACTAAGCCACGCCCTAGTTGATCGTGTCTAGCAATTAAAACGTTATCATTTTCGTCATAACCAACAGGAACTTCGTCATAAGGAAGGTTTGGAATCAATACTAAAATATCATTAACTTGTTTAATAATTGCATCAGCACGATGGTCAACGCTGTCAATTTCTGCTTTAATTTTGTTAACGGCCTCCATTAAATCATCGCAAGCCTCTTTGTTTCTTTTCTTAATTCCAATTGTTTCTGATAAAGAATTTCTTTGTGCTTGTAATTGTTCTAATTGGTGAATTAATTTACCTCTTTTTTCACCTAATTTAACGATTGAATCAATTTTAGTAACGTCATAATTACGGGTTGATAATTTTTTGATTACTTCAGCTTTATTATTAAGAATATATTTTAAATCTAACATTTTGCACCTCTTTGTAAAACTTAATAAATTATAAAGCAAATTTTATTTTTCCCATTCCTTTTATATTCAATATAAAAAACGTCAAGAATTTTCCTAACGTTTTTTATTTTCGTTATGTGTTTTACTATATTTATCAATGAATTCTTGTTTAAGTTGCAATAATTGTTCAAAATCAATTGATTTATTTTTGTATAAATATTTATCTCATCTTTCAATAACATAGAAATCAAAGAAATCTTCAATTGTGAAAAAACAATTGTATTTACGAATAAATTTCTTATATTTTCTTAAAGGAATAATCCTTTTAACAACTTTACCATCAGCCCTTTTTAACAATATATTTTCATCTAAATTTTCCATTGATAAAACAATCTTGTTTTCTCAGTCTTTAGATAAATTAAGGAAATATTCACTGTATGTTGTTTCAAAAGAATTATTAGCTTTTCTTCATTGTTTAATTTGATGTAATGCAATTGAGAAAAGAGTTATTAAAACTACAAAATGTATAACAAATATTACTGGTCATAGATATATAAGTTCAACTTTATAAACGATAGGTTGATTAAATATCCTAATGTAGTAATAAGCAATTAATAATAAAGCAATGTAAATTGCCATTAACATAAATGCCTTAAGCATAGAATTAACAAAACTTTTAACGGTTATTTTATATAAAAAGTCAAAGTATTTTGAATTCTCTATTTTGATTTTATTCTTGATATAAAAATTACTTTCTGTAAAAATAGTTTGAGCAAAATATAATAGAAAGTTTCATGAAAGTAATGCAATAGCAAAAATTAAATATCCCAATCCGGAAAGAAGCATTTTATCAACCTCAATTGTTTTCTTATTTTTGTATTCAAATATATTTTCGACATTAATTTATGTGTTTATATAACTATGTCATATATTGAAATATTACTTAATAAAATTTTAATACTTATTGACCTCAATTATTAAAGTAAGTTGCAAAGATAAACAATTTATTTGTTTATAAGATAATATAAGCAAAACAATTGCTAATGTTATTTAATTGCTTTTTTGTTAAAATTATATTAATATGTCAGTATTAATCAAAATATCAGGTTTTTTTAAAAAGATTTTATTTGAAAGAGAGAACAACACTTATAGAATTTTTGCTTTCAAAATAAGTAATGTTATAAGTGGGAAAGATCTTATTAAAGAAAATAAATTTGGAACAATTTCTATAGTTGTCGATAAACCTGATTTAGAAATAGAATTAGATAAGCAATATGAACTAATCGTTGATAGAAATGTTAATTCAAAATATCAAGATAGTTATATTTTGTTATCAATGGACGAAAGCGATGATTGAAAACTGAATTACATTGTTAAGTTTTTAGAGAGTAGTCATTTTAAAGGCATTGGAACAATCAAAGCTAAAAACATTGTAGAAAAATATGGAATTGATACATTAGATAGAATAACATACGACGTTAAAATTTCACATCATGATTTAGGTATGAAAGAAGAAGATTTTCTAGAAGCACGTAGATTTTTAAAAGATAATCCTCAAGTAGTTAAAGATCAACTATTTTTCTTACAGTTAAATTTAAGTCCTTCTTTTTATGAAAAAATTAATCAAAATTTTCCTAATTTAAATGCCTTTATTAATAAGTATAGAAATAACTTTTACAAATATTATTTTGAAAATAAATACGTTAGTTTGATTGATTTAGATAAATTAAACGATCATTTTCAATCAGTGGATGATTCATATCGTAATGCAGTTTATTTATATCAAGGGCTTTCTAATTTCCTATTTGATTCAGGACATACTAAAGTTTCAATTAATGAATTTTACAATTGATATTTTGTTAATGGTAAACAGATTACACCAAATCATTTTAAAGAATATCTAAAAATTCTAATCAATGAAGAATATGTATTTATTTGAGATAACAAAACCTATATCACAACAAAAGAAATGTTTGATATGGAAAACTATATTGTTGCCAGATTGAAAAGAATTAAAGAAAATAAGAATTTTACTGACATTGAAGTTAAAGAGAATAAACGTTATCATTCATTGCAAAATAAAGCCAAACATTTAGCATTAACACAAAATTTAGTTTTAATTACAGGTAGTCCTGGAACTGGGAAAACCTTGATTACTAATGACATTATTAATTCTTTATTAAAGAAATATCCAAAAGAAGCTATAGCAGTTGTTACACCAACCGGAAGAGCAACAATTAATATAAATAAGCAAACGGAAATTAAAGCTTCAACCATTCACAGTTTCTTGATGTGAAACGTGGATACCAATAAATTTGAAGTCAATGAAAGGTGACCAGAACGTATTGAGTGTTTAATCATTGATGAATTCTCAATGGTATCAACTGAACTTTTCTATCATTTATTAAAAGGGATTCACGTGGAAACCTTACATAAAATTATTTTAGTTGGGGATAAAAATCAATTACCAGCCATTGGTGCAGGTTATTTAATTAATGATTTTATTGAGAATAATATTTTCGAAACCATTGAATTAACTAAAATTTATCGTCAAGCTGAAAACTTTGACATTGTATCTGATGCAATTTCAATTAATAAGCAAGAAATTCCTAAATTCAATCAACCTCATTCGCAATTTAAAACATTAGATAAACAAGAATTGTCTTCCGCTTTAATTAAAGAAATTCAAGAATTGCTAAAACAAGGTTATACAAAAAAAGATATTGCAATATTAAGTCCGATTTACAACTATCAAACTGGGATTGATAAATTGAATGAGGCTTTAAATAATTTCTGAAGAGATAAAGAAAAAGAAGAAGTCATTAAGATTGGTAAGAAAACTTTTGCTTTAAATGATAAGGTGTTAAATACAATTAATGATCCAAGTAAAAAAGTGTTCAATGGTGAAATTGGTTATATCTCAAGATTTGATTATGATGAAAAAAATAATTTATCTAAAATTGCAATTAGCTTTGAAAATGATTCTAAAACAGTAGTTTTCTCTAAAAAAGATTTTATACAAAAAGTGATTCCTGCATATTGTACAAGTGTACATAAATATCAAGGTAGTGAATGTCCTGTTGTCTTAACTGTTTTATTTAATGAAGCAAAAAGATTATTGTCTAAAAAGTTAATATACACAGCAATTACGAGAGCGCAGAAATTAAGTATTATCTTTGGTGAATATGAAGCATTGGAAGCTGGAATTAATAACGATAGTGATTCACAAAGAAGAACATGTATTAAAGAAATTTGAGAAACATTAAATAATAAGGAGTAGATATGAAATTAATAGTAGGTTTAGGTAATCCTGGTGAACAATATGAAAAAACTAGACATAACGTTGGTTTTATGGTTGTAGATGCAATTGCTCAAAAATTAGGCATTCAATTAGAAGAAAAGAAATTTAATGGGATTTATTATAAAAATAAAGATTTCATTTTAGCTAAACCATTGACATACATGAACAATAGTGGTGATTTCGTTCAAGCCATTGTTGAATACTACAAAATCAATGTCGATGACGTAATTATTGTGTATGACGATATTGACTTAATTTTAGGTAAAGCTTCTATTAAACAAAAAGGAAGCAGTGGTGGTCATAACGGAATGAAAGACATTCTAAATAAAGTTAAACATAAAGACAATGAAATTAAACGTTTCAAAATTGGTATCGGTCGTGATAATAACATTATTGATTATGTATTGGGTAAATTCTCGTACGAAGAATGATTAGTAATTAATAAAGCAATAGATTATGCAGCGGATGCACTGATTTCATTTGTATATAATGACATTCGTTTTGTAATGAATAAATTTACAGGAAATTTCTAATATGAAATTAAATGATTTAAAAATTAAAACAGAAAATTTTCTTAAAAAACATTGTAATTTAGATGACAAACTATTAATTGCAGTAAGTGGTGGCCCTGATTCAATGTTGTTATTACATACATTGAATAATCAAAACATTGTAGTTGCACATGTGAATTATCATAAACGTTTTGATAGTAACATTGACGAAGCGATTGTAAGAGATTACTGTAATAAGCACAATATTAAATGTTATGTATTGAATTTACATGTTGATGAAATCAAGGGTAATTTTCAAAATTGAGCACGTATAAAAAGATATGAGTTTTTCAAAGGAGTAATGCAAAAAGAAAATTGTAAATACTTATTGACAGCACATCACAAAGATGACTCATTAGAAACAGCAATTATTAAAGAACAAAGTAATCGTAAATCTTATTATTATGGGATTCTTTCTAAAAGTAATGTATTCAATATTGAGGTATTAAGACCTTGGGTGAATCTAATATGAAAATCTCAAATTAGAAAATTATGTTTCAAGGAACAACTGTTGTTTGCGGATGATTATACTAACTTTGAAAATCATTACCAACGTAATAAAATTAGAAATTCAATCATTGATGAAACAATTGAAATTAAGGAAAAATTGTTAAAAAGATATCATCATATTAATGAACATCTAAACAGAGAATTTATTTTAGAAAAACAAAAACTAGATCAATGAAGTAAGAAACAATATTCACAAGATTTTGTCAATATTGAAACTCTTTCATTGGAGATGATTTATTTACTATTATTTGAAAAATTTGATTATTTAAACTTATCTAAATCAAAAGTTGAAAATATTAAAAAATTTATTCTCTCTTCACGTAGAACTTCACAATTTAAACTTGATAATTATCATTTTATATATAAAAAACAGGGAAAACTATTATTTTAAATTGGTTTTTTCTTATAATTTTCACATTATATAAACAAATAGATTTATATAAATTAATATATAAGTAAGGAGGAAAAATGAATCAAGCAAATCAACCAAAAAAACCATTTGCCTTATGAAAAATTGCAATGATTTTATTTTCCATTATTTTAATAGCTGGAATTTTTGCAACTATTTCATATTACATGTCAAATCCAATGCGTAATGTGACACGTGATACTGTTATTTTAAATGAAATAGTTACAAAAGCTGCTAAATCAAAAGATGACAATTTCTTTATTACTAAATTTGTATTAAATGATTACAACGGAATGTTAAACATAAAATATGTCGCTACTCCTGAAGAATGAGGAGAAATTCATAATCATGCTGGATTATTAACTGGTTCAGCAAGAGAATTTGAAGAATGATTTATATTAACAGGATTTAATAAAGCTGAATTTCATAAATTGTTAATTAAATTATCAAATCCAGATGTAAATTTTGCGACACCAGGAGTTAATATTGATAATTTCATAATTGATACATCTGTGTTTACAACAGCACCCGCATCAATGAAAAACAATGCCATTTGAACAAACGAAATGGTAAATAACCAAACTCCTTTATTCACATACCTAGTAAGTTCATTATCTCCTTTTGTAATAATGAGTTTATTAATTCTTGGATGAATCGCAATTAATAGAGCTTCAAGAAATTACATGAATGGTGGAAATGTACTTGGCGAACAAGGTGCATCAAAAGCAATTCAAGTAAAAAGTGATAAGAAATTTGCTGATGTGGCCGGAAATGAAGAAGTAAAAGAGGAAATTCAAGAAGTAGTTGATTATCTAAAAAATCCTAAGAAATACGCGTCAGCTGGTGCGAGAATACCAAAAGGAATTCTACTTGGTGGGCCTCCAGGAACTGGTAAAACATTATTAGCAAAAGCAACCGCTGGAGAAGCTGGTGTTCCATTCCTATTTATTTCTGCATCAAACTTTGTTGAAATGTTTGTAGGTCTTGGGGCAAGACGTGTTAGAGAAGTCTTTGCTGAAGCTAGATCAAAAGCTCCTGCAATTGTATTTATTGATGAATTAGACGCTGTTGGTCGTTCAAGAGGTGCTGGTATTGGTGGTGGAAACGACGAGAGAGAACAAACATTAAACCAAATCCTTGTTGAAATGGATGGTATGGTTGAAAATAGTGGTGTTATTGTTATGGCCGCTACAAACAGAACCGACGTTTTAGACCCCGCATTATTAAGACCTGGTAGATTTGACAGAACAATAACAGTAAACTTACCAGATATTAAAGAAAGAGAAGCAATCCTTAAATTACACGCAAAAGGTAAAAGAATTTCTCCTAATGTTAAATTCTCTAACGTTGCAAGAAGAACACCTGGTTTTTCAGGTGCACAACTTGAAAACGTTATTAACGAAGCTTCTTTATTATCAGTTCGTGAAAAAACAAACATTATTACTACAGCACAAATTGATGAAGCAATTGATAGAGTAATGATGGGGCCTGCTAAAAAATCTAGAACTATTACTGAACAAGAAAATATTGCAGTTGCATATCACGAAGCTGGTCATGCTGTAGTTGGTATTAAATTACGTGATGGAATTAAAGTTCAAAAAATTACAATTATTCCAAGAGGTAATGCTGGCGGTTATAACTTAATGCTTCCAGATACAGAAAAATATAATTCAACAAAATCTGAATTATTAGCATCTATTGCTTCATTTATGGGTGGTCGTGTTGCTGAATCGATTATCTACGGTGAAGATAACGTATCAACAGGTGCGGCTAACGACATTGCTAAAGCAACAAAAATTGCACGTAAAATGGTTACTGAATATGGTTTATCTAATTTAGGTCCAATTCAATATGAAGAAGATTCATCAAATCCATTCCTAGGAAGAGACTACATGAAGAACGCTTCATTCTCAAATAAGATTGGTCATGAAATTGATCTAGAAATTAGAAGAATTATTTTAGAAGCTGAAAAACAAGCATTTGATATTATTAATGAAAATCGTCAATTACTCGAACTAATTAAAGATGCATTAATTCTTAACGAAACTATTGTTGCCGAAGAAATTGAATATATTGCCGAACATCTACAACTTCCACCAACAATGGAAAAAACTAAAGAAGATCTAAAATCTGAATATACAAAAGAAGATTTTGATGCTCTATTCAATGAAGTAGCTGGTGTTAAGAAAATTGAAGAATCAAAAATGTCAACTGAAAAATTTGAAACAAAAAAACAAAAATTAGACGACAATGATGATTCAAACAATTCAAATGCAAACGATACTAATTAATTCTAAAAATCTCGTATCTATATGAAACGAGGTTTTTATTTTATTTATTTTGAAATACAAAAAAAAGTTAGCATTAAGCTAACTGATTTATTATTTTAAATTTCTTTTTAATTCTGATAATTTATTTAGGAATTCATTTTTGTCATAAATTGTAGTTTGATCGCTACCATATTCTCTAACTGCAAGTTTTCCACTTTCAACTTCTTCTTTACCAATAACGATAACAAATTTAGTTTTTTGAATTTGAGCTTCTCTAATTTTCTTATTAATTCTTTCACTTCTTAAATCAACATTTACATTAATGTCATAATCTAGGAATTCTTCATATAGAGATTGGCAGTATTCATTTTGAGCATCAGAAATAGGAAGAATAGTTACTTGTCTTGGACTTAATCAATAAGGTAATACACCTTTCGTTTGTTCTAATAAAATAGCAACAAATCTTTCGTATGTACCAATTAAACCTCTATGAATTAAAACGGGAGTTTGATATTCATTGTTTTCATCTACATATTTCATTTCAAATTTTGTAGGTAGCAAGAAATCAAGCTGTAAGGTTGACATAGTAATGATTCTGTTTAGAACTGTTTTAATTTGAATATCAATTTTAGGACCATAGAAAGCAGCTTCACCGATGAATTCTTTATATTCGATGTTTAATTCTTTTAATACATCTCTTAAATCGTTTTCAGCATTAGTTCACATTTCATCATTATCAAAGAATTTTTCTTTATCTTGTGGGTCTCTTAGAGATAAAGAAATGTGATCAATTTCAATGTTGAAATCTTTTAGTGCTTTAATAATCATTGTGTATAAATGTTTGAATTCAGATTTAATTTGATCTTTTCTAACAAACACATGTCCTTCTGTTAGATCCATTCCTCTAACTCTTTCAAGACCAGTTAGGGCACCTGATTTTTCATATCTATATAATCTTGATTGTTCAGAATATCTAATAGGTAGATCTCTGTATGATCTTCTGGTTGAATTGAATAACATAATGTGGTGTGGACATGTCATTGGACGACCGATTAACAATTCGTTATCCATTTCAATTGGTTTAAACATTGTATCTTGGTAGTGAGCTCAGTGACCACTAATTTCATATAGTTTCTTTTCACCGAAGTGAGGAGTTAAAACTTCTCTGAAACCAAACTTTTTGTCAATTTTTAAAACATAGTCACGAATTGCATTGTGGATTTTCATTCCATCTTCTAATCAAATAGGAAAGCCTTGACCGCATAAAGGGTTGAAACCGAAAATGTTTAATTCTTTACCTAATTTACGGTGATCTCTTTCTTTTCTTTCTTCTAATAGAGCTAGATAGGCGTCTAATTCTTCTTTAGTTTCTCATGCTGTTCCATAAATTCTGGTTAACATTTTATTGTTAGAATCACCTCTTCAGTAAGCACCTGCTGTGGAAAGTAATTTAAAGTGTTTAATCTTTTTAGTGTTATCAATATGATTACCAGCACAAAGATCTGTAAATAGTACTTCTTGTGTTTTTGGGTGAATATATGAATAGTAGGTAATGTCATATTTTTTTTCAATAAATTCTTGATATAACTCTTGTTTGTAAGGTTGTCCTGCAAATGAATATTTTGATTCATCTACACAATGCATTTCATAACCTTGTTCTGCTAGTTTCTTCATTAATTTTTCAATTTTAGGAAGATCTGATTCTAATAGAGGTTCTTCAAATTCAAAATCGTAGTAAAAACCTTCTTCAATAGCAGGTCCAATTGCTAGCTTTGTGTTTGGATAAAGTTTTAATATTGCTGCCGCTAATAAGTGACTAGCTGAGTGGTTTAATTGACTATTTGCTTTCATTATAGTCCCATTCCTTTCATTAATTTAGCTAAATTTTCTTTTGCAACTAAACTTGCTTTTTCAGCACCTTTGATTGCTTCGCTATCAATTATTTGGTAATATTTGTGATATTTTTCTTGAATATTAGTTAGAAATTCTTTCACTGTCATTCCAACTTCGTGTTTAAATTCACCATAGTTTTTATCTTTAAATAATTCTTCTGCTTCTTTTAAAGAAATGTTTTTTAATGCAGAGTAAATTGAAAGTAGATTAGTTATGCCTGGTTTATTTTCAGAGATATAAATTTTTCCTTCTGAATCTGTTACGGCTTTCATTATTTTTTTATATGCATCATCTGGATTGTCAAGTAGATAGATTGATGATTTTGGATTGGTATCAGATTTTGACATTTTCTTTGTCGGATCTGTTAATGACATAATTTTGGCACCAATTTCAGGTATAAATGGTTCTGGTACGCTGAATTCAACATTAAATTTATTATTTAATCTTGAAGCGATATCTCTTGTTAGTTCAATGTGTTGTTTTTGATCAATTCCAACTGGTATTATATCGGCGTTATATAAAAGAATATCTCCTACCATCAATGTTGGATACATTAGTAGTCCTGTTGGTATTGTTTCCATACCGTTTGATGTTTTAACTTTTGTTGATTTGTCTTTAAATTGTGTCATTCTTGATAATTCGCCAATGGTAGTTTGACTTAAAATCAATCAATTCATCATTCCATGTTCAATCACATCAGATTGATAGAATAAGGTTGTTTTGTTTGTATCAATTCCACAAGCAAGATATAAAGCAAAAATATTTTTACGATTTTCTGCTAATACTTTTGGATCAATTGGAAGAGTTAATGCGTGTAAATCAGCAATGAAAATATAACTAGTATATTTATCTTGTAGTTTAACCATATTTTTGATTGCACCAATATAATTTGCGATTGTTAAATTACCAGTTGCAGTGATTCCGCTAAGCAAAATTTTCTTTTTTTCAATCATAATCTACCTTTCAAACTTTAATAATTTTAATACTTTTTATTATTAATTAATTTTTTAATTAATTATATAAGCAACTTGAAGGTAATTAATAATAATTAAACATAAAATTCAATAAAAATTTATTTAGTAATAAATCAACGTGTTTATATTAAAATTAATTAAAGTAAAACGGAGCATAAATATGAATAAAAAACATAAAGCATTATATATATTCTTAATCATTATTACATTAGGTTTTATTCTTCTACATTGAAGAAAATACAAACAACAATCAATTAAGAATGAGTTATCAGTTGAAGAAAAAATACCTTTTGATATGAATGATTTTTTAGATTATTTAGGTGGTATTGAAAATATCAATAATGTAAGTTCATCACACAAAATTGTTAAGATTGAATTTAAACAGCGTAGTGCTATTTTAGCAAAAGAATTGCAAGAATTAAATGGCATTTCTGGCATTACTTTTCAACGTGCATCTATTTCATTAGTTGTTGGTAATTGCGCTAAATATTTAGAACAACAATTGTTAAAGGAAATTAAATAATGGAAAATAACAATTTAAAATACCAAACATTGATGGCGAATTTGCAAAACATCGATACTTATGATAGTTCATTATATTGTTCAATAGATAATGACAAATTTTTCGATGTCTACAAAGCCTTTGGTGAAGAAACATTAAACAAAATTTTTAATAATTACGAGATTAATTGTGTATTGTCAGAAATTGGCAATAAAGAATTGATGGCAAAAATTAAAACTTGTAATTCAAAAAGAGATGTTATTGATGTTTATAAAGAATACAACATGAGAATTGAAGATTCTATTTTTAAATTACTAGGTTCTGATTTAGAAAAAGCTAAAACTCAATTAATAACTAAATTAGAAATTGATTATCAAAAATCAATTGTTAAATGAAAGAAAATTTTAAATAAGGCTCAAAATATCAATATTGAAACCAATATTTGACCACTTCACATTGGTTTTTTCTTCATATCTGTAAAAACTGAGAAAAAAACAATATATGCTCCCTTATTTTTCAAAGAAATTAATATTGAAATTAATAATTCATTAGTTAATATTAAATCTGTTTCGGACATTAGAGTAAATGCAAAATTAGTAACATTTTTAAGTCAAGAAGGATTTTTATTAAATGTTGATAATTTTGATTTTAGTGGTTTATCAATTAAGGAAGTATTTGAATACTTTAAGAAAAATTGAAATCCTATTTATGATGTTCCAGAAGATATTAAAGAAAAAATTCCTAATTTAACTCAAGAAAATATTGAAAATTCATCAATTCAATTTCATCCAGGTATTGTTTTGGGTTTCTTTAACGTATCATCAGGTTATTTATGAAACCAAATGAAGAAAATCATTGAGAATAACGAATTTGAAGAAATTTTAAACCCTGATTTTAATAAAAACAATTATCGTGAAAAAGTGGAAAGAGTAATTTTTGATAATAAATTTAAATTGTTCAAGATTCAAAACACTAACTTTTCACAAGATGCAGCAACTGTATCTAGTTTATATCAAGATACAATAATTTGAGGTCCTCCGGGAACTGGAAAATCTCAAACTATTTCTAATTTAATTGCAAATATTATTGCTCGTGGTTTTACTGCATTGGTAGTATCGCAGAAAAAAGCAGCCCTTGATGTTTTAAAAAACAGATTAAAGAAGTTATCTATCTTTTGTTTATTTGCTCTAAATGATAAAAATTTAAGACAAGAAACTTTTTATGAACCATTACAAGAATTTATTCATTTGCTTGAAAATTTTAAAATTACTAAAACAGAGGAAAGTCAACAAATTTTCAGTGACGATGATAAATCACATGTAGATAATTTAAAACATATTTTATCAATTGAAAATATCAACGATATTCTTGATTTTTATGGCGCAATTGTCCATGGAAAATTCAGTGAGAAAACATTTCTAGCATTGAAAGAATTAGATAAAGACTTAATTTATAGATTGCCTTCTGAGGTTTTAGATGAAAAATCATTGTTGAAACATCTATATGAAACAAACACTAACAAAAAAGCTAATTTCTTTACAATATACCCAAAATATTTAAAACAAGTTACTCAATTTATTTTAACCGAACCTTCATTGTTTGGGATTGATGTTGATATTGCTGTTAGATTAGTTGATAAGATTGATTACGAAACTGTTAAAGTAGTAGATGAATTCTATAAAACCTCTTTAAAAGAAAAAACAGTTAACTTAAATGATGATATAACTTTTGCTAAAATGATTTTAGAAAAAACCATTGAAAAAATGAATGATTTTAGTGAAGAAGAGAAAAAACAATATACAGCTTTTGCAATGGCAATTAGAACAGCACATTTAAAACCATATAAATTTTTCCATCGTCATAAAGAAATGATTAAAAAACTTTTCCCAATCATCGTAACTACTCCTGAATTGGATTTATCAATGTGAGGAAAAGCTGAATTTGATTATGCAATTTTAGATGAATCAAGTCAGATTTTCATTGAAAAAGGTATTCCAATTTTATACCTAGCTAAACGTAAGGTATTAGCTGGAGATAATCGTCAAATGCAACCAACACGTTGATTCTCAGTGACCTATTCATTTGATGAAGAAAATGATTTTGGAAACATTGAATCATTGCTTGATTATGCAATGGCACGTGGGGTATATTCAATATTATTGGATAAAAACTATCGTTCAAAACAAGCTGCGCTAATGACATTTAGTTCAAAACATTTTTATGATTCAAAATTAGATGTTATTGATAACTACGAAGTAGCTCTATCAAATAATAAACCTCTTGAGGTTATTCAAGTGGATGGAATTTGAAATAATAGCATGAATGAAGCTGAAGCACAAAAAGTTATAGAAATTGCTAAAGCAAACCTAGAGCGTTATAAGAAAATAATTATTTTAGTATTTAACGCTAAACAACAAGATTATTTAATAACTAAAATATTTGGTGAAGAACCTTTATTAGAAGAAGCGATTATTAATGAACAAATTGATTTAAAAAACATTGAAAACATTCAAGGCGATGAAGCTGATTTAATCATTATGTCTGTTGTGTATGACCATAATACCTCATTATACGGAACATATGTAGCAAGACAAGGTGGAAAAAATGCTTTAAACGTTGCTATTTCAAGAGCGCGTGAAAAAATGATTGTTATTAAATCAATATATGCAGATGATGTTGAAATAACTGAACGTTCAACAACGGATATGATTTTATTTAAGGAATGACTAAAATTCTTAGATCTATCAGCAAGTGATCAAAAGAATTATTTAGATGAGACTGAAAAAATGTCATTGACAAAAACTATTTCATTTTCATATGATCCAACATTTAAAACAAAAGTTATTAACGAATTTTTAAATGTTGTGCAACATCATCCAGATTTTGTAATTGAAAAAGATTATTCAATCGGAACTAAAGCAATTGATGCGGTATTAATATATAAGCCAACTCAACAATTAATTAAAGCTTATATCATTGATAATTATAAATATAGAGATAATTATTTACAATATATTAAATTCAAAGACAGTGTAAAATTCTTGATGTCAAAACAATATCCATTAGAAGTTATTTCATTAATTGATTGACCAATTAATAAAAACAAAATTTTAAAAGATATTATGAATACATTAAGTGAATATCCAGTAAAAGATAAGGAAGAAAATAATGGCTAAAAAACCAAGAGATCCATGAGAAGAAATTGATCCAAACGAAGTTACACCCGAGGATTCAGTTCAATATAAAAAAATAGCTAAAAATACAACCAGATCTAAAAAGATTAAAGGAATTATTTTTGGTGTTTCAGCTGCAGTTGGTTTAACTGTTGTTTTAGCGGTTGCTTTTTCAATTCCCCAAACTGTTAATAATTTAGTTATTTGAAAAGATGAGGCAAACTTTTTAGCAAGAAAAGAATGTGTGCACTATTTTGAAGAATTCAATGAGGGCACAAAAAGAGCTGAATTAGCCGAAACAAGTCGTAAAGATGCTGTTTTTGAAATGATTTCTAATTACAAAAACAATGTTGAAATGTTAAATAAATTAGGTTTAACTTTAAAAGAAAACATTCGTCAAATATATGATTTTGAATTCAAAAACGTCATGATTATGGGGATGGAACCTGATGCTATTTCAGTTGATTTGGTTTTATACAATAGAAAAAATGAAAATGACTATTTAGTTATTCCAAGAATAGTGATTCAAGGATTTAAAGAGGATTCTGATTTTAATGATGGTCAATATATTGATGATAAACAAATTGATGCTTTATTAACTAGTATTCAGTTTAAATATATCGGTAGAAAAGAGGAATTTTCTTCAAATATTGAATTAATTAATAATACAAATAATTGATACGAAAAAGAAAGGGTGATATTGAATAACTTTGAAGTTCAAGGAGCTTCATTACAAGGATTTCTTCCTTTCTATATAACCTCAAATTGAGTTTATGAAAACGAGAGATTGAATTTCTCAACCTATGTTTATAAATTGGGTATTTGAGATACAAAAATCAATGGTAAAAAATATAGATATGGTGCATATTACACCAAAAACGAAGTTAAACATTATTCTCAACCTGTTTTAAATTTAAAATAAAATATTGGTCTTAAAACCAATATTTTTTGTTATAAAACTTTTGTATTTTTAGGTAATTTTCAAGGGTCTTTTTGATTAATGTGATCAATAAATAGATTACCTTGCAAGTGGTCATATTCATGTTGGAAAACGATTGCTGTATAACCTGAAACATCATATTTTTTAACCTTTTTTTCAAAATATGAATAGCCTTCAAGAACTACACGAGCATATCTTGGAACATATCCTTCTTGGTTAGGATCGTTTTCATTAACGCTTAAGCAACCTTCACCTTCTTCTAATGCTAATTTAATATCAGAATGAGCTAACATCTTTGGATTAACAACAGCATCTCTGAAAATAACTTCATTTTTGTCATTAGTAATTAGAATGTAAAAAATTTGTTTAGGAATTCCATATTGAATAGCAGCAACACCTACTGCTGGTCTGAATTTTGTATCTGGTTTTTGACTATCGTCAACGTGAAAAATCATTTTTTGAATTAATAAATCATCTTCTTCTGTTAAAGGAATGGGAACGGGTGCTGATTTTTGACGCAAAATAGGCTTTGGTAATTGTACTAATGTAACATCTTCATATTTAAACATATCAATTATTATAAATTAAGCACGTTATTTTTTATATTTTTATTAAATTATTGATTTATTTTGTATTATTATTGAATAATCATATTTTTATCATGGAGATAATTACATTTTATGGACACTTACCCGCAATCGCACATTTTATTAAATGTCAATACAGACGTAACTGAACAAACTTCAACTAAATGATACATATTTTTAATATCGGCAATTATTCTACTTATTCTAATAGTATGTAGTGCAATTTTTTCTGCATCAGAAACTGCTTATACAGCTTTAAGTGCAGCAAAAATTGAACAATTAATGGATAAAAAAGTTAGGGGTGCTAAATTAATTAAAAAGCAACATATTGCCTTTAACAGAACAGTTGGAACAATATTAATAGCTAATAACATCGTCAATATTGGTTCTTCTGTTTTATTCTCATATATATTAGGCAAATTAATAACTAATACTGAATTAGCCGCAATTATTTCAACTGTTGTAATGACACCAATAATTGTGTTATTTGCAGAAATTATTCCAAAGATTGTCGCTAAATCACATCCTGTTGGAACTGTTAGAACATTTTGTTGATTTATTGAAGCTTTATATTGGATATTTCTACCAATTACATATCCAATTTCAAAAATTGGAAAGAAAATTTATGTAACTAATACCGAAGAAGATGTAAAGAACTTCTTAACAATTGCTAATAAAGAAGGTGTATTGGAAACTAAAGAATCCACAATGGCGCAAAATGCACTAGATCTAGATTCAACTAAAGTTTCACAACACTATATTAAATTAAAAGACGTTGATTTTGTTAAGTCAAGAACTTCATTGCAAGAAGCATTAGATTTATTTAAATCAACAAACTTCTCAAGATTGCCTGTAGAAAAAGATGGTACTTTTATTGGTATTATTCACTTAAAAGATATTTTCTATTTAAAAAAGGGAAATATTATGAACTATATAAAATCAGTTCCTAATATTTCGGCTAACTCATTGTTATCAGTTGCATTAGAAAAAATGCGTCAAGCAAGAGCACAAATGGCGTTTGTTGTTGAAAATAACTCATCAGATAAAATCATTGGAATTATTACGCTTGAAGATATTTTAGAAGAAATTGTTGGTGAAATTTATGATGAATATGATGACAATGAATTAATCTACGAAATAAGTTTAGAAAAATGTGAAGCTAACGGAAGAGCAAAAATGAAGATTCTATGAAAACAATTAGAATTTGATGAATATCTAAATTTAGAGCTTCCCGAAGATGAAGAAAATATGAAACTAATTGATTGATTAACAGCTAAAGTTGGTCATAATTTGAGAAAAAATACTAAATATACTTACCAAGATAAAATTGAATTTAAAGTACTTGAAACTAAAAATTCAAATGGACAAGATATAATTGAAATTGATTGAAGCAATTAAGATAGTTAATGCTATCTTTTTATTTTTATACAATCATTATTTATTGAAAAACATTCGTAACTCAATAGTTTTTTAACAATGAATAAAGAAATTTTGAATTCAACGATATAACATTTTTTTTAAAAAAAGCACCTTTAAAACATTCTGTTTTATTAAAAACTAATATTTTGATAAAAATGCTATATAATAAAATGCGTTAAATAAATTTAACGAAAATTTAGGACTCCTTGATCAAATTGATCCAAATGTCCAGAAGGAGAAAAATGTCAAATTATGAAATTATGTTGCTTGTAAATGCACAAGCAAGCGATGACGAAGCTAAAGCAATCGTATTAGATGTTTTAAAACCAGAACATACAAAGATTGAAAAACTTGAAAGAACCGAATTGGCTTACCCAATTCAAAAACAAGTTCGTGCTTCATATTATTTAGTTCACACAAAAACTACACCAGCTTTAATTACTGAATTTAGAAGAAAAGTAAACATCAACAAATCAGTTCTAAGATCTTTAATCATTAACCTAGCTTCAGAAAAAGGTTTAAAACCAAGAAAAATGAAGAAAGTTTTAAGAAAAGATGTTAAAAAACCTAGAATTGAAAAACCAGAAGTATCAACAGAAACAGCAGTAAAAACAGAAGACAGACCAAAAAGAATGACAAAAAAGGTTTCACCAAAAGCTGAATAATTAGAAATTAGAAAAGAGGAATTATGAACAAAGTAATTTTGATCGGTAGATTATCAAACAACCCAGAAGCAGGAATGACAAAATCTCAAATTGTTTATTCAAACTTCACAGTTGCAGTTAGTAGACCGCGTATTGCTTCAAATTTAGAACCTAAGGCAGATTTCATCCCGTGCGTTGCATGACAAAGAAATGCAGAATTTGTCAACAGATATTTAACCAAGGGTTCATTAGTATCAGTTGAAGGATACATTGAAATGAACAACTATGTTGCTCAGGATGGAAGCAATAGAACAATCTTAAGAGTTGTTGTTGACGGAGTTAATTCTCTTGAAAGTAAAGCAACAGCAGAATTAAGAAAAAACAATACTCAAAGTTTTACAATTCCTCAAACAAAACCTAACAATTCAACCCCAAACCTTATCTCTGAAACATCTTTAACTTCACCAATTGAAGAATTAGATGATTTTGAAGAATGAGAACAAATATAACGAAAGTCAAATATGGCAAGAGTTGTACACAAGAAACCATTTGTTAGAAGACGTCCATGTCAATTCTGTTTATCAAAATCACCAGTTGTTTACGTTGATTACAAAAATGATGCTTTATTATCTAAATTAGTAAATATGCAAGGTAAAATTTTATCTTCACGTATTACCGGAACATGTGCTAAACACCAAAGAGCAGTTTCACTTGCAATTAAAAGAGCGAGATACGTTGCAATCTTACCTTACATTGGTACAATAGCTAGAAAAGAAGACGACAAACCTAGAAAATCTTTCAAGAAAGAAGAAGTACTAGATAACAAAAAAGAAGTTGTTAGTGAAAACGTTGTCGTAGAAAAACCTAAAAGAACTAGAAAATCTGCAGAAAACAAATCAGAATAGTAATTAAAAACAAGTTTTTAATGACTTGTTTTTCTTTTTAAAATATAATTAAAATTACTATGTGAAAATATATTAAAAGTGCTGCAGATCAATTAAGTTGAATGGTTCATGACCAACCAGAAATCGTTTTTTGAGGTCGATCAAACGTCGGAAAATCAAGTTTAATTAATGCATTAGCAAATACAAAAATTGCCAAAACAAGTTCAACACCAGGAAGAACAAAATTAATTAATTATTTCGAAACAAATAGTAAAAAGATTTTAGTAGATCTACCCGGATATGGTTATGCGGCTTTATCAAAAAAAGTTCAAACAAAAATTATTGGAATTATTGATCATTATTTTAGATTTCAAACAAACGAAAAAAGAGTATGTTTTTTAATTGATTGCAAAGTTGGTTTTACTGCAATTGATTTAGAAATGATTGAATATATTCAATCACTAGGAATTAAGTTTGATATTTTCTTAACAAAATGTGATAAAGCAAATCAATCTCAAAGATATAAAACTAAAAATCAAGCATTATCTTTTGGTTCTTCTGTTGAAGTTTTCATGGTATCTGCTATTAAAAATATTGGTATTGAAGATATTAATAAATTTTATGAACTCTAGTTTATAGAAAAAAATACCTTTAATAATTTAATATATAATTATTAATATGAAAAAAAACAACAAAAAAATTTATATATTTCTGGAAGTTGTATTTTTATTTCTTTTACCAACAATTGGTTTTTTCGTTGGTATTTTTAAATTAGAATCAACTCCACAAATTGTTTTATCAACAATATATGCCACATGAATTATTTCAATTAGCATTTATTGAACAATTTTATACAGACGACATCTTAATAACATTTTGATTGCAGAAAATTCAGTTAACTATTACATTGAACGTGAAGTTAATGAAAATGGAATGGGTTTAATTGTTTTTAGACACAAGGGAACCATTGTTTGAATTTCTAAATTAGTTGAACAAAAATTAGGAAGAAATATTGTCGGTAAAAACATTAAAGACATTTTTCAAGTTTCAGAATGATCAACTGAGAATTTAGATTTCAATATTGAAAAAGAAAAAAATAAATATGAAGTGCATATATCTTTAGAAAGAAATATCGCAATTATCAAAGATATTACAGTTCAAGAAAATTTATTAAGAGATTATGAAAAACAAAGAGTAGTTTTAGGTGAAATTAACATTGACAATATTCTTTTATATCAATCAACAATGTCTGAAGAAGAGATATTCAAAATATATTCTTCAGTTGTTAAATTGTTAGATGAACTAGCAAATGAATATGACTTGATATATAGACAATATGAAAATGGTCGTTTCTTTATTATCACCAACAAAGACGTTTTAGATCAATGAGAAAATCACCAATTTAACTTTTTTGATAAATTAAAACATAAAGGTTTAACAAAAGAGTTAAACATTACTGTATCTGCTGGTTTTGCATATGGAATTTTAAACCTAGACGTTCTTGATAAACTAGCTAAAGAAGCTATGTTACAATCTCAAGCTCGTGGTGGGGATCAAATTTCTGTTGTAACTAAAAATGAAAAAATGAGACATTATGGTTCAACAACCGAAATTGATGTAAATATATCAAGAACTAATGTTAATTACATCGCTAATGTCTTGATTAATAAATTAAAATCTAAGAAAATTCAAAATGTTGTGATTTATGGACATAAAAATGCTGACTTAGATGCTCTAGGTTCTGCTTATGCGGTTTATAAACTAGCTAAAGCTTATAAAAAGAATGCCTTTATTCAAAACATTACTTTTGACGAAACAACTTCACGGTTATTAAAAACACATTATACAAATTTAGAAGAAATATTTATTTCTCCTAAACAAGCATTAGCATTAAATAATGAACAAACTTTAGTAATTCTAGTTGATACGTCAGATGAAGATAGAATTGAAAATAAAGAAGCATTTACAAATATATTAATTGAAAATATTGTTGTTTTGGATCATCACAGAATTAGTAAAACACCAGATTATGCTTACAAAAACAATACATATATTGATTCATCAGCATCGTCTGCTTCTGAGATTGTAACTGAAATTATTGCCTTAACAAATAACGGCGATAAAATTGATCAAACAACCGCTCAGTTATTACTTGATGGAATTTATTTAGACACAAATAGATTTCAAAAACAAACGTCTTCAAAAACATTTCATGCATGTTCATTGTTGCACAATTGGGGAGCAACAACCAATGCATCAGTTGATAGTCTAAAAATCGCTGAAGGTGTTTATAAAACAATTTCTATGCTACTTCAAAATTTACAAGAAGTTAAACCTGGTTATTATTTAGCATATGGTGATTTTGAAGTACCTATTGATATAATTTCTATTACAGCCGACGAAATTTTAAGAGTTCAAGGTAGAAAGGCGGCCTTCGTTATTGCTAAATTACCTGATAGTAAGAAATATAAAATGTCTGCAAGGGGCATTGATACAAATGTGCAAATTATTGCTGAAGCAGTTAATGGTGGAGGACACTATGCAGCTGCAGCTGCTGAGACAGAGGAATCTCTGGAATTATTCGTTGATAACTTAAAACAAGCTATAGTGAGTGTGAAAAATGAAAGTAATCTTAATTAAAGATTTTAATAAACATAAAGCAAACGAAATTATTGAAGTTGCTGATGGTTATGCAAAAAACTATTTAATCAAAAATGGTATTGCGCAACCTATTAACAAACAAACAATGGAAAATTTAAACCGTATTAAGCAAAACATTGCTGACGATTTAGAACAACAAATTTATCAAGCAACATTGTTAAAACAAGAAATTGAAAAATTGTTATTAACATTTGAATTAAAATCAAATGGTAATGTTGTACATGGTTCTATTACTAATACAGCAATAATTAAAGAATTGCATAAACATGACATTAAAGTTCCGAAATATGGTTTAAAAGACGAATCATATAATACATTTGGAATTCATGAAGTAAAAATTGAATTACATCCAAAAGTAATTGCAAATTTAAAAATAAAAATTATTGAAGTTAAATAATTACATTAAATTAAATAATCTGTTTTGAAGTGAGGTAATAATGCTTAATCGTTATCATAATGATGAACTAGAAATTGCAATAGCTAATAACGAATCTAGTTTTTTAGGTCTAGTAATTAGCCAACCTGCAATGTTTAGCGAAACATCAGAAATCATCAAACCTGAAATGTTTCATATTGAAGGAAATAAAATTTTATATCAAGCATTATGCGAATGCCATTTAAATATGGAAACCTTCGATATCGCATTATTCATTAATTACCTTACTGACAACAAGCTATTACATAAGATTAGCTCATATGGAAGACAAGGAACAGACTATATTAATTGATTAATGGAAAATGGTGGTTATCCAACCGAAATAAATAAATACACCCAAAATATCATTAATCAATATAAAACAGATTGTTTATATCATTTATTGAATGATACTCATAATGTAATGAATACTCAACCATATGATATAAATGAATTAATTGGTGTATTGCAAAGGGAATTAATTAACATTGATATATCAGAAATTAATTCACCCTTTTCAACGATTAAAGAAGAAACAAATAAGATCGTTGATAAAATAACATCACTTGATGAACAAGTATCAACCGGTTTAACATTGGGTTATGCTTCATTGGATAATATGTTAATCGGTTTAAATCCGGGGGATTTAGTAATTTTGGCAGCAAGACCTTCAATGGGGAAAACCGCTTTTGCTTTGAATTTAGCTAAAAACGTTGCTGAACAAGGAAAAACTGTATTCTTCTTTAGTTTAGAAATGACAAATCCACAGTTGGTTGAAAGAATGATTTCAATTGAATCAACAGTTCCAATTAGTAATTTAAGAAAGAAAGATATTAACACACGTCATTTACAATTGCTATATTCAAGCAAAGAAAAAATGTCTAACTGACATATGTGATTAAATGACAAATCAAGTTTAACTATATCTGATCTACAAACTTTATCAAAACGTTTAGCAGCAACTAAACAACCAGATTTATTAATTGTGGACTATCTTCAATTAATTGGTACATCTACTAAAACCAATAACGAAAATCGTCAATTAGAAATTAGTAAAATTTCTCGTACATTGAAGCAATTGGCACGTGAGTTAAAATGTCCAATTATTGCTTTAAGTCAATTAAGTAGAAACGTTGAAAAACGTGAAGATAAAAGACCTATTTTAAGTGATTTAAGAGAATCTGGATCAATTGAACAAGACGCTGACGTTGTTTTATTCTTGCA
Organism: Metamycoplasma cloacale; assembly: GCF_900660735.1. GTDB lineage: Bacteria > Bacillota_I > Bacilli_A > Mycoplasmatales > Metamycoplasmataceae > Metamycoplasma > Metamycoplasma cloacale. Next base: position 49,397 of record NZ_LR215049.1, read on the forward strand.
CAGAAATGATTATTATAATCGTAACAAGAAAAAAGACGGCAATGGTTCTGACAACGCAGATGTTAATCCATATTCAGTAGATCCTGAATTACAAGAAAATTCAATTACTGACGTAATCGTGGCAAAAAATAGACATGGTGCAATTGGTGTAGCACAATTGCTATTTGCGCCACACATCAACCGTTTCTTCTACGAAAATAAGAAACAATAATTTTTAATAATAGTATATATCCCAAATAGAAAGGGGGAAATATGTCAAATAATGATCTTACACATGTTCAACAAAATCAAATGAATAAAGCATTGTTGCGTGCTGAAAGAAAACAAAAGAAGCAACAAGCTTATAAAGAACGTATGAAAGCATTAAATCCATATGAAGTGGATTTATTCAACATCTGGAAGAAATATCCAAAAAAGATTTTGTGAATGTTTGTAAGTGCTTTTTTATACAACGTAGCTTTAACTGTTTTTCTTAAAAAAGCGGCTACTATTGCTAGCGGTACATCTTCATTATCGCAAATTATTACATTTACTGCGCCAAGTACTGCGCAATTCTATGGATTGTTTTACGTACTTGTAAACCTACCATTAATGTTTGGTTTCTGAAGATATAACCCGAGAATGTTTATGGTTTTAACCTATTATTGAATGTTATTCCAAGTTATCGTTCAATGTATGTTTATTAACTATAATAATAACAATCCAATTATCAACTTTATTAATCAAAAAATATCAATTTATAATCCAACAGGATTAACTAATGACTATTGAGACCCATTTGGTATTTACATTAACAAACACGAAATTGTTTCAGTTAATGTAATGGAAAATGGTAAAAATATTACTCAATATCTAACATCAATTGCTGAAAACGGAAGTGATCCAATTTTCTCTGCAGTTAAACCAGCAGAAGCTAATTTAATATATTGAGATCAATTACTTCAAGTACAAAAATATGGTGTATTAAACAAAATTAAAGAATTAACTAATAAACATGGATTGGCTATTAACGACGGTCAAACATGACCTATCCTTGTATATGCTGTATTAGGGGGAATCTCAGAAGGTCTTGCATCTGTTGTTGCTTGAAAACAAAGAGGCTCAATTGGTGGAACATCAGTTATTTCAAATTATATTGCATATAAAAACAAAAAACCAGTTGGAAATGTATTCTTAATCGTCGCTTTATGTTTCTCATCATTTTCAACAATTGTTATTGGTTCATTAGAATATACCGGAAACATTGCAGGACATGCATGAAATGGAAACCAATTCTTAGTTCGTGTATGTGGAACATTTGTATACTTAATTGTATTTACAATTCTTGTAAATAGATATTATCCAAAATATAAGAAAATCAAAATCGAAATCTATAGTCAAAAAACCGAAAACATTCTTGCTCATTTTAGAAAGATTGGTTATCTACACTCATACAACATTTTCTATGGAATCAGTGGTTATACTCACCATGATTTAGCAAGAATTGAAACAGTTGCACTATTTTTAGAAAAAGACTGAATTTTTGAAGAGGTTAAAAAAGTTGATTCAAATGCTTGAATATCAACTTCAAATATTCACGAAATCAGTGGAGAATTTGACACATCGCTAATCGATTAGCAGACTTTCACTAAAATAATAAAATTATGTTAATAAATTTCTTTAATTTATTACAATTATATGTATTAAATGGAGAAATAAAATGGAAGATAAAAACACACAATTAGGAATTGAAAAACAAGGTAGAATGTCAAAGAGAAAAAGAAATTCAATAAATTATTTTGACGTAAACCCTCATAAATTAAATTTATTTAATATATGAAAGAAGTTTCCTAAAAAGGTGTTTTTAATTTTACTTTCTGCCATATTGTATAACCTTGGCGTAGCGATTTTCCTAGCAAAGGCAGCAACTGTTGCTTCAGGGGTTGCTGCTATTGTCCAACTATTTACTTTAACAATCGCTAAAATAGCTCCTTATTTCGCTTTTATATATCTAGCTGCTAATCTACCATTGATTATCATTTTCTGAAAAAAGAATTCAAGACTGTTTATGATTCTAACACTCTATTGATTGTTATTCCAAGTTGTTTTTCAATCATTTATGTTCATTCCAGCTGTCAGAGAATTATTTGACAAAATAACAATTTATATCATCAACTGAAGACCCGGTATTACATATAGTGAAATTATTCCTTGAAATGTTTATGGTCATTATCCATCTACACCTGGATTAACTAATTCAAACCCTACATGACCTATCATTATTTACGCAATTATTGGAGCAATCTGCTCAGGTTTATCAGCAGGAATTGCATGAAAATATTCAGGTTCTACAGCTGGTTCTGACATTATTGTGTATTATTTTTCATACAAGAAGAAGAAAAGTATTGGAATTATATCAACAATTATTTCATTCATATTTAGTTCATTGTCAATCATTGTTATCTTCATTATTGAGTATTTAGGTGTTGGTGGTCCAACTAAACATTGAAATTCAGGCGCGTTTATTTTACGTGTTATATCAAGTATTCTATATATCTTCTTCTTTAATTTCTTTGTTGAATTACTATATCCAAAATATAAGAAAATTAAAATTGAAATATATACCAAAAAACCAAACGAAATTATTCAACATCTAAAAAGTATAAATTACTGACATGGTTATAACTATTCAAACGTAACTAGCGGTTATAACAATACAGAAACAACCAAAATTGAAACCATTGCATTGTATTTAGAACAATCTAATATTAAAAATGAAATTTTAAAAATCGACCCACAAGCATGAATTTCAGTAACTCTAATTCATAGAATATTCGGAAATTTAAATACTTCAAAAGTGGAGAATTAATATTAAAAACGTCACGAGTATTAAACTTTCGTGATGTTTTTTTTAATATTTATTCTTCTTCAGAAACATCTTCACCAACAGAACTTAATTGAGCAACTCTTAAAACGTGTCTGTTACCTTCATAAGTTGTGTCGTTTCATTGATGAAACATTTCCATAGCATCATCAACACTTGTTAATCTTCCACCAAAGCAAAGAACGTTGGCGTCATTATGTAATTTTGCTAATCTAGCTTCTTCTGGTGTATCTACACGTGCACATCTAATCTTTTTAAAACGATTCAATGCAATTGAGATTCCAATCCCCGAACCACATATTGCAATATATTTGTTTTCGTTTTTGTCTTTGTCATTGATGTAGGTTTTGGCGAATTCAATACCAACTTCAGCATATGAAACTGGTGTATCTCCTGAAGTAGCGCCAAATAATTCTACTTCATAACCTTCTTTTCGTAATTTTTCAGCAAGTTGGTCTTTCATTTGACAACCTGCATGGTCACTTGCGATTCTAACTTTCATAATCCTCCAATTACTTTCTTAATATTTCTCCGTCTTCCACACGAATGATGACACTAGGTTTTTGACTCATTTCACCAAAATTATATATATTTGTAATTTCAGGAAATATTTCGCGCGCTTCTTCGATTGTTTCGCAAACAGGAGCGTTTGACATATTACAACTTGACATATATACTGGTCCGTTTTTGATTAAATAATCGATTAATTTTTTTTGATTAGGAATTCTAAAACCTTGGTTATTAACAACAATTGTTGTTGCACCTGGTCAATATTTCTTTGCATAACCTTCCGCTTTGCTATTCCATTCAGGAAATGCTCTTATTTGCTCAATTGAACCAGCTAAAATAATCAATTTTTTATTTCTATCGCGACCTTTGATTTGATAAATCAAATTTTTGATTTCTTCCTTGACCGGTCCTCCGATACCCAATACCGTATCAGTTGTAGAAATAAATAGTTCGTTATATTTATTTACCATATTAAAAAATTATAACAAAAAGCAAAAACATTCAAAAAACTATATAATAAACATATGCCTGAATTAGCTGAAGTTAAAGTTGTTATCAAAGCTTTGAAAAGCAAAATATTGAATAAAACAATAAAAGAATTTATTGTAGTTAAACCTAAAATATTGAAAGAAAATTCAATTGAAGATTTCAAAAAAGCATTGATAAACAATAGAATTATTGACATAGTCAATAAAGGAAAATATATTATTTTTCAATTAGATAGTGATGATATTGTAATTTCACATTTAAGAATGGAAGGAAAATATCGCTTTTTTGATGTTCCAGTTGTTAATCATAAACATATGATGCTAAAATTTATTTTTGAAGACAAAAGTGAACTTCAATATTTAGATTCACGTATGTTTGGAACATATCATTTAAGAAATAAAAGCAATTACTTAACAACAGAACCCTTATTGAATATTGCATTAGAACCTCTAGATACTGATATTGATAGTGTCTATAACAAATTTGCTAAATTATCAACCCCAATTAAAACAAAATTGTTAGATCAAAGTTTAATAGCGGGTATTGGTAATATATATGCCGACGAAGCACTTTTTGCTTCAAAAATTCATCCCCTAACCCCTTGCAAAAATCTTTCTAAAGAACAATTAAGTGAGATTATTAAAAATGCTGGTTTAATTATGCAAGCTTCTTTTGAAAAAGGTGGGACTACATTATTCTCTTACGAAAGCTTAAATAACCAAGAAGGTGAATTTCAAAATTTCCTTCAAATTCATCACGACAAAATAAAAAATTGTAAACTATGTAATCATTCAACAACAAAAATAAAAGTAAATCAACGTGGAACATATTTCTGTTCTAATTGTCAAAAAATGTACTAGGTTAATAAATGAATTTTTATTTTGATAACCCAGAATATGATTTACATGGTTATGATACTCAACAAGCGACAGCAAGTATTTTAAATATATTATATGAGTTAAGAAACAGTTATTACGATTATATTGATGTAATTGTAGGTATTGGTACCAGATCTGTTTATTACACTGTAGTTGATATATTAGATAAAGAAAGATGTCATTACAAATTTTTGAATACCAATCAATCAAAAATTAGAATATATAGAAAATAGATTTGATTTATTGAAATAAAGAACGGAGAAATATGGTAAAAACAATTTATATTGCTGGTGGTTGTTTTTGAGGTGTAGAACATTATTATTCAAAATTGAGGGGAATTATTGAAACCAAAGTTGGTTATGCAAACGGATCAATCGGGAATCCTAGTTATGAACAAGTTTGCAGCGGAAAGTATAATTTTGTTGAAGTTGTTGAAATCGAATATGATTCATCAGAAATTGATTTACAAACAATTTTAATTCATTTCTTTAGATTCGTTAATCCTTTTAGTTTGAATAAACAAGGTGAAGATGAAGGAATACAATATCGTTCTGGTGTATATTCAATAAATGAAGAGGATTTAAAATTTATTCAATCATACCTTGAATTCCGTCAATCACAAATAGATTTAAAAATTCAAATTGAATCATCAATAATTAATAATTTCTATAAAGCAGAAGAATATCATCAAAAATATTTATACAAAAATCCAAATGGGTATTGTCATATAAACATTAATGATTTAGATTTGAATATATATGACAATGAAAAAATGATTAAATAAAAACATTCGTTCTTAAAGTAGTGCGAATGTTTTTAATTATTATGATTTCGTTTTTTCGTAATAGTAAGAAGTAATTTTTGTTCTGGTAGCAGTATTGATAATTGGATATGGATAAACATTATATGTATCGCTTGGATCTGGTTGTTCATACATTGATAAAGCTATTTTGTCGTCTTTGAAATATCATTTTTTAATGAATTCATATGTATTGACGTCGGTTGGTGTATATGATACGTAATCAAAATTAATAATTTCACCAATGTTTGATGAAGAAAATAATTCAGAAAATACATCATCAAATAAATGATATTCAGAATTTCTTAATTCAAGTAAATCTGTATCAAACTTGTCGTATGTTAAGCAATCATCAAATTTCTTAATTAAATTATTGATTTCTTCATCGCTTAAATTGAACTCATCTTTTAGTTTTTTACGTTCTTCTTGAATATCTCATGTGTTGTAAAGTTCTTTAAATTCAGAAAAGAATTTGTCAGTTAGTGTCTTGTAGTTTTTATCTTTATCTCAGCTACGATTTAAGTTATTATTAGAATAAATGTTTTCTCTTAATAAATCAAGGAAATCATTGGTGTCATTTTCGCTTAGAGCTTTAGCAATTATTCAACAATCCATTAAGATGTAATTATTTTTAGGTCTAATAAATCTTATTGTACCCTCTTCAACTGAAGCAAAATTATCTTCTGAATAATAAGCATCCAATGCATCGCCATTGTACAAAATAGCGGCATCTGAACGATTTGGTTTTGGTTCAATTAAGTGATTTAATAATTCAAGACCATCACCAGTTGTGTAGTTGTATTTTGTATCTTTAATACTATGCCCAGATTCTTTTTCCACAAAGTCAAAGAAACTATCAATAGCTTTTTTGTAATTCTTTTCAGTGAATACATTTGGTACATCTCAATTGTCATAAAAGGCGCCGATCATTAAATTATCGTAATAAGCGTTTGTTCATCCGAAACTGTTGTAATTATTTTTTCTTAAAATATTAATAATTTCTTTTCAAGATAATTTTTCGCTTTGTCCTTCTAATTCAATTAATGTATTGTCAATATCTAAATGAGGTCTGCTTGTTTTATTGATATTGTAAGCAATGCCCTTATCTTGTGAATAATAAGGAATAATATATTCGTAGATGTGATCAGCTATTCCATCATTATCAACATCATATGTTTGGTTTTTAACTGAAAGAATTTTTTGCGGTGCTGTTGTTTGCAGAGTTTCAAAGATTAATTTATCAAAATCTTCAATATGTTTAACAATAGCATCACGATAGATATGTTTTCTTAATTCTCAGTTGTTAGCGCCAATACCATATATTCTTTCAAAATCAATTTTCTTGATTTTATTGTCAATGATTAATTGAGCAGCTTGAAAATCAGAACCAACACCTGCAATTGCTTTTTCAGCATTTAGCGCTTGTGTGAATTCGTTTACTTCTTTAAATTCTTTGTAATTGTATTTCTTTTTTATCTTTTCAATGATTGTAGGAGACATGTATGATTCGTAGTTATAAATACTTGGACGATAAGCGTGTAATCCTTTAGTTAAGGTGAATGTTAAAACAAGTATAAAAGTTGCAATTAATGGAAACACTCATAATATGATTTTTAATCATCTTTTATACATTTTATTATTTAATAACTGCCAACTTTCTATTTAATTGAATTGCTTTGTTTCTTTTACGGTTTTCAACTGATTTGTAAGCAGCATATGCGGTGTTTCCAAGAAGAACAATAATTAGTGATATTGCTCCAATAGCTAATGATCAAGCTTGGAATTGTCCTTCATATAATTGTGTTCCAAGTGTTTCTGTATTTGAAACAATTCTTGTAATAATAAAATCATCAAATGATAGAGCCATTGTAATGACGAAAGTAAATCCAATTGATCCTAACATATATACAAAATATGTTTTAAATCAGGTTTTGAATTTTGAATATCCTAAATCTTGACTTGCCTCAAAAATGTTTTTAGAGAATTTATCGCTTTTTGGTAGCATAATCAGTATTCCATATGGAAGACACATTACTGTATGTGCAATAACAGCACGTATAAAACCTTCGTTTGTAGCTTTTAATGTTCCGAAGAAAAGAAGATTTAAGACAATAGCTAATGTCAATCCAGTAATAACATCAGGGTTAATTAAAGGAATGTTTGATGTTGATTGTACGTATGATCTAATAATTTTATTTTTTTGTTTTCATAGAGCAAAAACTGTTAGTAGAGAAATTAGGATAACTAAAACTGAAGTTGCAAATCCTAATAAGAAAGAGTTAATGAAAGCTAAGGTATGAGATTTCGAAAACAACTCTTGATATGCAGAAAAAGATGTTCTGTTTCAAGTAGTAACGGAGAATGTACCTTTTGCTGAAGGTTCATTAAAACTATAGATTGTTCCGAAAATAATCGGAACATATAGAAATAATAAAATCAAGATTATGTATGAATATTTTAAAACTGATTTAAATTTATTCATCAGAACCCCCTCTCTTTTTACTAATTAAGTATGGAATTCCATAGATAATTCCGTATAAAGCAAGTAGTATAACCATTGTTACTAATACCAATGAAGAAGCAGTTGCTAGGTCAAATGGATTAGCTGTGTTGGCGAATTGGTTAATTAAGTTACCAATCAATTGTTTTTGACTACCGTTAGGTAGTAATTTATCTGAAATAATAATTGAAGTGGAAGCCATCATTAGAATTATTCCAAACCCTGAAAGAATTGCTTTGGTTGAATAAGGAATGATAACTTTAAACATTGTTTTAGGTTTTGAATATCCTAGATCTTGACTAGCTTCTAAAATGTTGTTTGGCATATCCTTTAGCACTTGATACAATGGCATAATCATGAATGGAAGGAATAAATATACCATTCCTAGAATCATAAAGAAATAATTGTTTAATTTATTCTCATCATCAAATATAGCAGAGAATAGACCTCTTAATGCCAATGCTTTTGAAATAGTAAAGATAGCTAATGGGCTTAAGACAAGAGATAAACCTAGAATTTTAATTATTGAAGATTTAGATCTTGAAATAATGTATGCATAAGGAAAACCAATAAATAAAGAAATGGTTGCAGCAACTAACCCTGTTAGTATAGATCTTAGAATTATTTTAAAAGTACTATCTTTAAAAGCAATTTCTCAGTTTGCTGATTTATAGGTATATCAAGGATGTTCTTGATCTAAAGGTTTATGAGCGTATATGGCAATTAATACCATTGGTAGAATAATAAATAGAATTGAGAATATTAAATAAGGTATTCCTAAACTAAGTTGTCATTTATTTGAACCACTTAAAAATTTGTGTTTCTTTTTTGATTTTGAATTTTTGTTAGTGGTCAAAACCATACTGTTTTTAGCCATTATGTTGTGAGTCTACTTCCATTGTTTCTTCGTATGACAATTTAGGATCTTTATGCATTAAGTGAATTGCATCCTCATCTCAGTTTAAGAAAACTTCCTTACCTTCATTGTGTTTACTTGGGGTTTCAACGAAAATAATTTTGTCTTTTACTTTAATTTCGTAGTAGTAATAACTTCCACCATAAGTTGATTTTTCAATAACACCCTTCATTTTAGCGGCTGTTTTACTTCTGGTTATGTATATATCTTCAGGTCTAATTAAAGCATCAAGTTTATCACCTGGTTGGAATTCATCATGAATTGTGTCATATGTTTTATTCATGAATCTTACTTTATTTGCTTTAACAAATGTAGCATCAAAGAAGTTTGAATCTCCAATAAAGTTAGCTACTCATTTGTTAATTGGATAGTCATATAATTCTCTAGGACTTGTGAATTGTTCAACTTTACCATCACGAATAACCGCAATTTTATCGCTTAATTGTAATGCTTCGTTTCTATCGTGTGTAACGAAAATAAATGTTAGGTTTAAATTCTTTTGTACATCTCTTAATAATCTTTGCATTTTTTCACGAATCTTTGCGTCTAATGCACTTAAAGGTTCGTCTAATAAAAGAACTTTTGGTTCAATAACTAATGATCTGGCAAGAGCAACTCTTTGTTTCATACCGCCTGATAAGTAACTTACGTTTTTCTTTTCATTGCCTTCTAGACCGACAAGTTCCATAATTTTCTTAACTCTTTCGTTCATTTCGGCATTGTTGATACGTCTAGTTAAATATCTTTTTTCAAATTCTTCTGTTTTTAGATCTACATAGTTTTCTCAATATGAATACTCAAAATCTAAATCATCGATTCATTTTTGGTATTTTTCTTTTTCGCCTTCTGTTGTTTCTTCGGCGTTTAAAAGTTGTTCGTATTCGTTAATTTCAGCATTAAGTTTTTTAAGTTTTTCATCAACAACTTTTTGTCATTGTTCTTGTTTAGTTTTTAATTTTTTTAATAAGATTTTAGAAATTTTTTCCTTTGGCATTCTTTTTAAACGTAGTCCATATTTAATGTTATTTTCAACGTTTAGATGTGGAAATAATGCGTAATCTTGGAAAATTGTTGAAACTTCTCTTTTGTGAGGAGCTAAATCTTTAATATCTTTACCGAAAAATTTAACTTCGCCACGAGTTACTCATTCAAAACCACCAATAATTCTTAAAATAGTTGTTTTACCTGAACCAGAAGGACCTAATAAGGTAATAAATTGTCCTGGTTCAATGGTCATATTAACGTTGTCTAGAACTAATTTGTCATCAAATTCTTTAACAACATCAACTAATTCAATAATTGGTTTATCTGCTTGAATCAAATTTTTGTTTTTAATTTGTCTTTCCATTTTTTCTCCTAATTTTTAAGGTTAAAACATAATTTGTATTTTAAGATTTTGTGATTTGGTAATAATAATCAACAATTTTTGTTTTTAGTTTTAAGTTAATAGGTTGATATATTTGATGATTTACTTGATCTGTATTACTGATAGTGAATATGTCTTTAGCTATCAAATCATCAGTTCCATCAGCATTTTTAAAATAGTATTTATTTAAAAAGTTATTTACATTTAAATATGCGGGTGTATAGTTAATTGCATCAAAGTTTTGTATTACAGGCAGAAAATCAAAACTATCTTTATATGTGTCGTAATATTTACTAAAATTCTCTGGTTTTAGATACTCTTCTATTGAAAGATTTGCATTAATATTTTTTAATAGATGTTCAAAGAAGTGATTGGTTATATTTTCTTCAGTTTCATTTGAACCCATTAAGATATTTTCTTTCATGAAATCAAGAAGTTTGTTGCTTTCATCATCATTAGTTGATTTAGAAATAATTCAGGCATCTAATAACACATAGTTATTATGAGGTCTAATGTATTTTATTTGTGTATCAGTTAATTTAGAGAAGTTATCCTCTGAAAAATATGAATCTAACGAATCTCCGTTATACATAATTGCAATATCAGCTTTTGTTGAAGCTGGTTCAATTATTTCGTTAACTAATTCCAAACCATTGGTAACCAGCTTGTTTCTATCGTTTTCTTTAATTGTTGCACCTGTTGTTTCATATACAAATTCAGTGAAGTAATTTAAAATCTTTTTATAATTTTCGTCTGTAATATCAACAACTTTATTATCAACAATATAATTTTCTTTTCCACTTTCATGTGCATAGAATTGACCAATCATAGCGTTGTCTAGGTATGAGTTAGTTCAATAGGTTCTGTTGTAATTGTGTTTATTAATTAAAGTTTTTAATATTGTCGTTCAGTCTGTGTTTTCAAATTGTATGTTTTCAATATCTTTTAAATGTGGACGATATTTATTATTGATGTTATAAGCTATAACTTTATCTTGAATGAAATAAGGAACCAAGTATTGATAGAATGAATCAACACCTTCTTGTCCATCTATTTCAGCGCCTTGTATTATTCCATCTTCGTTATAAACTAAATAAGGAAGAAAAATACCGTTTTTCATACCATTTTTGATATTGTCTGGATTATTTCTCTTAACTTCTTCAATAATTCATTTGTCAAATTTATCTAAATGTTCACGCACAATCGGTGAATAAAATTCGTAGATTTTTTCTTTATTATTTGTTCCGAAAATTCTTTCAAAATTAATTTTCTTAATTTTATTTTCAAGGATTAATTGTGCTATTTGGTGATCACTACCAACACCAGCAACAGCTTTTTCAGTGTTGATTGCTTTTGTAAATTCATTAATTTCTGTAAATACGTGATATGAATAATTCTTTTTAACTTTATCAATTATTTTTTTGCTTAAGTAGGACTCGTAATTATATAAACTAACATGATATGGATTGTTTAATTTTATTGAGAGTATCCCAATAAAAATTCCAAATGTTAATACGGTTATGATTGTGATTAATATCGTTCTAATAACCGATGGAGATAGTTTATGTCTCTTTTTCATTAGTAGCCCATCTTTTTAATTTTGTTTAAGTCATCTACTCAATCGTTATTTACTTTTACATTGATTGTCAAATATATTTTATGTTGGAAAATTTCTTCCATCTGTAATCTTGATTGTGTTGAAATTTTTTTAATCATTGAACCATTTTTGCCAATCAGTATTCCTTTTTGGGAATCCTTTTTAACATAAATAGTTGCATCAATTAAATAAGGTTGTCACTCTTCTTGTTCTTTAAAGTCGTTGATTTCAACTGCAATAGAGTGTGGAATTTCTTGATAAAGATTTTCAATTGCTGCTTTTCTAATGTATTCTTTAGCTAAAAAGCGCATTGAAACATCGCCAATTTGATCGTCTGGATATAGATTTTCACCTTCATAAGCATATGATTTAATTTCATTGATTAAATCTTTATATGTTTGTTTGAAATTCAATCCAATTCCAAATACAGTTTTGAAACCTAATTCTTTAAGTTTGCTTGCTTTTTCATTTAGTTTTTCATTGTCGTTAACTAAATCAATTTTGCTTATTACGGCAATTTTATTTTTAATATTATTTTCATTTAGTTTATTTATAACTCATTCATCGCCACGACCAATAGTTTCGTTAGCTGGAGTTATAAATAGCACTAAATCAACATCTTTTAAAATTGAATATGATTTTTGATTCAATTTTTCAGATAATAAATTTTCACCTTTGTGTATTCCTGGTGTATCTATAAAGATAATTTGGCAATCGTTATCGTTATAAATTCCACGAATATCATCTCTAGTTGTTTGGGCATAGTTTGAAACTATTGATAAATCGTATTCTAATATTTGGTTTAGTAATGTGCTTTTGCCTACGTTTGGTCTACCGATTAAACCAACGATACAATTTTTTTTCATATCTACCCCCTTGTTATATTTAACCTTTTCATAATATTTTCAACATGTTCGTTCATAATTTTTGCTTCATTTTCTTCAATATGATCGAAACCAAATAAATGAGCAATTCCGTGAGCGAAGATGTAACAAAATTCTCTTTTTAAACTGTGGTTGAATTCTTTAGCTTGTTTCTTAATTTTTCATGGCGAAATAATTATTTGTCCTAGTGGAAGTTCTTCTAAAAAATCTAGTTCGTCTTTTCCATCGAAAGGAAAGCTAAGAATGTCTGTTGTGTAATCTTTATTTCTATGTTCTAAATTTAATTTTTTCATTTCTTTAGCAGTTACGAAAAGAACGTCAACTGATAGAAATTTTTCTTCATTGAATTCAATTCTAGCTTCTTCTAAAATGCTTAAAAATTCTTTCTTAAATTTAAAACAATGTCAACTTGTGTTTCTATAATTAATAAAATTCATATTCAAAATTATAAGGAAAATAAATATTTTTTTAAATATTACAAATATTTAATTGTTGAAGAATCTTTTATATATTTTTCATTATGACTTATTTCAATAAATATACTTTCATTTTGAAAATCATTTATTGCACTTTTTAGTAAATTAAATGTATCTTGATCGATATTTTCGAATGCTTCATCTAACATTATAAGTTCAAATTTTTTAGTAAATAATAAGCAAATTTTTATTAATTGTTTTTGACCGCTAGATAAATTAATTCCTCCGAATTCAATCATTGAATCTAGATTAAGTTTATATCTTTCAAAGACTCTAAAGAGGTTATATTTTTGTATATTTAATATGAAAGTTTGAAGTAAATTTTCATTATTTTGAGTAATGTGAATTAATACTGAATTTCTAGAAAAAATTTCGTTGTTAATGTTGAAATAAATTTTGTCTCTATAATTGTTGAGATTTAGGGTTTTGAGTGATAAATTATTAACCTTCATTTCTCCTTGATAGTCATCATATAATCCATAAATTAAGTGCATCAAGGAGGATTTACCTGAACCATTACTTCCTTTTAAAAATGTATTTGTATTAATGGATAAATTGAAATTCTTAAACAAGTTTTTATCACCGAAATTAAAATGAATGTTTCTAAAATCAATGTTTGATATTTTTTGATCTAAAAGAATTTCGTTGTTTGATTCAAGATCTAATTTATAAAAGAAATTTAGTTTGTTTATCATTTCAATATTTTGTTTTCAATTTGTAATTAAATTTAAAAGATTGTCAATCGGATTTATTAAATATATATGAAAACTATGGAATAAAATCATATTACCTAATGCCAAATTATTGTAATAACCCAGAATTGAACCTAGTACTATTAATAACACATTGAAGATATTATCGTTTAGTATAAAAAGCACGTTTTTAGAAATTTCCGTTTTATAAAACGTTTTGTTGAAATTGAATAAATTTGATACCAACGTATTAATTTCGTTTTTGTTATATGCCTTTGTATTTGGGTTTTTATTTGAAATAACATTAAAAATTAAACTGTTTGTATGACTGAGAAGATTTTGATTTAAATGCAACATTTTTGGAAACAATTTTGAATTCCTTTTATAAAAGGCTAATGTGATTATCACATTTCAAAATACAAAACAAAGAGCAATTAAAAATAATTCTCAAGAAATGATATTCATTCAAATAATTGATAACAAAATAAAGAAACTTGAATTAAATATTGTAATCAAGAACGTGATTTGAAAAGTAACTACCATTGGTATAAAGGACATTCGTTGCAAATAATCGCTTTTATGCAGTTTTTGAAATTCTCTTAATTTTATGTTTAATAATATGTGAAAGAAGCGATTATACGATTCACATATTAATCTATTAATTAATCTTTGCTTAATGAAATTACTTAAAAAATAAGATAGTAATTTAACAAAATAAACTCACATAAAAACAATTGAAATTTGTAATAAAGGCGATAATTTTTTCGGTATTCAAACGCTATCAATAACCTCAGTCATAAATTTAGTTGCTAGAATTATGCAACATTGTGAAATTAAATTAAAGAGTAAGATTAATAAAAATTTGCTGATTTTGACGTTTTGAAAATAATCAAAAATAGATTGTCTAGTATGACTGAAATCTTTGATCTTAATTAAATCAATAATAATCCCTTGAAATTCTTTTTCAAAATCCTCAATAGTCATTTTAATTAAACCAATTGAACTATCTAAAATTTTTATACATTGCTTAGTTTTAGAGATAACAATTACATAATGAAAATAATTATTTCTTTGTAGAATTGTAATTATTGGCTTATTGATTTTCAGCTCTAAAAACTCGCTCAATGAAACCTCATATGCTTCACTGTGAAAACCATTTTTATAGCTTAAATTTAATAATTTTTCAACAGACAAACCATTTTCGGATAAATTGGTTTGGGACTTTAAAATATCAATATCAATTCATTTGTGAAAATGATATTTAATCATTGACTGAAGGCAATACAAACTGCATTCGTTGTAATTATTTTGTATATTTATTTTCATATTTTTAATGATTTCAAAATATTTAATATATTGATCAAAAATAGGAAAAATTTAGGAAAACAAAAAATAGAGTTTTGTAATGATTATACTAATGTATAATTTTCATTATGATTAAAAAGAATTTCAACAAAAAAATATTATTAACAATTGGCACAATTTCAACAATATCAGCCCCTTTATTGTCAATTTCATGTGTTTCTATTAAACCAGAGATGCATGTTAATAAAGAAAATGCAACTTTTGACAAAGAAAAAGGTATTCATATATTAAATGGTAGTGCTTCTGCATTTATTTCATATGTTAGATTAAATCAAAACCCAATTTCTCCAAGTGACAAAGCATATGATTTATATGTTTATGAAACAACCGAAACTGGCGAGTATAAATTAGACGATCAAGGAAATAAAATTATTAAATTAGAAAAAGATAATAAAACTTTGATGATAAATAAAGAACATATACCAACTGCATTAAAAGCTACATACGCTAAATACATTAAGTTAGATAAGCTATTAGCGGGTTATGACTTTAGAATGGTTGCTTATACATATGAAGAGTTTAAACGTCATTATCCATATGCCGCTTCAAAATGAAGATATGCCCAATATAAAGACAATCCTAATGCTGTTATTTTGGCATTATACTATGCACACAAATCTTATGAATCAGCACCAAACTTTAAAGCTTTGGTTGACTATGCTTCAAATTATTTTGGTATTACATATGACAGAATTGAAGAAGGCGCTTGGCCTGTTTTACCTGATATGTATGGTGATAAAAAGAGTTGAGATGGTGCAATTGACCCAATTGTACTTGTATTCAATCAAGAATAAATAAGGAGTATTTATTATGAATAAAATACGAACAAGATATGCCCCTAGTCCAACGGGTTATTTGCATATAGGTGGAGCAAGAACCGCTTTATTTTGTTATTTATTTGCAAAGCACTTTAATGGTGATTTTATCTTTAGATTAGAAGATACTGACGTTGAAAGAAACGTCGTTGGTGGTGAAGAGAGTCAATTAAACAATTTAGCTTGATTAGGAATTATTCCCGATGAATCGCCTTTAAAACCAAATCCATTATGCGGTAAATATCGTCAATCAGAAAAATTAGATGTTTATCATGAATTAATTGACCAATTGATTGCTTCAGGTCACGCTTATAAAGCATACGAAAATACCGATGAGCTTGCATTACAACATCAAGAACAAGAAAATCAAGGTGTTGCTTCTTTTAGATATGATCCAAACTGATTAAAAATTTCTGATGAAGAGAAAAAACGTCGTGAAGAAGCAAAAGAGTATTCAGTAAGATTAAGATTGCCTAAAAACAAAGTTTATGCTTGAAATGACATCGTTAGAGGCGAAATAGCTGTTAATAGTGATGACATTGGTGATTTCGTTATTCTAAAATCAGACGGTTATCCAACTTATAACTTTGCAGTTGTAGTTGACGATCATCAAATGCAAATTTCACACGTTTTAAGAGGTGAAGAGCATATCACTAACACTCCAAAACAATTAGCAATATACGAAGCATTTAATTGAGAAGCGCCTAAATTTGGGCACTTAACAATTATTACAAATATGGAAGGTAAGAAACTTTCAAAACGTGATAAGACAATGAAACAATTCATTGAAGATTATAAAAATGAAGGATACCGTCCTGAAGCGATATTCAACTTTTTAGCATTATTGGGTTGAACAGCTGCCGATGCATCAGAAATGATGTCAAAAGATGAATTGATTCAAAAATTCGATCCAGAACGTCTATCAAAATCACCTTCTAAATTTGATATTGTCAAAATGGAATGATTCTCTAAACAATATATGAAAACAATGGATAATGAAGTAATTCTAAAAGCAATTGAATCACCTAAATCAAGCGAATGAAACACTTTATTTGTTGAAACATATAAACAACAATCAGCAACAATCAATGAAATTAAAAATCATTTAAAAATGTATTTAGAACCAAAAACTAATTTAGATTTAGTTATTGATAATGTTGATGTTGTTAAAACTTTTTATAACCAATTAATTAAGAAAGAATTTACTGTTGAAAATATTCAATTGGCAATTAATGAAACAAAAGATTTATTGAATGTTAAGGGCAAAAACTTATTTATGCCAATTAGAATTGCATCAACCTATGAAGAACATGGGCCTGAATTAGCTAAAGCAATATTCTTATTTGGTCAGGAATTAGTATTAAATAGATTAAAACAATGAAATTAAAATTTAAATCAACAACTTATTTGTCAATTGATGATAGCAGTAGTTCAATTTTTGAAACGGATTGAATTGATTACAAAGAAACTGTTAAAGATGAATTTATTGTTCTAGATTTTATTGACCAAACAAATACAGCACATCATTTAGAAATTTCAGAAAAAGCAGTTAATTTTTCATATGGAATTCAGTCATTCAATTTAGTATTGCATCAACGTCAAAAAGGATTGTTCAAAACTGATGTCCAAGATTTTTGAATTGATTGATATTTAAAGAAAGTAGTAATTGCTAAAGATACAATTCTTTTTGATTATGATATTCTAAATAATGACCAAATTTTGACCACTAATCGTGTATTGATTGAAATTAAAGATGAAAAAGAGATAAGTAATTAGTATGGTTGCAACATATATTTGAATTAATATAATTATTTTTCTATTAGGTTATTGAATTGGGTCAATTAATTTAGGTATTATTGTAAGTAAAATTAAAGGCCAGGATATTAGATCTGTGGGAAGTAATAACGCAGGTGCAACTAATGTATTAAGAATCATGGGTTTTAAATTTGCTGCAACTGTATTTACCTTTGATTTACTAAAGGCTTATATTCCAATCTTAATTGTTTCTTTATGTAAGAAGTTCATAAATGTAGATAATGCAAAGCATATTATTCCTTTATTTATTGGTTTAGGTGCTTTAATTGGACATATTTTTCCAATCTATTTTAAATTCAAAGGCGGTAAGGGTGTTGCTTGCTTCTTTGGAATTACATTAGGTTTCCATTTGTATTTATTTATGATATTTGTTGCAATTTACGTTACTATTATTGCAATGACTGAGTATGTTTCACTTGCTTCAACAATTACTCCAATTATTGTTTCATTATTATCAATTTGATCAATTTTTGGGACTGGTGTTTTAGGCTATATGCAAGTAGATATACCAATTAATATGCATTCAATAATTCTATCTATCGCAACAATCTTTATTTTGTTAAAACACTTTAAAAACTTTCAAAGATTATTGAATAAAACTGAAAATAAACTTAATTTATATTAAAAAAACAGCTTCGTTATTAATTAAAGCTGTTTTTATTTTAACCACATATTTTTAAAACTTTATATTCAAATTCTGTAGGAACATATCTTCCGTATTGTTCAATGTTAACAAATGCTTTTTGTTTGATGTCATCACTTTTAACAATTGCGCCTGTTTCACCTATGAAAGGACCTTCAATAACTTGAACAATAGTACCTTCTTTGAATGCAGTTTCGATATCTCCTGCATCAAATTTTTCTTGTAATCTTTTTTCTTGTTCAATCATGTTTTGAAAATCAACACGGCTAACTGGAGTTGGTTTTGCTCCCTTACCTGAAGAACCAATTAAACCAGTAACATATTGAGTGTTTCTGACTAAATATCAAGCTTCATCTGTCATTGACATATTTAAGAAGATGTAACCTTTGTAGATATTTACGTATTTAACTGTGTATTCTTCACCTTTGGTTTTCTTTTCTAATTCTTTATTTGAAAGGTGAGGCATTTTAAAGATTTTGATATCTTTAAAGAAATCGTTCATTCCGGTTGCATTAATTTTGTTTTTTAATGACTCGGCAACATTATCTTCTTTTCCAGATACAGTTGAAATCATGTATCATTTAAAAATTTTCTTTTCTTCATTCATAATAACTCCTAAGCTTTAATTCCTACAATATTTCATAAACCAGTGAAACCAAGTGTAATTAAGAAACAAAAGACTGCCATCAAAACTACAAACGTGATTGTAATTCCGAATCATTTTCACACTTTTTTGTGTTTAGGTCATTTAATTCTTTTAATTTCTTTAACGAAATTTTTCATTGTAGATTCGCGGTGCTTGCTTGATTTACTTTCTTGCACATTAAATTCTAGTTTATCGACCATTATTTCTCCTCTTTATGTTCGGTTTCACAATTGCAGAATTTGCAGAATTTCTTTAATATAAGTCTTTCTTCGTTGCTTTTATTTACACGATAATTCTTATTTAAGCAATTTTGACATGCTAATATAATCTTTTTGGTATTCTTCATAGGTTATATTATATATGTTTTTAATTATATTCTTTATAATTAATACTATGCACGTTATATTATCTTCGATATTACTTATTTTATTAATAGCAATTGATATTTTCTTCATTATTTATTGACGGATGAAAAGTGTTTATAAATTTATTCAAAATTCAGTTGCAAAAGAACATCAATTTTATATTCAATTTAAAGAGAAAATTGTTGCTAATTATGAACAATTACATAATATGTCAATAACTAATCCTGATTATAATATTTTAGAAAAACAATTAAGTGAATATCAATTAATTTATGAAGAAAAAATTAAATCACTAGATTGAGAAAAAAATAAATTAGATAATTGAATTGAGAAACATTTAAACAATCATAAACGTTGTTTGAAATGCTATAAAAAAACGATTGGATATAGAAATAATATTTATAAAATATTTAAATCATTATCAATCCTTACAAAAGAAATTGATTTATTTATCAATAAATACACAATTAAGGCATTGAATATTTTTAAAAAAATTCAAACCTTAAGAACAGCACATCAAAATGTAATGCTTGAAATACAAAATAATAAATATTACGATTATATTTCGCAATTTAATGATTTTCTACAACAAGAATTTAAGAATATTGTCGAAACATTTGCTTATTTTGATTCTCATGATTTTATTAAAGCTAATGATAAAATTACGTCTGAAAAAACGAATTTATTAAACAAAAAAATAATTGAACTGACTTATTTTTTCAATGAATATTATTCAATTTGAAACTATGCTAACAAACAAATAGACATTGATATTAAAGAAATTCAGGACGATGAAAGTTTTTCAATATTAAAGAAAATGAAAGAACAAATATTGAATTATCATAAAGAAATCAAGAATAAATTACAATCATTGAATTTAGTAAATAGTTGAACAGAACTTGAATTCAAATTCAACAATATAGACTTAATTATTCAAGAATTTAAAGAAACTATAAGTCTGTATTCTACAATTGATCAACAATTAGAAAAACTATCATACTTAAATGAAAAATACCTTAACAAAATTTTAGAAATTGAATCATTTGAGTTGAATAGATATAAAAAAGAAATTTCTTTAATTAAACAAAAGATATTGAAAAATAGAGATATTTTAGGAAATATTAATACAAAAGATGACATTGAAGTATTAATTAAAAAACAAATTTTTATTAATAAAAATATTAGAAATCTATTATTAAAAATCAGCAATAAAAAAAATGATAATAAAAAAGATTTAGAAATTTCCTTACATGATGAAATTATGCAAATGAAGGAAGTTTTATTAATTTTAGTAACCGCAATTCAAGAATTAAAAGTCGATATTAATACAGCTTTACAAATTGAAATAGACAATTTTCTTAAAAGAATAAGTAAAGATAATGAATCATTGCAAGAATCTAATGAATATGATTCAATTTTAGATGAGTTTGCATTAATTAAAGAGAAGTTATTGTTGATTTTCGAACAAAGTAAAACAATAGCAATTGTAATTCAAAAATTATCCCCTTTAGTTAGTCAAAATCATGAGGCAAAATTGTTATATAATGATTTAATTGAAAATTATAAAAACAGTAATATAAATAAATGTATTGACGAAATTAACAAATTTATTAATAAGAATATTAATTAACAAGAGGTTATAGATTATGTATCAAAAAATATTAATTAGATATGGTGAATTAACATTAAAAGGTGAAAACAAAATAGATTTCATTAAACGATTGAAAGAAAATCTTTTAATGTATATGCCAAAAGAAGAAGTAATAACTGAATACGATCGAGCTTTTGTTAAATATTCAGAAAATAATTTAGAAGTTTTGAAATATATTTTTGGTATTTCTTCATATTCTTGCGTTTATGAATTAGAAACGAATTTAGAAATTATTGAATCAAAGATTTTAGAAATTATTAAGGATAAAGAATTTAATTCATTTGCAATCAATTCAAGACGTCATAATAAAAATTTTCCAATGACATCCAATGAATTAAACATGCACTTTGGTGGAGTTGTTTTAAGAAATAAAGAAAATGTATCTGTTTCTTTAAAAAATCCCGATTTAGAAATCAATATTGAATTGCGCGATAAAAAGACATATGTTTTTATTGATAGAATTCCAGGATTGGGTGGGATGCCTTATAAAACTGCAGGTAATGTTTTACATCTAATGAGTGGTGGAATTGATTCTCCTGTTGCGGCATTTTTATTACAAAAAAGAGGTTTAAAAGTAACATTTTTAAACTTTATCACTCCTCCACATACAGATGAAGTTACAACGTCTAAAGTGCAACAATTGGTGAAGATATTATCTAAATATCAAGGAACAGCTAATTTATATCAATTAAATTACACAAAATTAATGAATTATATTGGTTTAACTTCTAATCAAAAATACAAGATTACATTAATGCGAAGAAGTTTTTATAGAATAGCTGATAAATTAGCGAAAAAATTAAATATCTTAGCAATTTCTAATGGAGAAAGTTTAGGTCAAGTAGCAAGCCAAACTTTAGAATCAATTAATACAATATCTAACGTTGCAACTATTCCTGTATTAAGACCTTTAATTACATTTGATAAATTAGAAACAATTAATATTGCTCAAAAAATTAATACCTTTAATTTATCAATTACTAAAGCATGTGAAACATGCGAATTATTTGCTCCTAAAAATCCAGTTACAAAACCAAATGTTGAAGAAGCTTTAAAATTGGAAGCTGAATTAACTGAATTAGAAGCATTAGAAAATGAAGTAGTTGAAAATGCTGTAGCAATTAAAATAAAACCTGAATAATTAAAAAACATAAACATTTTTTATTTAGTACTGTTTATGTTTTTTTAATTATTATTCATTTTTTTCTATAAGTTCTTCACTTTTATATTTTTCAACCAATTTTAGTCATTCTTTTTTATGTTTTTTATATGTGTATGCACGTGCTGATATGAACACAAATGCAAATCAATGTTTAAATCTTTTTAAATTAGTTTTAGCATATAGATAAGCTAAAACATTTTTTATATTATCATAAAATTTGGAATTGAAAACTACAAGTTGAATAACAAGAGAAGCTACTACTATCATTAAAACGAATGGTTTAAATAAGAAATTTATTAAATCAAAATGTTTATATATTATATACAAAGTTACAACAATAATTAGTATAATCGCAGCAATGATGTTGGTTATTAGGCAAAATAATTTTCATTTAGATAAACAAGAATAACCTCTTTTTAATTCTTCGGTTGTTAATAGTTCATTTATGTTTGTTTTTGTTTTTACTTTTGTTTTCATATAGTACCTATTTTAATTATAAATTTGTTTATACAATAAAGCGTTACTTAAATAAAAAAAGTTAGATTTTACTAACTTATTACATAATTTTTACTTTTTGTTTTCCTTCAATTTGATATTCAATTAAATATAATTTTCCATCGCTGAATTCAATAGATAAAGGAGTTGATATTCTGTCAATTGATGCTCTAAAAATCTTTAGGCGTTTGTTATTATGTATAATAAATGCGCCCGGTTGATCATTGAAAGCACGAATTTTATTTAAAGCAAATTGTTTGGTATCGCTGTAAAATAATTCACAATCTTCATTATTAATTTTTGAAGCAAAAGTTACTAGTTCTTCTTTTTGAATATAACCTTCTTTAGGATTTATATAAATTTCTTTTAATCAATTTGGCAAATTATCTATTGTTAATTGTGCTAATTTATCATATATTTCTAATGCTGTGTCATTTGATTCGATTGAACATTTTGCACTAAATAGAACATTTCCTGCATCCATTTTGTCAATCATATAAATTAATGAAATACCAGTTTCTTTGTCATTATTTAATAAGGCATGTTGAATAGGCGCTGCCCCTCTATATTTTTCTAATAGACTTCCATGAACATTCAAAGCGGCTTTTTTAGCGAGTTTAATGATAGAATTCGGTATAAATTGACCAAAAGCAGCGGTAATAAAATAATCAAAATCTAAATTTAACAATTCTTCATATATTTCTTTGATTTTTGTTGGTTGAAATAATTTAATATTATGCTTTTTAGCAAGTTGAGCAACTGGCGTTTCAATAAATTTTTTATTACGATCCATTGCTTTATTAGGTTGGCTGATTAAAGCTGTAATTTCAAAATCGGTATTATTAATAAAAGATTCAAAAATTTTTGAAGAAAAATTTCCCGTTCCCGCAAATATGATTTTTATTTTTGGATTGTTCATAGAATCTCCTTATTTTTCTTATTTTTAAACTATGTTTTTCACAAATTTGTTTAATCAAAATTTATCAAAATATTAACATATATAATTATTATTATATGAAATTAATTAACGGACATTTAAATACTATTTTTTCTTTTCTTGAAAGTACTATAACAATTGATAATTTATTTCAACAGTTAAAAGAGAAAAACATTGAATATTTTAGCATTACAGAACATAATAATTTATTCAGTTTCGCCCCAATATTAAGTAAATCAAGAAAAGAAAACTTAAAACCAATATTCGGATTAGATTGTGATATTGACATTGATGGTCAATTATTTAGATATATTCTATATCCAAAAAATTTAGATGGTTGAAACGCAATAAAATTAATTTCTTATAAATTATTAAGTAAAGAGAATGTTAAATTAATTGATATATTAAAAGATAATAACATCTACATTGTTGAACATCCAATTTTAGGTTATTGAAGACAAACTAATTGCATAATTGAACAAAATAATTATTATTATGGAATTGATATTAATGAAGTAGAAAATAATTCACTTACTAAAACGCATACACACAAATGTTTAATTATCAATCATTTTTCAATATTAAATGCTGATGAAAATTCAACAATAGATGTTTTGTCTAAAATGAAAGACAGTTCAAAGATTGCTAATTTTTATATTCCATTATTTTTCGAAATTGAAGATGATGTTGAATATAAAGATTTAATAATTCAAACAAACGAATTTTTGAAACAATGTTATATACATTTTGAAACAGAGAAATTTGAATTACCTAAATATCCTAATGATTTAAATATTTCTTCATATGAATATCTAGAACGTTTAATTAAACAAAATCTACCTAAATTATTTAAAAAAGAAAATTGAAATTCAATCTATTCTGAACGTCTAAAGTATGAATTATCCGTTATTAAACAATTGAAATTCGAAGATTATTTTTTAATCATTCAAGATTGAATTAATTATGCTAAAAACAATGATATATCAGTAGGCCCAGGGCGTGGTTCGGCAGCTGGTTCATTAGTGTCATATATTTTAGGAATTACTGAGATTGATCCGATTAAATACAATTTAATTTTTGAACGTTTCTTAAATCCAGAACGGGTAACAATGCCAGATATTGACGTTGATGTTCAGGATGATAAAAGACATTTAGTTCTTCAATATTTAATTGATAAATATGGGGTTAATAATGTTGCAAACATTGTAACTTATTCAACATTGGGCAAAAAGTCATCAATTCGTGATGTAATGAGCGCATTTGGTAAAAACATTTCAGAAATCAATAGTGTGTCAAAAGCGATATCAGATGCTGAAATTAATTTATTGCAAGAATATGAAACAAATAAAAAGTTTGCTCTTGAATTAAATAAATTAAATGAAGTTGATTTTTCTATGTCTAAACAAATATTGTATGAAGCTAATAAATTAGAAGGTTTATATCGTCAAAGCGGTACACATGCAGCTGGTATTGTTTTATCTTCAAAACCAATTATTGATAAAATTCCTACCTATTTATTAGACGGTATCCAACAGACACAAACCTCAATGGAATACCTAGAAGAGTTTGGTTTGTTAAAAATGGATATATTAGGTTTAAGAACACTAACTACTATTAAAGAAATTCTTTCATTTATTAAATCAAGTAAAAATATTGAGATTGATTTATCAAAAATTGATTACAATGATCAACTGACTTTTAAATTATTAACTTCAGGAAATACGGCAGGTATTTTCCAACTTGAAAGTTATGGAATGATGAATGCATTGAAAAAAGTAGGTGTAAGTAGTTTTGATGATATTACTGCAATTATTTCATTGTATCGTCCAGGTCCAATGGAACATATTAATACATATGTTAAACGTAAATTTGGTAAAGAAGCAATTCCTAAAATCAATGCAACATATGATGAAATTGTAAAAAATACATATGGAATTATTATCTATCAAGAACAAATAATGCAAATTGTTCAAGCAGTTGCAGGTTTTAGTTTTGGACATGCCGACTTGATTAGAAGAATTATTTCTAAAAAGCAAGTTGATTTAATGTTAAAAGAAAAAGAAATTTTTATAAAAGCCGCTATTCAAAATGGTTATAGCTTAAAAGATGCGCAAAATATATTTGATAATATAGAGAAATTTGCTGATTATGGGTTTAATAAATCGCATGCCGTTTCATATGCAACACTTTCATATCAAATGGCTTATTTAAAAGCACATTTCCCATTAGAGTTTTATGCTTCTGCTATTTCATCGGCACAAGGAAGTCATGCGACAATTGCTAAATTCGCTAATGAAGCAAGAAATTTAGATATTGAAATTATTTCGCCAAACATTAACTATTCAAGCAATAAAGCAATTATTATGGATAATAAAATTGTTTTACCTTTAACAATGATTAAGGGAATTGGTAATGAAAGTGTTAAATTAATTATTAATGAACGTCAATTAAATGGTGTATATAAAAACTTCTTTGATTTCTTATTAAGAATGGATAATGTTAAATCAATTGGATTGTCAACTATTCAGATCTTAATTAAAGCAAACGCTCTAAAATGCTTCGGCTATAATCAAATGACATTGCTATCAGAACTATTGAACAACAATAATAATAGTGATACAATGCTGATGTTAAAGTATTTAAGAAACAATGACAATCAAACTGAAGTTAATAATGCAATTAAAAATTGAAAACCATATGTTGTATATGAACAAAATATTGATGAAGAGAATGAAAATGAAATTGCATTATTGGGTCAAATATACAATTTATCTTTAACAGAAGATTTTGAAGTAAATGGTTCACGTTTAATTGATATGCATATAGGGAATGAATATCTAACAACCTTATTCTGTAACTCAATTATGCAGAAAACGTCAAAAAATGGGTCTCAATATTATTTAATTAATCTACAGGATTCAACTAAAAAAATCTCAATTTTCTATTTTGGAACAATAGAAAATTACAAGAAATTCAATAAACAATTAGTTTCGGTGAATATTTATGTTAAAAGCGAAAACCAATATATCTTAAAAGGATGGAAATTAAAACATGAGTAAAATTTTATTAATTGATGGCACATATTTAGCTTATAAATCATATTTTGCAACATTATATGGTAATGCTTCACTACAGACAGAAAATGGTTTTCCAACAAATGCAATTGTTGGTTTCTTTAACACAATGTTAGCTTTAATTAAACAACATAATGTATCACATCTATTTGTTGCCTTTGATTCAAGAGTTAAAACCTTTAGACATGAAATGTATGAACAATACAAAGGAACTAGAGCTAAAGCACCAGCTGATTTTCATATTCAATTAAATAAAATTCAAGAACTATTGACTGCATGTAATATTGCTAATGAAAACGTCGAACGTTATGAAGCAGATGATATCATTGCTAAAATAACAAAAATGTTTCAAAATGAACATGAAATTTTAATATATTCTGCCGACCAAGATTTAAATCAATTAATTACAAATAATGTATCAATTATTAAAAAGGTTAAAAATGAAAATATTATCCTAAATATCGATAACTTTATGGATTATTACGGAATAACCCCAGAACAGGTCATTGATTATAAAGCAATAGTTGGGGATTCAAGTGATAACTTTAAAGGTATTGAAGGGTTAGGACCTAAAAGCGCAACAAGTTTGTTAGAAAAATATCAAACGCTTGAAAATATCTATGCTCATTTAGATGACATTACTGGAAAAACAAAAGAAAAATTAATTAATAGTAAAGAAAACGCAATGCGTGATAAATATCTAGCAACATTAAGAACGGATTTTTTAACAAAAACTATTGAAATTCAACAACTTTCTTTATTAAACTTTAGTTTAACACCAGACGCAATTGAAATTTTAGATAGTCTAGAGCTTAATTTAATTAAAAATAAGTTAATAAAATTGGAAATAAATTAGCATTTTGCTAGTTTATTTTTATATAAGCAAAAAATGTCAATTTTTAGAATAAAAAATGATGGTATTTTTACACAAAAAATTAACTTAAAATACACCTTCATATATCTATTTTTTAAAACCATAGTAGATGTTAATAATGACATATTTTTCTAAAAAATATTTAATTATAAATATATTTTAAACAAGGGTTTATGTTAATAACTGTCAATGCTTACTATTGAAACTATTGAAATGCAAAAAATAATTCATTTCTAAAATAACTGTATAGTTCATAATATATGTACAACAAAAAAAGGAGGTGGCGTAAATGGAAAAATATTATATAGAAAACAGCGAATCAATTACATCAAGCGATTTAGAAAATCTACGTGTATTTTATCAACCATTTATTGGGCCTAACGCCATTTCCTTATATCAATATTTATATGATATGCATACTATCTACGATGCACGTCATAACTTTACATATAATGATACTAATGAATTTCTATCTATTTCTAAAGAAGAGATGGTTAAAGCAAGACAATTACTTGAAGCAACTGGTTTAATTAAATCTTTTTTAACCAAAGATCAAAGTTATTTATTTCAATTAAAAAGACCGCTAAATGCTAATGAGATTACTCAAAATAAATTAATTAGTAGTCTTTTAATTGAAAAAATTGGCATAGAGAAATTCCAACAATTAATCAAAGTAAAAACTGTTACTCATTTTGATAAAACATGTTTAGTTGATATATCTAAAAACTTTTTAGATGTTTTTCAACCAAATGAAACCATTGATGTTGAACTAAATGATGAAGATTTCATTTTAACCGATCGTAATTTAGCAATGGAATCTCTAGAACCTGAAATATTTATCTACACTATATTAAAAGCAGAACCTACCTCTGGTCAATTGTTAATGATTGAACATCTAAAACAATTACATTTTTCTAGAAAAGCAATTAATTTATTTATTAACTATTCTTTGAATGTTAATAAAAGTATTGTTATTAAATATATAGAAAAAATTGCTTTAGATTTCGCTAAGAAAAATATCTTAAATGAAATTGATGTTGAAAGAGAATTAGATAATATTTATATTAATAAAACAACTAATAAAAATCTGCAATCAAATGTTGTAATGAAACCTACGCATCTAGAGGATCTAAATTACATATATGAATTAGCAGATGATGGATGAGAAAATTAAGGAGTTAATATGGCTGATTTATTTAAGTTCCCTAAATTAAGTAAAAAGGAACAAGCTGTAGTTGAGGAATTAAGAAATAATGTTCTAAATTGTCCAGTAATTTTAGATATTATCAAAAATCTAAAATTAACTGAAGAACATATTAAAACAGGATTCCCTTTATTAGTTAAATATTATCTAGATTACATCGATCATCAAAAATTACCTGAATGAAAAATTATTATTAATTCTAATGATTGTTTAGATATGGATATAACTAACACTGAAATGGTGAAAAAAGAGAAAATATTATCTAATTTTTGATTAACAGATATTACCCCTTTGCCAATTGAATTACACCATTATCTAACAACACCTTTGATTAAAAAACCACGTTCTATATTAACCAATTTCTCAAAAGCAATCAAGAATTTTGATATTGAATTAAATGATTATTTATCTAAAGTTGTAAAGAATAAATTAGAGTTAACTGATAACCTTTTAATCATTGATAATTCATTTTTAGATGCAAGGGCAATTATTAAATTTTTATCCACATTTTTTGTAATGTATTTAAATAAAACAGTTGCTGTTGTTGATATTAATGCTTTGTATCAAACATTGCAAAAAAATAGTAAAAATCCTGAATATAATGCACATATTTTTTCATTATTATCAGAAGTTGATTACCTATTTTTAGAAAGAATGGCAGTTGGGGAAAAACCAGAATGATTTATTAATGAATTAATCAATGTTTTTAATAATAGAAATGTAAATCGTAAGCCATTTTATCTATCGTCGCCAGTAGATATTTTAAGCAATGATATTAAAATTATCGCTACTTCTTGAAGTAAATCTTCTAATGTTGGATTAGAACAAGTTGAACAGCTTTTTAAAAGCAGTATTGCTCTATATACAAGAATTTTTAAAAGAAAAGTATAAAAAATTATTCAGTTACATATGTTTTTGAATATTTAAACAAAATTAATAAACATTTATTGTTAAAAATGTATTATAATATTTAAGCATTTGTAACCATGCTGCCACCATAGCCAAATGGCCAAGGCATGGGTCTGCAACACCCTGATTACCAGTTCGAATCTGGTTGGTGGCTCCAAAAATGCGCTCGTAGCTCAATTGGACAGAGTGTTTGGTTACGGCCCAAGAGGTTGCGGGTTCGACTCCTGCCGAGCGCGCCATATCAATTGTAAAATTGAAACAATAAAGCGATCATTCGCTTTTTTATTTATACATTTTTAGCACTTTAACCCTTTAATTGCTAATTTAGTGCTAAAATATATAATTATGACTAATTTATTAAAAGAAAAAGAAAATTATTATTTCAAATTAATTGTTGATTTATACATCGAAACAGGAGAACCAGTTGCTTCTAAAACTTTAGTAGAACGTTTTAAATTAAATTGCAGTTCAGCAACAATCAGAAATGTTATGGCAAGATTAGAAGAAATTAATTTTTTAGAAAAATATCATATTTCAGGTGGCCGTGTTCCTTCAACTACCGGACTTGAATATTATGCAAAATATTTAATCTACAATCCTCAAAAATACTTTAATGAAAAACTAGAAGATCTACTTGCAAAAAGAAGAATTAAGATTGATGCCACATTAGAAGAAGCCGCTTCTATTGTTTCAGAAATGGTTGGTGTTACTGTTGTTGCAACATCAAATAACGGTTCAGAAACACTTAAAAGTATTCAATTAACACCTTTAACTGATAGTTCTGCAATTGTTGTTATTGTTACAAGTACAGGTAGAGTTGAAAGTAAGATGTTTAATTTTGAAAACGAAAACATTGAAATTAATGATTTAAAAATTGCCATTAGATTATTTAAAGAAAGATTAATTGATACACCATTGATTGAATTAAGTTTAAAAGCACAAGCTTTAATGCCGATATTCAGTCAACAAATCAAGAATTTTGAAATCATTCTTGAAAAATTTGTTAAAAAAGTGTTTGTTTTTGAAGAAGAAACAAAAACCAAAAGTTTTAATAAAGGTGCCATTATTTTATCTAAAAATATTCAAAGAGAAGAACTTGCACATATTCTAGATTTAATTGAAAACCATTCAGTATGAGAAACAATTGAAAACAATTTAGATGAAGATAATAATATTAAATTAGATGTTAGTCGTCCTAACTTAAGTATTATTAGCAAAAAGATTGATTTCGCTAATAATGAGAATATCAAAGAATTAAGTGTTGTTGGTCCAAGTAATATTAATTTTGAAGATTCATTTGAACTACTTAATATGTTAGAAAAAATCCTAAAGGAGAAAAAACATGATAATTAATAAATATGATTTAGTTAGACTAGAAATTAAAGAAGTTAATAAAAAAACTATTAACTATCCATATGGTCAAGATGTAATTGAATTAAACATTGGAGATAATAAATATCCATTAATTAATGAATTTCTATTAGATTTTGAATATAAATCATTAGATGAGCCTTTTAAATTTCATAAAATGAAAGAAAAACATAAACTAAATTATGAAATTAAAATTATTGAACATAGCAAACCAACTGGATTACTTGCTGAATTAATTAAGGAAAATAAGATTTTAAGTAATGAAAACGTAAAGCTATTTGAACAAAAATCTAATTTAGAATTAAAAGAAGTTAATCTAAAAAATGAATTAATTAAATTACAACATGAATTTAAAGACCAAATTGCTCAATTACAGAAAAAAGCACAAACTGAAATTAATGAACATAAATTAAAAAATTCAGAACATTTAGATAGTGAATTAAAAAATGCAAAACAATATGCGTTGCAGAAATTCCTTGAAGAGATTATCAATCCTTTAAATAATATAGAAATAGCAATTAAAGCTGCATTAAATATGGATAACCCTGGTGTTAAGAATTTTGCAATCGGTTTTAATATGTTATATACACAAATTGACAACATATTATCTGATTTTGGTGTTTCAAAAATTGAACCAAAAATTAACGATACCTTTAATCCTGAATTGCATCAAGTATTTGAATTAAAAGAATTATCTGATTTTAGTAAAGATGCAATTGTAGAAATAAGAAATATTGGTTATAAATTACATGATCGTGTAATTAAACCTGCATTGGTGATTGTTGCGAAATAGATAGGAAACTATCTTTTTCTATTAAATTTAAAAAATTAGCACTTTATTGTGTAGAGTGCTAAAAAATGTGCTACAATTTAGTTATTAATTAAGAAAGTTAATTATTTAGGAGGCTATTATGGCTAAAGAAATTATTTTAGGAATAGACTTAGGAACAACAAACTCAGTTGTTTCAATTATTGAAAATGGACAACCAAAAGTATTAGAAGGTCCAACTGGAAAAAGAACTACACCATCTGTTGTTGCTTTTAAAAACAACGAAACAATCATTGGAGAAGTTGCAAAAAGACAACTAGAAACTAACCCAGATAGTATTGCATCAATTAAAAGATTGATGGGTTCATCAAAAACTGTTCATGCAAACAACAAAGATTACAAACCAGAAGAAATTTCCGCATTAATTCTTGCATATATGAAAGAATATGCTGAAAAGAAAATCGGTCATTCAGTTAAAAAAGCTGTTATTACAGTTCCTGCATATTTTGACAACGCACAACGTGAAGCAACTAAAAACGCCGGTGTTATTGCTGGATTAGATGTAGTTAGAATCATTAACGAACCTACAGCAGCTGCATTAGCATTTGGTTTAGATAAAGATAAAGAAAAGAACCACAAAATCTTAGTATTTGACCTAGGTGGAGGAACATTTGACGTTTCAATTCTTGAACTAGAAAGCGGAACATTTGAAGTTCTAGCAACATCAGGAGATAACCATTTAGGTGGAGATGATTGAGATAATGCAATTGTTAACTGAATGATTCATGAAATTAATGACAAATACAGCTATGACCCTCGTTCTGATAAAATGGCTATGGCTAGATTAAAAGAAGAGGCAGAAAGAGCAAAAATTACTTTATCACAAAGCATGATTGCAAATATTTCATTACCATTCCTTGCTATGTCAGCAACCGGTCCAATTAATGCTGAATTAGAACTAAAAAGATCAGAATTTGAACAAATGACAGCAAACCTATTAGAAAGAACTAAAAAACCATTATTAGATTCTATTGAACAAGCTAAATTGAAATTCTCTGATTTAGATGAAGTTTTATTAGTTGGTGGTTCAACAAGAATTCCAGCTGTTCAAAAATTAGTTGAAGAAATTACAGGTAAGAAACCAAATAACTCAATTAACCCAGACGAAGTTGTTTCAGTTGGGGCTGCAATTCAAGGTGCAATTTTAGCAGGAGATATTCAAGATGTTTTACTACTTGACGTTACTCCTTTAACATTAGGTATTGTAGTTGAAGGAAATCTAGTAGCTCCTTTAATTCCAAGAAACACAACAATTCCTGTAACTAAATCAGAAGTATTTACAACAGCAGCGGATAATCAAAATGCAGTAACTATTGTTATTACACAAGGTGAAAGACAAATTGCTTCAGATAACAAAATTTTAGGTCAATTCAACCTAGAAGGAATTGAACCAGCACCTCGTGGTGTTCCTCAAATTGAAGTAAGTTTCTCAATTGACGTAAATGGTATTACAACAGTAACAGCTAAAGACAAGAAAACCAATAAAGAACAAACCATTACTATTCAAAATACTTCAAAATTATCAGAAGAAGAAGTTCAAAAAATGGTTAAAGAAGCTGAAGAAAATAGAGAAGCAGATAAGAAAAAACGTCACGAAATTGAAGTTACTGTTAGAGCAGAGCAAACAATTAACCAATTACAAAAAACTTTATCTTCAGAAGAAGCAAAACAATTACCAGAAGATAAAAAAGCTGAATTAGAAAAAGAATTAAAAGAATTCCAAGATCTAGTTAATGCAAAAAATATTGAAGAACTTGAAAAGAAACAAAATGAATTTGATGCTAAATTAGCTCAAGCTATGGAAATGTTAAAAAACAGTGGTGTAAATCCAGACGACTTAAATAAGGATAAATAATAATTTAAAAATCTCATGAAATATATCGTGAGATTTTTCTTAAATTTACGGACATATAAAAGTATACTTATAGATATAAGAGATATTAATATAAAAGAATTTTAAAAAAGAAAGGTTAAAAATGGAAAATAAAGTCAAAACTTTCATTTCTTATTCGCACGGTTACAAAAATAATATTCTTTTTGAAAATTTGCGTGACACATTGAAAAATAAAGGTTATATCTTGGATTTCAGTGAGAAAGAAGATAAAAGTGAATATTCAATTCAAACCATTTGAGACTATTTAGCTAGTAGAATTAAACAATCTTCTTGTACTATTTTATTAATGACACAAGATCTATTATTTAAAAATAAACATAAAATAAGCTATATTCCTAATGATTTTGAACATTCAGGATGAATTTATAAAGAAATATCTGCTTCTTTAAGAGATTGAAAAGAAAATAGAATCAATGCACTAATTTGTGTGTGTGAAGATGAATATGTGCATCATATAGTAAATTCTGGACATTATTATAATAATGTTGTGACAATTAGAGACAAATATCCTGAATGGTGTCCAGAGATTATTTCTTTAAATGAGTGATATATTGAATTTGTGTCATATGATCAGTTTATAAAAAATCCTGAATATTATATTAATAACGCTTTATGAAAAAGAAGAAGACAAATTGAAAGTTATGGTAATGCATATTCAATTTGTTATGATCCGCATAATAATTAATTAAAAGGTATAGAGTTATATAAGAGTTTTAGATAAGAGATACAGCCTGATATAATAATTTTTTTGATTAAGCCCTTATTTTGAAAATTACTTGTAGAAATTCACGAGATTATTAATTTGTTATTAATAACAAATACTGGATTGTTATTAAATTATTAATTTAATATTATTAAATAGAAATTTATTAATGAAAGGAATATATGCAAAGAAAAGATATTCAAGAATTATTTGATATAGCATGAATAAATACAATTGATGAGAAGCTGACAAGAAACAGTGATAGTAATAAAAGATTTGATTTATCAAATGAAGAAAATAGAAAATTGTTGTCATATTTATTAAAGCGTTATTCTATATTCTCGATTTTTTCTAATGGTGGTCGTTTGAGTTCAATAGATATCAATGATAAATTGAATTTTATTAAACTAGACCCAATTGTTTTAAGAAAGAAAGAAAATGAATACGATAGCGGGAAATGTGCTCTATCAACCATTAAAGTTGATAATCCAATGGAATGAGAAAATTATACTTATTTAATGCATGAAGTACCAAACTGGTATAAATTGGCAGAAATTCAAACCTTTATTTCTAAATTACATTATGATTTCTATGCAAAATTTATTAAAAACAATGAAAAAGAATCTTTTAAATATCTAGAAGAAAATATCAACAAAGAAAACAAAATAATTATGGATTTCAATAAAGCAACTGGCATAGAAATTTATAAGAAATTAGTTGATGAAGCAACAAAACTATCTTTGATTTTAAATGAAAATGAGGAGAATTATTTTATCGATCGCGATGAAATAACAATTTCAGTTGATCCAATTATATTTGATAAGATAGCCACCACAGGTTTATTAGAACACAAAATAAAACTATCATCTGATGACGAATTATACTCTAGTGGTTATATTGCAAGTTATAAGATAGTTTCTAATCCTTATTTATGCGATGCAAAAGTAATTATTGGAACTACTTTCTCTTGTTTATTTGCAATAAAACCTATCCAATCCTCATATTGTTATATTGATAATTTGTCTAAAGATATAATTGCATATTTTAAAATTACTTGCGCTAAAAAGATTGAAAATAACTCATCACTTATAATGATTAAAGATATTAATGATTAACTGGGACATCATTAAATAAAGATTATTAAGATATTTGTAATTATTAAAAGTAGAATAATAATAAATCAACAAAGGCTTCATCATGATTTTAAAAGAGAAGATCATCTAATATTAGAAAATTTCTTTTTACTATTGAAATCATTTTTAAGAATTTCCGGCATATTATTGTTTGTTTGTAAATCAGCAATATTCAATTTAGATTTTTCTTCATATATCTGAATTCATATACGTTCATTTTTTAAATTAATTAAATGTGATATAAAGAAACAAAACTGAATAATTATTAAAGAAAGACATAGAAAACATCTTGCTCATTTCGGTATGTTTAAAGATAATATCAGTGGAAACATAATTGAGAATATAGTTAAGGAAACTGAAAAAATTGTAATTCCAATTTTTGAAAGTCTTGAAATAATACTTTGTATAGTATTTAGGTTATTTATGTATACTGCCTCTAAAAATTTGTGGTTATTTTTTGTTATGCGGTTCATAAAAAATGTTAAACTCCTCTCCGTTAGTATTTATTTGTTTTTTTCTATTTTCTAGTGCTAACTTGATAAATTTTGAAGGATTATTAAAGAAATCGAAATAAGAAGCAAAAATAATGTATTTTTTATTTAATTCCAATATTTCTGGAAATAAATAATAATTTCTATTTATAAATGGTGTAAATTCAATAACAGAAACAGTTTCTCGAAATCAATTAGCAATACTCTCTTCGACAACACATACTAATCCATTAATTCTATTTTCTTTTCAATCTCTTAAAGAAGCAGATATTTCTTTATAAATTCATCCTGAATGTTCAAAATCATTAGGAATATAGCTTATTTTATGTTTATTTTCAAATAATAGATCTTGTGTCATTAATAAAATAGTACAAGAAGATTGTTTAATTCTACTAGCTAAATAGTCTCAAATGGTTTGAATTGAATATTCACTTTTATCTTCTTTCTCACTGAAATTTATAATATATTCTTCATTATTTAATTTATCTTGTAATTTGTTGCAAAGATAATTATTTTTATAATTATGAGAAAACGAAATAAAAATGTTAATTTTTTTCTTCATAAAACATGACCTCCACTATATTCATACTATTGAAATAATTAATAAACTTTTAAAATAAATTGATATATTAATTAATATAATTGTATTATATTAATCTGATATTAAGTTGAAGAAGGTATGTGAAATATGTTATTGTCAAAATTTGCGAATTATGATATGAATAAATATTTTGAAGATATTGATTCTAAAGGATTGAAAACAACATGAATTGATATTTGTAACTATTTAAGAAATGTTGATTTTTCACACATTCCTGAGTTTTTTAATTTTGACAATATTCATGAAGTATATGAAATTGGCTTGGCTAGAGTTGATAAAACTAGCAAGAAGAAAATGGGTCAATATTACACGCCTAAAGATGTTGCGAAATTAATGTCTCAATGATTTTTAGAATTGAATGGCGAAAATATTTGCGATGTAGCATGTGGGACAGGTCGCTTGATTTTGGAATATTTAGAGTTGTTAAATTATAATGAAGCAAAAAAAATGATAAATGATAAGAAGATTTATTTGTATGATTTAGATGAAACGGCAATGTTAATTTGTAAAACTTTAATTTCAATTAAATATGGTAAAGAATCATTTGCAAACATTAATACAACATGTGGTGATTTTTTAAATGAAAAAATCAAATTACCACATAATTCGAAAGTTATTTCAAATCCACCGTATGCAAAAATAGACACCCCTTTAGTATCTTGAAAAAAAACAGACATTTCTTTAAAAAGTAAAGAATTGTATGCAATTTTTATTGAAAAAATAATTGAAGAGTCAAACGCTGCCGTTATAATATCGCCTTTTAGTTTTCTTTCTTCTAATAAATTTTATTTATTAAGAGAAAAAATGTCATTGTTGGGCGGGGGGTTTGTAATTTCGTTTGATAATGTTCCAGGAACTATTTTCGCAGGGAAAAAATATGGTATTTTTAATAGTAATAAAGGTAATTCTGTTAGAGCTGCAATAACAGTTTTTAATAAACAAGAAACATTGGGATTTAAAATAAGTCCTCTTATTAGATTTAAAACTGAACAAAGAGAGGAGATTCTAAAAGATTCAGTTTTAAGAGCTACATTACCAAAATATCGTCAAATTATTAACAAACATAATGATAAATTTAAAAAAATCGATAGCAAATTGTTGGATTTATATAACTGTTGAGTATCTAAATCTAAATTTAATATAAATGATTTCGTATTATCTAATGAAAGTCAATTATTTTTGGATATACCCAAAACTTGTCGTTACTATACTACAGCAAGTTCAAAAAAATTAAATAGAGCTAATTCCTTTACTTTATTTTTTGATAATGAAAGTGTATATGATTTTTGTTATTGCTTAATAAATTCAAGTTTTGCTTATTGATGATGAAGGATATTTGAAGGGGCTATAAATCTTTCTTCAAACACTTTAAAAAGTATTCCTCTCCCAATCAATCTTTTATCCTTGGAAGATAAGAAGTTTTTTCAAAAAATCAGAAAAGAGATGACTGATATTGAAAGTCATCACATTATTAAAAAGAATAATTGTAATATGATGCAAGAAAATATCAAATTTCCAGACAAATATAGAAATATAATAAACGAAAGAATTTTAAATATCCTTGGTTTAGAAATGAAAACGGACGAATTAATTGAAATACATAATAATTATTTTAAAATTTAATTATGTTAAAAAAATCCTTAACTAAAGAGCAATTATATTTTTTAAAAGAATTTTATTCATTACCTTCTCATAAAGTTATCTTAAATAAAAAAGAGCGAAACAAAATTTGAGAAGATTTGAAGTCAAATTCATCAATGGATAAATATAATGAAATAAAAGAAATTTGTCCTTCTTTATATCATCAGATTTTAAAAAGCAAAGAACGCAATAAAAATATTCAATCTGCAGTGTTTAGTGAATGCATATATGCTCAGACCTTGGCAAACATGTATAACTTAACAACCTTTTATAATTGTTATGAAGAACAATATTCATTTAATAACCAAATTGTAGAAATTATGAAATCTTTAAATTTGAAACCAAGATATATTTATGAAAACAATGAGAAAACTAAACTTTTGATTCAAGCAGGAGGACCTGCTGGAATAGATAGCATTTTAGTTACAATTTTAAATAATATGATATTTACAATAGAATTTAAAGAGCCTGCAGCAAAAACAAGTGAAATTGATTTGCCAAAATATAAAGAAGACGGTAAGTTATTAATCACAAGTGAGTGATTGCATTCTTATTCAAATTTTGAATTGATGTTATCTGAACATAAAAATTTAAATTTTTTTGATTCAATTGGAACAAATATTAAAAACTTTACAAGAAAGAGCATACAAATGGCCACAATTTTAAATTATTTTAATAATTTCACTAAACAAGCAGATGTTATATGTAGTGAAGATAATCAAAATAATTTAATTATGATACCATCTAATCATATAGATATTTGATCCGATATTAGTGGAGAAATTAGACCAGCAGGAAGAAATGATTATAGTGTTT
Source organism: Metamycoplasma cloacale (assembly GCF_900660735.1). Lineage (GTDB taxonomy): Bacteria > Bacillota_I > Bacilli_A > Mycoplasmatales > Metamycoplasmataceae > Metamycoplasma > Metamycoplasma cloacale. The sequence continues at coordinate 88,801 of NZ_LR215049.1, forward strand.
GAACACCAAATAAATTAAGAAATTTTTTACTAAAAAAGAGTGCTATCATTGTTGATGATATTGTAAAAATATCAAGCAAAAATTTACTTCCTAGAATTCAGAGAGGATCTTCCGGCAAAATATCAGGTTACAAAATCAATCCTTTGTTTTTTGTTCGCGTAGAAGACATTGTTATTGAAAAAGATTTGATGATTTTTAAATTGAATAAAGTTAGACAGTTGAATCCCACAATTGCTGCAAAAATTTTTCTTAAAAAAACAACAAATTATAAGGCTCTCAAATTAGAATACGACTTATAAATTTATTTTATTAAAAATTGTTATCTTTGTATGACATATAAAAATTATTCAAAAAACATATTTTGAATAAATGCTTTTGGTTTATTAAACCATTTGCATTTTTTATTATTATCGTTGATCATATCGAATGATTTTTGTGTAATTTGAAATGAAATTTTCACAACTTTTTAATTCAGTATTCAATAACATAATAGAAGGGCTACCAAAAGAAATAAAATTGCGCGAAAAACAATATGAATATTATTTAAATTTAATATTTAAAAAACTATCTTTATAATTTATATATAGAGGAAAAACTATGACAAATAAATTGAAAATTGGTGAAATAAATAATATTGAAAATCAAAATGATTATGTGATTATGAGCGATTACGTTCCAACATTAGAGAACAAAACAAATTATCAAACAGAAGCTGAATTGGAATATGAATTTATTAATTTATTGATGCAATTAAATTATGAATATGCTCCTGTTAAAAATGATAAGGAATTAATTAGTAATTTAAGGGTTCAATTAGAACGTTTGAATAACTATAAATTTAGTGATTCTGAATGAAACGAAATTTATTTTAACAAGATTGCATCTGACAATTTTAATATTGTACGGAAGACAGAGATTATTCAAAAAGAACATATTTTTGAATTAAAAAAAGATGATGGAACAATACGTAATATTAAATTAATTGATAAAGAAAACATTCATAATAACAAATTACAAGTTATTAACCAATTTTCAAGTAAAAGCGGTTTCGAAAGAGTAAGATACGACGTTACAATACTAGTTAATGGATTGCCATTAGTTCATATTGAATTAAAAAGACGTGGAATCTCTATTGAAGAAGCTTTTAACCAAATCAAAAGATATAGTGAAAGTTTTTCTACTAACTCAGGTTTATTTGAATATATCCAAATTTTCGTTATTTCAAATGGAACAACAACTAAATATTATTCAAATTCAATTAGAAGAAAAATTGAAGATTCAAATAAATCAAGTGTTGTAAATGCTAATAACTTCAAATTCACACATTTCTGAACGGATGTTAAGAATAAAACTATTTTAGATTTAATGGATTTCACTAATACATTTTTTGCTAAAAACACAATATTAAATTTAATTACTAAATATTGTGTTTTAACAGAAGACAAACAATTATTAGTTATGCGTCCATATCAAATAGCTGCCGCTGAAAGAATTATATCTAAGGTTAAAATTTCTTCAAGTTATAAGAAATGAGGAAAAGTTGAAGCCGGTGGTTATATTTGACATACAACCGGTTCTGGTAAAACACTCACTTCATTTAAAACAGCTCAACTGTTATTACAAAACAATGATATTGATAAGGTATTATTTGTCGTTGATAGAAAAGATTTAGACTATCAAACAATTCGTGAATATAATAATTTTCAAAAAGATTGTGCGAATGGAAATATCAATACCAAAGTATTGAGCGAACAATTATTATCCAAGTTAGATAAACATCGTTTAATAATTACAACTATTCAAAAATTAAACAATTTCTTAAAGAGAAATGAAGATAAGAGTGTTTATAACAAACACATTGTTATGATTTTTGATGAATGTCACCGTTCACAATTTGGTGAAATGCATAAAAACATTATTAAGAATTTCAAGAAATATCACCTATTTGGTTTCACTGGCACTCCTATTTTTGTTAAAAATGCTGGTGACAATCATCGTGATGGTATTTTATTAACCACAGAAGAAGTTTTCGGTGATCGTCTACACTGCTACACAATGCATAATGCAATTGCTGATAGAAACGTATTACCATTTCATTATGAAATGTTTTCAACTGTCAGATTGAAAGATGAAATTGAAGATCAAATGGTTGAAGCAATTGATAAAAACTCAATTATTTTAAGCGATGAAAGAGTTGAAAAAATTACTCGTTATATTATTGAAAATTTCGATCGTAAGACCAAACGTAAAGAAGCTAATTATGTTCATAAATTCAATATAGACATTGCAAATTCTTTAAAGAATATTGATAATGCAAAATATGAAAATAAAAATTTATCTGGTTTTAACTCATTGTTTGCTGTTGATTCAATCAAAGCTGCTAAAAGATACTATCTTGAATTTAAAAAACAATTAAAAGCATTAAATAAAGATTATGTAATCGCTACTATCTTTACCAATACACCAGTTAATGAAAATGGTGAAGTTTTAGATGATGAAGTTAAATTAGACGATGTTGAGTCATTGAACATTGAAGATAAGAATTTCTTACAAATGGCAATGAATGATTATAATAAAACCTTTAAAACTAATTATCAAATCAATAATCAACAATTTGATAATTACTACAAAGATATTTCATTAAGAATGAAACAACGTGAAATCGATATTTTAATTGTTGTTAATATGTTTTTAACAGGGTTTGACTCAAAACTATTAAATACATTGTGATTAGATAAGAAATTAAGATATCACGGTTTATTACAAGCATTTAGTAGAACTAACAGAATTTATAACTCAGTTAAATCATATGGAAACATTGTTTCCTTTGTTGATATTCAAAAAGAAATCGATGATGCAATTTTATTATACGCAACTGATCACGAAAGTGAAAAAACTGTTTTCATCGGAACTAAAAATGATTTCTTATATGGCACTACAGAAGATAATGGAACACATGAAGATGGATACATTGATTTAGCAAATAAGATTAAAGAAAATTTTGATCCTAAAAATCAAATTGATGATGAAGCAACGCAAAAAGAATTCGTTAATACTTTTACTAAATTCTTAAGATTACGTAATATATTAATGGGATTTGAAGGTTTTAAGGAAATGGAAGCTGATATTATGTCGGAATATGATTTCCAAAATTATTGCGGTATGTATGGACAATATCACGATAAATTTAGACCAAAACATAAGGAAAATGTTGAAGATGATTGCATTTTTGATATGGAATTAATCAAACAATACGACATTGATGTTGATTATATTTTAAGAGTTATTGATGCTTATCGTGAAAAAATGGAAGGTATTGACTTTAAATATATCTTAGATGCAATTGAGAACTCATATGAATTGAAAAACAAAAAAGAATTGTTAGAAAAATTAATTCAAGATATCAATGCAGGACATTTCAATTCAGGTGCTTCTTCAAGAGAACTATATCATGAAATTGTTCAAAAGAATTTAAGAGAAGATTTACATAAAATGATTGTTAAATTTGGTTTAGTAACAGAATATTTAATTCCATATTTAACAAAATGTTTCAGAACAAATAAATTAATTTTTGATGGTAAGACATACGATGATATTAAAAAGAAAATGTCTTTATTCTCAACAACCGATCAAGAACGTAGAACCTATGATGAAGAATTGAAAATTTATCTAGAAACTTTCTTTTCAAGATATTCAGGCGATATTAATTACACTTCTTTTGAACATATTTTGAATAATAAAAAATAAAACGCTTTTGGTATATTAAACCATTAGCGTTTTTTATTATTTATCGTTAATCATATCTAATGCTTTTTGTGTAGTTTTAAATGAAATTTTCGCAACCTTGCTTAATTCAGTGATTCCGTGTTGTTGAATAAACAATGCAGCTTGTTCATCAACTTTGTTTGATGCACCTAATTTAAATTCGATGTTGTATTTTTGATTTTGTACATTCATATATTTTAGAAATTCAGCCCTAGCAATAATTGAAGCACATGCAACAGCAAGAGATTTATCTTCAGCTTTGGTTTCTAAAATGATATTTAATTTAGGTTTAGATACATTCAATCAAGGAATTGATTGTAATTTTTGATAATGTTTTTCAAAAATAGCATTGTTTGCTGTATATTGATCAATTAAAACTGTATTACATACGTTATAAGCATTAATGAAATTATTTAAGGTATTTGAATGAATTAATGTCTTTATTTCATTGTTATTGATTTTAGCTTTAATTAATTTATTATAACCATCTTGAGTAAGAATTGTTTGTTTATAATAAACCAATTTCATAATCGTTGGAACTATTTCAAGAATTTTTTTATCAGTTAGTTTCTTGCTATCCTTGACATTTAACTGTTTAATCAAATCTATGTGTTGATTTGGGATATAACAAGCAACTGATACAATTGGTCCGAAATAATCGCCAACGCCAGTTTCATCAACTCCAATAATTTCGTTATAATTCATTATTTATCCTTAAATATTATTTTTCTTCTTCGTTATAGAAGTTATCTGCTTTTACAACTTGTAGATTATCTTTTTTCTCGCTTTGTTTCTTTAATCCCATTTTGATGTATTTTTCTGGGTTATTTAAGAAAGCGTCAATGAAGTAACCTACTGCACCTTCTTTGTTAGTTTGTTTCATAACAACAGTTGCCATTTGTTTAATTAATGGTTCTGCGTTTGCAGGTGCGACACCAACATTTCCCACTTCATACATTGGTGAGTCGTTGAATGAATCCCCAATAACAACTGTGTCTTGAATGTCAATATTGTAGTATCTCATAATTAATGAAATAACTTTACCTTTATTAACACCAATTGAAGTTATGTCAAAAATAGGTGATAAACCAGCACCTTTTGATCAAGATGAGAATTCGCCTAAATCCCCATATCTTCTTTTTAAGTATGTTAGCAAGTCTACAACATCAGTTGTTAATTTACAGTCAAAAACAATTCCTGTTGGTTTTAATGGAAGTTTTTGTAAGTTAATTTCTTCTCTAAATTTAGTTGCCTTGTCGAAGCCAAACACTCTTTCAAGGTTAGGATCTCTATGTGCTAATTGAACTCAATCTGGTCCTTCGATTGCATAGTTAGTAATTTCAGCTGAAACTTTCGGATCTCCTAAAATATATAGAACCTCATTAAGGTCTAGATATGAAATTGCTGGAATAAAGAATGGATCAGAAGGGTTGTGAATATGTGCACCATTGTAGTTACCAACGATTGCATTTAAACCCAATTGTTCATAAATTGGTTTAGTCGATCTTCATGGTCTACCGGTGATAATACATACAATGTGCCCTTCTTTAACCGCTCTTTTAATTGCTTCTTCGGTTTTTGGATGAACAGTTCCAAGTGCTGAATCTGCTAATAATGTTCCATCTAAGTCAATTGCAAATAGAAATCTTCTTTGTTCTGATCTTTTGTTTTGTGCCATTTTAATCCTTTATATATGTTGAAATTTAACAATAATATTTTACCATAAAGTTATAAATAACCGATTTTATGAAAAATCGCAATAAAAAAACGCAGTCATTGCGTTTTAAATACGATTGCTAATAGATTTAGCAGCAATGGTTCCATCGCCAGTTGCAGTTGTGATTTGTCTAACGTGTTTTTCAATAACATCACCTGCGGCGAATACGTTTTTCATTGAAGTTTCCATGTGTTCATCAACGACAATAAAACCAGCTTTGTTTAATTCAATTTTGTTTTTTAGAAATTCAGTATTTGGTCTAAAACCAATGTATGGGAAAACACAATTTATATTCATTTTAACAATGTTTCCATTGATATTAGCTTCAATTTCTTGAACTTCTGTTTCACCAATTAATTTTAATATTTTAGAGTTTTCATGAATAAAGATATTGTTATGTTTTTTAGCATCTTCAACTAATTTCTTTTCAGCAATAATCCCATCTCTTACAAAGATATGTACCTCTGATGCCATTGATGCAAGGTATGCTGATTCTTCAAATGCAGAGTTTCCACCACCAATGATTGCACAAGGTTTACCTTTATATAAAGCCCCATCACATACAGCACAATATGAAACACCACGTTGGTTGAAAAACTCAATGTTTTCAACATCTAACGGAATTAAATTACGCATACCAGTAGCAACAATTATTGCTTTTGCATAAATTAAATCTGTTTTATTTTCTAAACCAATTTCAAATATTTTATTTTCTTCTTTTCAATTAAAATCAATTACTTTTCCGTATATAAATTGAGCACCGTTTTCTTTAGCTTGACTTAACATTTTAATTGAAATCTCTGGCCCTGAAATAAATGAATAACCAGGATAGTTTTCAATTTTGCTTTGTTCAGCCATTTTACCACCAGGCATTTTTGATTCAATAAATGCAACTTTGGCATTGTTTCTGGCTAGATATAAAGCTGCAGTTAAACCAGCTGGCCCAGCTCCAATTATTATTACATCAAATGAATTATTCATTTTATTCCTTAGCAGCTACAGCTGTTTTGTTATTCTTTGATTTTAAATTGAAGTTAATACCAGTATTTTTTGGTTCATACACAATGAAATAAAAGTATTTTTTAGTTCATTGTGGTTTATATAATGGAACTTTATATACGTTATATTTAGATGAACCCATGAATTCACATACAATAACAAAGATAATTCCAACAACAATATATAGTGCTGAAATAACTTTATAGATTGTATAGTTATCTTCACGCAATGGCTCCATACCAAATCTAATAATTCCGTAGTAAAGAATATATATTCCTGCTGTGGTTCCGGGTCTTAATCAGTTAAAAAAGTTTAAAATTCAAACAATAACGATATAACCTACAAAGTTTGCAATTGATTCATACAAGAATAATGGTAATCTGTAATGACCAGAAATAAACATATGTTGTCTAATTACGCTTGGTAATATCTTGAAAGCCAATGAGTTTTCTTCCATAATACCACCATAAACTTCGTGGTTAGCAAAGTTTCCTCATCTACCAATTGCTTGTCCGATTAAAACAGCGGGTAAAATAATACTAAACGCTTTCTTTAAATCAATTCTCTTTGGGTGTTTTGAAAATACAACGTAAGCTACACAACATATAGTTGAAACAATAACCCCACCATGAATTGATAAACCACCTTCTCAAATTGCTCAGAAACGTTTTACAGTTTGTCAATTATGCGCAATTGCTTGTTGAATGATGAAAAACATTCTAGCTCCAACAATGGCAGTTGGAAGTGCTATAAAAATTAAAATTGCAAATCTGTCAAAAGAATACTTCTCTCTTTTTCAGAAAAACAATACAGTTAATATTGAAGCTAACATCCCTAGCATAATGCATAGTGAATATACATAAAAAGGTCCAACTTTTAACTGTACTCCAGCAAAATCTGCCATATTCCTCCTTTTTTATCATGAAATCTATTTATTAATTTTATATTAATAACTGAATTATTCATTAAAGAATTTTATTTAAAAATATTCCTGTATATGAATTTTGGTTTTTTGCAACTTGTTCTGGGGTTCCGGTAGCAACAATTCTGCCACCATTTTTTCCACCGCCAGGACCTAAATCAATGATATGATCAGCTGATTTAATGACGTCTAAATTATGTTCAATAACAATTACTGTATTGCCTTGATCAACAATTCTATTTAAGACGTTCAATAATTTTTGCACATCATATGAATGTAATCCAGTTGTTGGTTCATCTAGTAGATATAAAGTCTTACCAGTTGATTTCTTTTGCAATTCAGATGATAATTTAACCCGTTGTGCTTCTCCACCACTTAAGGTAGTTGCTGGTTGACCTAATTTAATATAGTCAAGACCGACGTCAATTAATGTTTGTAATTTTTGGGTAATTTTACTATGAATACCAAAAAAATGCATTGCTTGTTCAACAGTCATTTCTAAAACATCATTAATGTTTTTGCCGTTGTATTTAACTTCTAATGTTTCTTGATTATATCTATGACCATCACAGTGATCGCAAGTTACATAAACGTCAGGTAAAAAATGCATTTCAATTTTTAAAACCCCAGCTCCTTCACATTTATCACATCTTCCACCACTGACGTTAAAAGTGAAACGAGAAGCAGTATAACCTCTAATCATTGCTTCTTGAGTTTGTGCAAATAAAGCTCTAATGTCATCAAATACACCAGTATAGGTTGCAATATTAGAACGTGATGTTCTACCGATAGGACTTTGATCAATTGGAATGATTTTATCGATGTTTAATTGTCCCGATAAACTATTATCCTTACGATAATCATAGTGTTTGCTGTTTAAAAAATCATCTACTTTAACAGCTAGTTCTTCATTAATTAAACTACTTTTACCAGAACCAGAAACACCGGTTATTGCAATAAATTTACCCAGTGGAAAATCAACTGTAACATTTTGTAAGTTATTGGTTTTAGCGTGTTTTAAAGTTAATACTTTACCATTTCCTGAACGTCTGTAACGTGGTGTTTGAATTTCGAGACGTTTTGATAAATATTTACCAGTTAATGAATTTGGATGAGCAGCAATTTCTTCAACAGTTCCAGATGCGACTATTTCGCCACCATGTTCACCGGCTAGTAATCCAATATCAACGATATAATCTGCTTCTCTAATTGTTTCTTCGTCATGTTCTACAACAATTAAGGTATTACCTAAATCAACCATATGTTTTAAAGAAGCTAGTAGTTTTTGATTATCTTTTTGATGTAAACCAATTGAAGGTTCATCTAAAACATATAGAATTCCCGTTAGATTTGAACCAATTTGAGTTGCTAATCTAATTCTTTGCGCTTCTCCACCACTTAAAGTTTCAGCACGACGATTTAATGTTAGATATTCAAGACCGACATCAATTAGGAATTTTAAGCGATGTTTAAGTTCGATTAAAATTAATTGACTAATTTCTAGTTCAACTTCGTTTAAAACTAAATTATTGATAATTTCATTTAGTTCTTCAATTGATTTACTTGATATTTCATAGATGTTTAAATTAGCAATTTTCACAGCTAATGCATAATTATTTAATCTTTGACCCTTACAGCTAGGACAAGCTATTGGAGATAAGAAGTTCTTGAAATAAATTCTAGATTCTTCGGAATTAGTTTCAAGATATCTACGTTCAATTTTACTTAATATTCCTTCAATATAACGAGTTGTTCTTCTTGTGTTTGTTTGCGATTTTAAAGTAAAGGTAATTTCTTCATCTGATCCATATTGAATTAATTCAAGTTCTCTTTTAGATAGTTGATCAATTGGAGTTTTAGGATCGATTTGATAGTAATCAAGTAATGCTTTAAATTCTTGTCATTCTAAATTACTGGTATTAACTGTATTTTTGTAATATAGAATTGCACCCTCATTGATTGATAATTCTTTGTTAGGACATACTAAATCAAATGAAGCTTTTTGTAATGCTCCAATTCCTTTACATTCATTACACATTCCATTTGGTGAGTTGAAAGAAAATAATTTAGGTTCAATTTTAGGCATATCAAAATCACCATATTCGCAACTATGATGAATAGAGAATATTTCGTAATCACCCTCTTCAGTTGCAATGGCAACTAATCCTTTTGATTGCTCAAGGGCAATTTCAATTGCTTCATTAATTCTAGATTGTAAATCTTTTGATAATACAAGACGATCAACCACTAAATCAATGTTATGTTTTTTGTTTTTATCTAATGTAATCTCATTTTCTAGTAAAAGTAATTCATTATCAACTCTTACTCTTAAAAATCCATCTCTTTGTAGTTTAGATAATAAAGCTTGATGTGCACCTTTTTGATTTACTATTAAAGGAGCTAATATATAAACTTTGCTACCTTCTTTGTATTTAAAAATAGCATTAATAATATCTTTAATTCTTTGAGCTGAAATTTCTTTTTTATGTGTTGGACAAAAAGGTTTTCCAATTCTTGCGTATAAAAGACGAAGATAGTCGTATATTTCGGTTACTGTCCCAACAATACTTCTTGGGTTGTTATGAATTGTTTTTTGTTCAATTGAAATTGCTGGAGATAGTCCTTCAATACTTTCAACATTAGGTTTTTTTGTTCCCCCTAAAAATTGTCTAGCATAATTAGATAAACTATCAACATATCTTCTGCGTCCTTCTTCATAGATTGTATTAAAGGCAAGAGATGATTTACCAGAACCGGAAACTCCAGTAAATACAACTAATTTATTACGTGGAATTTCTAGATTAACATTCTTTAAATTATTTTCTTTTGCGCCTTTGATGATGATTTTTTCATTCATATAGAACCTTTCATTTTTCTTAAACATAAAAATTATAAATTTTTAAAATAAAAAACAACGAATTATTGCTAATTAAAATCATCGTTGTTTTTATTATCTTTTGTTTTTTTAATTTCTTCTTTGGCTTTTAAATCTTTTTCTAATTCTTCTTTTTCTATTTCCATTAATTCAATCAATTTTTTAGTTGCTTCTTCTTTAATGAATTTAGATAAACCTAAGCCATCATCAATCTTCATTGTTTTAATGAAATCATCAAGCGTTTCATTAAATTTATCTACAATTTCGTCAGTTGCTACACCTTGCATACGCAATGAGTTATAGAAATCTTTTGCCATTTCTTCAATGCTGAATGGATCTTCATCGTCTGGATCAACATCTGCGTGTTCTAAATTACTGTTTTCTGCTTCTTTTTTCACATGTTCTCTTAAAAATTCTTTGAATTCTTCATTATCAGCAAGATCTAAATCATAGTGTCTGAATAATACAAATTCTGGATTGTCGTAGTTGAAATCTTTAATTTTTAAACCAAGGTTATTTTCGAAAAACAGGTTGTCTGTGTTTTCTTTTTGTGAGATTGAATATTGTTTGATTGTAAAATCATAAATTCTTTGAGCTAATCGATTAACTTTTCTTCTACCATTTTTTCCATCAATTTCCTTGAAGTCCTTTAAAGGATTTTTTCTCATTGCTTGAACGTAATCATATGTAAAAATATTGTTTATATGTTTTAGATTGCTATCAATGTCTTTTGAGTTTTTACCAAATAATAAAGACATATCAACTTCTACTGAATAATTATGCGGAACAACTTCACCTTCTTTGCCAAGCATTGTACCTACAACACCCTCAATTTTGAAAGCACCTCAATAGCCATTTTCTAAAATTGTATTATATGTAATTGTTGCTAACGAAGTAAATTCCATACCATCACTTGTAATGATAAATGGCTCTATTGCAGTCGATCCTGAAATCATATTCATGTTTCTTTCGTTGCCCGTTGACATAAAGTTGTATATATATTCAGGAACTACAAAAATTTGATTACCCATAAATTTATATTCTTTATGACTTCAGTCAATTGTGAAGTAGTTAAATTCTTGGTGTTCTTCAATTCCTAGTGCATAGTTAATAAAGTGTTTTAAGTCATCAAATGTAGTTGCGCCATTTAAAGCAAATGTTAAGTCTTTAACATCAATTGCCTTTTTAACTGGATGATATTCAAATCTTCCATTTTTGAATATAACCCCTTTATCAGTAGCTGTTACATCGACTAATATGTTAAAGTAATTTCTAAGCATTATTTCTCCTTAATATTGTGTAGCATATATTTTTTATATAGATGTTTTAAACGATAAGCATAATCTAGAATAGCTTCACCTAACCCATTTTGTTCAACTGAACTAGTGTAGTATTTAGCTGTTTTTAATACCTCGTTATAAGCATTTGCCATTGCATATGAATATTGTGTCAATTTAAGCATCGTTATATCGTTATAACCATCGCCTATTGTCATTATTTCATCAATTTTAGTTTCATCATTGTTATATACATTGTTCATCATTCAAACAACCGCAGATGCTTTATCTAAATTGTTTGGAAGGATCTCAATATTACAATTGGTTAATGTTTTTGATACACCATTGATATTGTCAATCAACTTATTGATTTCTTGCAATTGCTCTTCATTATCATGGTCATATGGATAGATTTCAATTTTAACTGGATTGATTGATTCATTGTTGTATTTTTTAGGAAATGTTTTTCTAATTTCTTCATTTTTAAAATGATATGTAAATAGTGAATCGTTTCAATCTTTATCTAATAGATAGAAATATTGTTCGTTATCTCAAAACAGAATTTGAAATTGATGTTTTGAAGCAATATCAATAATGTCTTTTAAGATTTTTTTATCAATATGTTCTGAATAAATAATTTTTTCATTTACAACATCATATATTTGCGAACCAGACGAACCTAATACATATTTTGCTTGTAATTCATTTGACAATCAATTCATTCGATCGAAGCAAGGATTACCAGTACATATATTGAAATCACCATTATTTTCATTAATGAAACGAACATCTTCAATTGTTTCTTTTAAGAGATTGAAGTTTTTATAAATTGTTCCATCAACATCTGAAAAAATAATCAGTTTTTTATTATTAATTGTTTTTTCTTCCATGATGATATTTCTTAATTCCTTTCTTCTTTTTATGTCTAATGATTTGAACGATAATAATGGTTGCAGCAATTACGGCAACAACAGTTGGAATAATGATTCTAATTAAATTCCAAGCGTGTGCTTCTTGTTGTTCTTTTTTAACAATTTCATCGTGTCCTTTAAAACCGGAAACTCTATCTAAAGTATGACGTTCATAGAAGAAATAATTTTTATTTAAAGTTCCGTTGTATAAATATTCACGTTCTTTTTCATCAGCTGGAGCTAGTCATGCTGAGATTTGAATTTCTGTTGTGCTGAAGATATCAGCGCTAAAAAAAATGGCATATTTTTCTTGAAAAGCCGCTTTGTCAATATCTTTATAAAAAGGAGCGTCTTCTTTTAAATAAATAGTTTTGATTGGGAAGTTTTCGCTATCATAAATAAATTCACGAAAGAAATCTTTGATTCGATAATCACTTTTTTCATGTGTTGAAATATTTAAATCTTCAAATTTTATTTCTTTTAATTTAGCTAGATATTTATCGAAATTAGGATCTTTATCATTTCTAATTTTATGATCTACAGGTTTTTCACATGCTACAGTTGCAATTGGAGCAACTATTGCTAAAGGTGATCCCAAAGCTAGTAATTTTCACTTTTTCATAATTAAAATTATATGTTAATTATTATCATTTTAATCTTATTTTTTTCTCAAATTAAGTAATGTATAATATATATTATTTACAATATATATTAAAGAGGGGATGACATGAATAGCACTGAAATTGTTTTGATTTTGTTGGTTGTAATAGCAATATTAATTGCATTAGGTATTTTAATTTTCTTAATTATTAAAACCATCAAAGATAGAAAAAGAAATAATACATTGTTAAATCAAGAATTGCAATCAGCAATTGCAAAAGAGATTAAAGATTCAATAATTTATGAACTTAAAGAACAACATACAGATTTATTAACTAGACACATTGTCAATATAAATGATTTTAATGACAAAGCAAATTCAATAAAAACAGATGTAACAGAAGCTGTAAAAAATATTGAAACAGTTAAAATTGACATTAATAATTTATATATGGAAAGCAATCGTAAAATTAGTGAAAATCTTAATGATTTAAATAAAACATTGATGAATGAATTTAATTCAAATAGAGAACTTTTAAACAATAACTTTAATATTTTAAAAGGTGAATTAAATATTTTATTTAAAACTAATGTCAAAGATAATACTGAATTGATTGAAAAATCTATTAATAATTTAAATAATGAAACTAATAAAATGAAAGAAATTATTAATGATGGAATTAAACAAATTAAAGACGAATTAAACGAACAATTTAAAAATGAATTGCAAGTTAAATTGAATGAATATTTCGGCACAGTTGATAAATCAATGCAAAATTTAACAACTCATGTTACAAAATTTGAAACCTTGCAACAAGAAGTAACACAATTGAACAAAGCATTCAATGATAACAAAAGAAGAGGTAATTTCGGTGAACTTAGCCTTGAATTACTATTACAAAACAATTACAATTCAGCATTGTGAGAAGCACAATTTCGCTATAGTAATATAAAACAAGATAAAGTAAAATTAACTGAAAAAGAAAAAGGTTATATCGTTGATTTTGTCTTTAAGACTTTTGATAAAAACGGTGAAATTATATATGTTCCTATTGATTCAAAATTTTCAATTCAAACCTTTTTAGATATCAAAAACGCTAAAACAATTGAAGAATTAAAAGTTGCCGAACATGAATTTAAGAAAGTAATTAAGGAAAAAGCAAAAGATATTAATAAATATATTATTGATAAGGTTACAACTCCATATGGAATTATGTATCTACCAAGCGAAGCAATTTATGCGGAAGCTTTAAGTGATTACAATCTAGCTAAAATGTGTTACGACGAATATAGAGTTATGATTGCTGGACCTACAACTATATCTGCATTTATTTCAAATATCGCAATTAATATGGAGTGTGTAAATATTTCAAATAATATTTCTAAAATGTTTGATTTATTTAAATATATTTCATTAAATTACAACAACGTAAGAAAAGAAATGGAAGCAAGTAAGAAATCAATTGATAAAACCAATACATCAATTGAAAGAGCAATTAAAAGCGTTGATAAAGTTCATAAAGAAATTAGCAAATCTAAGTTTATTTCAGTGAATCCAACTCCCGAAATTGAACCAATATTAGGTATTTCAACAACAGAAGAAATTATTGACAATAATTCAAATGATGAAAATAATGATTAATATTAGTTTAAATAGTTATTTAAACTTATAATTTAAGTATTAAAAATTAATATATAAAGGAAAAATATGCAAAATAATAAAGAAGACAATGTTGTTATATTTGGTATGGAAAATTCATTCAATTTAGCAAAAGAAATTGGGGAAACAATTAATCGCGAAGTATTTCCTGTTCAAAAAATTACTTTTGCTGATGGAGAACAACTTTTATATTCAAATTCAACAGTTAGAAATCAAGTTGTATTTATCGTATGTAATACAGCAAAACCAGTTAATGACAATTTAATGGCTTTATTGATTTTTATTGACTCATTAAAAAGAGCAAGCGCTAAAAGAATTAATGTTGTTTTAACATACTATGGTTATGCAAGACAAGATAGAAAAGTTAGCGGTAGACAACCTATTTCATCTAAATTAGTAGCTGATTTATTAACAGTTGCTGGAGCAACAAAAGTCATAACCATTGATTTACACAACCCTTCAATTCAAGGTTTCTTTAATATTCCATTAGACGATTTACGTGGTCAATTCATTTTTTCAAACGAATTAAGAAAAAGAGAAGATAAATTTGTCATTGTATCACCAGATCACGGCGGAGCAGTTAGAGCAAGACAATTATCCGAATTATTACATAATAATGAAGAAATTGCTGTTATTGATAAACGTAGAACGGGACCAAATCAGTCAGAAATCATGGGACTACTTGGGGATGTTTCAAACAAAAATGTTGTAATTTATGACGACATTATTGATACAGGTGGAACAATATTAAACGCTGCTAGAGTATTAAAACAATATGGTGCAAAGAAAATTATTATTGCTGCCACACATGGTTTATTTTCGCGTGGTTTTGAAATGTTTGAAAACGAAGAAATAGTCGATGAAGTAATAATTACTAACTCAATTAATCAAGACCATCTAAAACATTTTAAAAAGTTAAATGTTTTATCAATTGCTAATTTTTTAGGTTTGGTAATTGAAGCTAACATTCAAAGAAAATCTATTACAGAGGTTTACGATGATTACGGAAACGGAAATATTTAATCTCTTTGATGAATATTTAGATAAACCTTCTGTTGAAACAAAGCACTTATTACATCAATATTATTTATTGATCGAGGAAGAAAATAGCAAATATAATTTAACTGGTTTTAAAGGTAAACAGTTAATTTTAAATGGATTAATTGAATCTATATTAATTTTTAATTATATAAATGAGCATATTTTAGATCTTAAAGATAAAAGATTATTAGATATAGGTAGTGGCGCTGGTTTTCCGATATTACCTTATTTAATTTATAAACAAAATTTTTCTTTAACTATTCATGAACCAATGGAAAAAAGGGTGAAATTTTTAACATTAGTTAAAGATAAATTGGGTTTAAAAAACATTGAAATTAAACAAATAAGATCAGAAGATTCTAATGAATTAGAGAAGTTTGATTTTATATCAGCAAGAGCTGTTTCTGAATTAAAAAATTTAATTGAAATTTCACATGCATTAGGTAAAATGAATGCTACATTTTGCTTTCTAAAATCTAATTCATACGAAAAAGAAATAGAGAATGCTAAAAAAATTATTAACCAATTAGGTATTGAAACAAAAACTATTGATTTAAAGACATTTTTTGAAATAAGAAATGTTATTGTTTATTATAGAAAAACAAGTAAAACACCAAAAAATATACCAAGAAAATGAAGCCAAATTATTAAGGATAATTTAAAGAGATAAAGTTATGAAAGAAAGTTTTTTTCTTAATCTAGCAATCTTGTTATTACTAGCATATACAATTGGTAAAATATTTGAAAAAATCAAAGTTCCTAAAATAATTGGTTATTTATTAGTTGGTATTATTTTTGGCCCAACATTACTTGATTTAGTAAATCCTACATTATTAAACATTAGTGCATATATGAGAAAGATTGCATTAATAATAATTTTAATGCGTTCGGGATTGGCACTTAATTTCAGTGAGATTAAAAAAATAGGTTTTAGAGGAATACTTATGTCCTTTGTGCCGGCTGGTTTTGAAATTCTAGCCTGTTTAATATTTGCTCCATTAATTTTAAAAGTAGATTATTTAACAGCGGGTATCATGGGATGTGTATTAGCGGCTGTTTCGCCCGCAATTGTTGTTCCAAGAATGCTTAAATTAAAATCAGAAGGTTATGGAACTAAAAATAATGTTCCTCAAACTGTAATGGCAGGTTCTTCTTTAGATGATATATTTGTAATTATTGTCTTTACCATTCTTTTAGCTATTAAAAAATCATTAAATGATACAGGCGAAATTAAAGTAACTGCGGCATTCGTTTTAAATATTCCAGGTTCAATTGTTTTAGGGGTTGCTGCTGGTATTTTAATCGGAGTAGTTCTATATAATTCACTAAAATTATTAAAAACTCATGCAAATTTAAAATTGATTATATTACTTTTGATGGCTATTTTATGTGTCGGATTGGAAGAACTATTGCATAAAGTTGGTGTTGAATTTAGTTCATTGTTATCAATTTTTGTTATCGCAATTATTTTTGCAACTTACGATAAAGAAAACAGTGAAAAATATTCGCAATCCTTGAAACATGTTTGAGAATTTTTCGAAGCATTATTGTTCTTGCTAGTTGGTTTAATTACAAAAATTGATTTCAAAAACACAGACAATTTAAAAGCTTGAGGTCTAATATGTGTTACTTTAGTATTTAGATCGCTTGCAGTCTTCTTGTGTTTCATTAGATCTAAAACAACATACAAAGAAAGATTATTTATTATTTTTGCATATCTACCAAAAGCTACCGTTCAAGCTTCAATTGGGGCAATTGCATTTCAAGAAGGAGTAGATCCATATCAGTTAATTTTAATTGTATCGGTAATAAGCATTGTCTTTACCGCTCCATTAGGTGCAATTTTAATGGATACTACATATAAGAAATTATTAGATAAAGAAGAGAAAACCGTTGCTCAAACAGCTTAATATCAGTTATCTGATATTTTTTATTAATTTATTTACAAAAAAAATTCTTATTTTTAACACAAAAAAGTGTTAATTTTTAATTTTAAATATTAAAAACTATATATTTATTTTATTTTCATATAATTCTTAATTATTTTATTTAAATAAAATATTTAAACTTAATCAGGAGAATTATATGAAGAGATTATTTAGGGAAGTTTTAAAGTCTTTATCAAAAAATAAAATCACATTAATTTGTTTAACTATTTTAATCTTCTTAACATCAGGTATTTTTACTCTTTTATTTGATGTTAAGAAAAGTTATTCAACAACTATTTATAACTACGATACGATATCTAAAATTCATGACTTAACAGTTGATTTAGATTTTAACCCATCTGGCGTTGTTCCAAATGGTGGTTTTAGTAAAATCGATAAAGATAACAAGACTCACGTTCAAAACCCGATTATTTTTGAAGCGGATGATAGTAATGTTAAAAATTCATATAGTTTATACGTTCCTGAAAAGGATCAAAATTTTATACAACTAAAAAATAAATTTAATAATCTAGATATTTCTGATGAAAATTTATATATCAAAACAGAAGATTTTATTGCTTTATATGCAAAATCACGTTCAATTAATTCAGATATTACATTTGGTATTAATGACGAATCAGCAAATGAAAGTAAAGCAAGAGAATTTAATTTTAACGTTGATACAAATCTTGATTTATATGTAAAAAGAAATGGTAATTATTTCAAACAAACTAGACAATATACTATTAATCAAGGTGATAGATTTACTTTTGTTAATAATGTTAAATTATCACAACTTGGTGAAATTATTCAATCTCCAATGGGCCCAAATGGTGAAACAAGAATAAAGGAATACATCATTAATCCAGTTTCAATCTTTTTAAACCTTGAAACAAAACAAGCTTCTATTTCGCCAAGTGATTACCAAGCTTGAAAATATAACGGTTCATTATATGTTTTAAGTGGTTCGGCAGTTATGAAACTTTTGGGTTTCAGCGAATCAAATGGTAAATGATATTATGGCAACAATGCAACCAATGATATTAGATTAAATGATGAACACAAAACAGATGCTGATAATATTTTTGGAAATGATTATTTAGCAAATGAATTCACTATTAATAGTTATTTAGGTTCAAATGTAGTATCTGCAGATGTAAAACAACAAATTACATTTAACACTAATGTTAATTACGAATTGCCTATTGAATGAATTAGAAATAAAAAATCAACAACCAAATACGTTTGACACAGACACGTTCTAAACTGAAATGAAGAAATTATTGAGGAAAATTCAAACTGAAAAGGTTCATATTTCAATTTTATTAAGAAATTAAAAGATGAAGATATTGAAAAATACAATTCTTTAAAATATTTCACATATTGAAGCAAGATCAACACAATTACATACAAAATCGGTAATAAAACAGAAAAAACTTTTGAAGTTAGCGGTGAATTAACTAAAGAAGATTTAGATGTTACTTTCAAAACTCCATGAGACGGTGGGCAATTTAATGTCTATAATCCAAGTGAATTTAATGACGCAACTAATATTAAACCTCATTTCACAATTAGACAAATTGAGTTCCCAACAACAAATGCTTATGAAGAAATTGAACAAGAAAAAATTAATAATTTATACAAAGCATCGATTTTAAATAGCAACATTGATTTTATAAGAAATGGTGCACATAATCTAGCAAGAAACACTGTTTTAGAACAACTAAAATCAATTGTTACTGAAGAAAACATTGGATTACGTGAAACATTAACTGTTGAAACCGTTGATGAAATAACAACATCAAAAAACGTATTTCACTTTATAAACGTAGGAGATAAAGATACTAAAATCAATGGCGTTAAACAAAACATTGGAAAACTATATAACGAACAAATCAATCCGACAATTATTAACTCATCAATTACTAATAAAAACACTGATGATTTTATTTTAAAACCAAAAGAAGGGGATAAAACATTTGTAAAAATACCTTCTGAATACGCAATTGATTTAATTAAATGAATTTTCAAAAGTTATTCAACAGTTCCAAGATATTTCAAAACAAATATTATTTTTGATAACTACTACGACTACTACCCACAAACTCAAATTCCAAGATTAAATAGAAACCAAAAAATTGCATTATTAACTATTGCTGATAACGAACCATATTCAGACAAAGGACCTACTATTGTTGGAGGGATTGCTTACAATGATATTGGTTATGTAATTTTAGTTAAAGACACTATTGATGGTTTTTCACAAGAAAAAGTTTGAAAATCAGTTATTATCAACAACAAAAACGTATTCTCAATTAATGAATTACATCAAATTCTAATGCAACAAAATTGAACATTAGATGGAATTATTGGTAAAGATGGTTGATTGTATATTGATGAAAAATACACTAACTCAATGACATTACCAATTGCTTTTGGAACAATTAATAATGAATATGCTGTTGAAATTATTAACAAAAAAACCATTACTTCATTAATTGGAGCAATTAAGAAAATTCTTTTAAAAACTGATGTTAACAAAATTATTAAACAAGATGATCTAAATAGAGCATTCCAAGCAATTCAAAAAGCTATTGAAGATAACCAATTACACGTTCTTCTTGGGGTAGCTAAAGTTAATAACGAAATTTTAACTAAAACAATTTTTGATGCCATTAGATATATGGGTGAATCAGTTGATAATGATGTTCACGAAAATGCACAATATATCAATATGAACGGTAATGCATTTATTAGAAATATCATTAAATACGCAATTGATTACTTTAAAGTTCAATACGTTAATTCAGGTCAAACCGAAGAAGAAAGAAGAGCATATCTAGAATCTCAAATTCAAAATATCGCTCCATTGATTGGTATTGCTTCAACTGTTTTAATTCCTCAATTAAATCTATCAATGAGGGATATATTTAAATACATTAAAGATTTCTCACAATTATTTGATGTATTTAAATCATTAGTTGATGCAATTGACTTTACAAAATTCGCTAATTTAATTAATGATTGATTTAGTCTACCAAAACACAATCTAAAACCTTATACTACATCTGATGATGAATACTGAACATTGTCAATGGATAGAATCATAATTACATTCTTTGAATCAATTGATGAATATAAATTAAAAACCGCAATTAAGGATTTCATTAATTTAATTGACTTTAATGCAATATTAAACCCAGAACATCCAGATAGCTATTATGCAAAACTAGCTAACTACAGAGAATTACAAAACAATCCATTTACTGAAGATGATAAAAGAGATATTAAAGCTTTATTAAACAAATTAAATGGTTATAAAGAAGTAGAAAAAGCATACACTAACATCAATGAAGGTTTAGGCCAATTTATTGACAATATTAGTATTGGTAAATTTGCTCATTCATTGCAACAATTAGTTGAACATGTTAGAAAACCAATTTTTGCTTCAAAGAAATTATTTGAAAACTGAAATACAGAAAAACTGCAAACAGTTGATTATATATCTGCATTAATTTCTTCAATTAATTCAGATTTAGATCCAAACGTTACTGGAAAAATTTCTTCAGTTCAACAAGCAATTATTAAAATGTTTAACCTATCTAACAAAACAGAAAAAATATTAGGTCCATTAAATGTTTTAATCCCGGGAAAAGATGAAGAAAAACTATCAGCATTTGATTTATTTACAATTTCTAAATTAATTCCTAACTTTAATAACAATACAGATGTTAAATTTGATACAACCAATCCACCGGTTGAACCATATGATTTAATTTCAATTGATAAATTAATTAACAAGCTTGAATTAGCTAAGAAAAATAATGTAAGAATTAACATCACTAAAAATGAATGAGATTTCCTACAAAACTATGTTTTAATCACAGACAATGATTTTAAAGACATTGATAAGATGTTAGAAAAGATACATTCATATAGAATGCTAATTGATAAACTATCATTGAAAAATTATGGTCCATTAGCAACTAATGGTAATTGAAAATATGATTTTAAAGATTTCGTTAATAAAGAAGTTTTATCATACGGAGATCTAGCATATCGTTCTGCCTTAATTAATCCAGAAGATCCTTTACATAGGGATGACAACGAAATATTAAATGTACTATATTCTTTCTTATCAAAAGAGTTAGTATCAAGAATGTTATCAGAGGGTCAAGGTGCATTTATTAAACATGAATTAAACCTATATTCATTATGAATTAAGATTGCATACGAATTGTATAACCTAGGTGAAAAATCAACCAAAACATCATTTGATCCAGAAACTAATAAAACCTATGGTGAAACAGTTAGAAAAAGATATCTAAATCTACAACAAGTAAGCCAAATTATGAAAGAATTGCTTGCGATTGCTAAAACAGATAAATTTAAGGAATTATTAACTGCATACAACGAAGTTAAATACACACTACCAAGTTTAGGTATTTTAGGTTCAGATGATACATACAAACCTAAATTATTTAAACTAGCTAGAGCGCACATTGAATCAAAAGAAGCTATTGCTAATTTAAAAGAAAACTTAAATAATTCAGATGAATTCAATAATTTATTCGCTTTAATTTCTAATATGAATATCAATGAAGAACGTATTCAAGAAGTTAAAAATATTTTCTATAAACACATTGATGAATTAACATACAACATGGGATATATTGCAGCAAGCGATCAAATGCCTACTTTCTATGTTGATTCTCTATCTAAATTCATTGAGAATTTCTTATCAGAAGATAGCAAAATTAACTTAATTGAAAACGAATATCAATTTGATGTTATATATAATTTAGCGATCAGTTATGCTAAATTATCACTAGGATTATCAATCTTAAACGTTCCTAAAAACATTTTTAACCCATTGTTGATTTTAAGCTTCCCTCAAATATTATTATTCTACGCATTAACCAATGCAGAAAATGAAGGAAACCTTGAATATATTGTTAAGAAATTAATGACCAACCTTGAAGGTGTTTCATTAAATGATATTAAATCATCAATTTTACCGTTATTTGACGCAATTGAAAATCGTCATTGAATTGTTGAAACAAAAGATAACGAAAACGTTAACCTAGATTTATCAAACTTTGCTTACACATTTGAAAAAGTCTTTAAAACCCCAGATGGTAAAGAGCTTGAATTCTTTGGCATTAACTTATATAAAACTATTACTAAAGCAATTGATAACTTAATCACTCCATTAGAGGTATGAAATACCATTGTATTCTCGGATTCTGGTTCATATTTAGCTAAAGTTAACTATGGTTATTTCAATAAGAATAAAAAAGAAATTTATGATGGTGATTTAACACAAGCATTACAAAATCCATTAGAAATGGAAAGATTGCTTCAATCATTGCCAGATAAATACAAAATTAAAATCAACACTATGGAATATTTAATTATTGGTGTTGATACAACAGCGGATTACTTATATCCAGTTGTTAACGAAGAAAACTTACAAGTCGATACAAATACTCAAGCACTTGTATATGTAAACCAAAAAGGTTTTGACAGAATGCGTTCTGCATATCCAACATTTGCTTTAAAAACATTTGTATTAATCGCTGCACCAAAAGATAGTTCAGGCAATTTCATCGAAGGTAAAGACCCCGAAAAATTAAAAGAACAACTTCAAGGGATTGTTTCAAACGTGTCTTCAAATAACTTAAATAAAGTTTATTTAGCAGACGAACTTGACTTCCTGAACCCTGAAAGATCTATTAGATTTAAAACAGTGAGAACAATTGTTTCTGTTATTCAACAAACATCAATATATTCAGTAATCTTATTAATTGTTTTAGTTTCATTCATTGTATATTTCATTATTAAGAGATACATTGAAGCAAGAAATAAAGTTATTGGTATTTTAAGAGCACAAGGTTATACAACCGTTGAAATAGCTATTTCATTCTGTGCCTTTGGTTGAATTCCTTCAGCAATTGGGGGATTAGCTGGATATCTAACTGGATTGTTTATGCAAGGCAAGACAATGCAGATCTTTAGCTCCTACTGAACGCTTGAAAATAATACAATTCCATTTAACTGAATTTCAATGATTCTAACAACGATTATTCCAATCGTTGCCGTTTCGTTGCTAATTTATATCATTACACAATTCTCTGTAAAAAGAAAACCAACGGAATTAATGTCGGGATTAGTTGATGTTAATGTTGGAAATATTGCACAAAAAACTTCATCAATTTTTAGAAGATTTGGTATCAAA
The DNA here is from genome assembly GCF_900660735.1 of Metamycoplasma cloacale. Taxonomy (GTDB): domain Bacteria; phylum Bacillota_I; class Bacilli_A; order Mycoplasmatales; family Metamycoplasmataceae; genus Metamycoplasma; species Metamycoplasma cloacale. The sequence continues at coordinate 112,734 of NZ_LR215049.1, forward strand.
ACTAAATTTATTGCTTCAATGGCAATTAATAACTTTTCAAAAATGTTGTCATTGTTCCTGGCATTCTCAACTACTTCATTGATATCAATGTTCTTCTTATCATCAAATAATGTCTTTAACCGTTCTATTTCACAAACATATAAACATAGATTATATAAATTTAAGTTAGACCTTGAAACACCAACTACAGAAGGTGGCCCATACGTTACTTATAATAAAAACAATGTAGAAAATCTATTGTATATGCCAAACGATTTAAGTGGTTCCGCTTCATCAAATGGAACACAACTTGATTACGAAAACCCTAACTTCTTACGTCCTGGATTCTCATTAAATACAGACGTTAATATTAGAAAATTTGATCCAGTTGTTATAACTAAATCATCACTTGATCTACTATTTGACTTAAACGTTGAATTATCTCCATGAGATATTACATATTCAAATATGCCAGAAACTCAAAGAGCAAGGGTTATTCAAATCTTTGAACGTGTTTCTAAGGAAATGGAAGCATCACAAAACGTTATATATAACGAATCAGGTTATATAGAATTTGCTGTTAAGGATATGGATAAATATCTAGCTGACAAAGCAGCTGGTTTACAAGAGGATATGAAAAACAGAACGCATTACTTTGTATTTGCTGCTCAAGATTCATATGACCTTGATAAAAAAGAAGATAGTAATTCAAAACAATTTAAATTTGTTGAATGAGATCCAGTTAATGAAACTTATTTAAAACCAATTAAGATTTCAACTGCATCACACCGTCAAGAATATAGAGATTTCTTAATTTCTGCTTATAAAAAGATTGATAGTATTGATTTCTTTGTTGGTTTTGCTGGTATTTATTGAAATGAAAATACTAACGAGAAATATTCATACGCTAAAACTAAAATTCATGACAAAGATCAAAGAATTTATGGTTATAAAGCAAATTCTCAATACATTAAGTTGTTAGATGATTATGGTCATAACTTAATGGATACAATCGAAGCTTATAACTGAGATGTTAATAAAGCAATTCCTGTTGTTGTTAATAAAGTTACTGCTAATAATTTAGGTTTAAAAGTTGATTCAGTCTTTAATGGGAAAATTTTAAACCACGTTGATAGATTTAACTACCGCATATTAAATTTAGAAAAACCAAAAGATGATTATGAATTTAAAGTTGTTGGTATTTCTGATACCTATATTAATAACGAAATAGTTACTTCAAAAGATATCATTGACAAAGTTTTAGGTTTAGATACATTAACAACTCGTTTAAGAAACGCAAGAAGTTATGAACTTCAAAACCTAATTAAATTCAATCCTTCAAAAGCCCAAGAATATACTAAATTGTTTAATGAAAAATATCAAGGATTTAACGGAATTCTTTCAAACGATAAAACTCCAGTTCAAACCATTGATACATTAACTACATATTCAGCTTCTGGTTATTGAGGAGCATCAAACACATTTGATGTTGCTAACTCATCAGATGAAAGTGTATATTCATTCTTTAAGAAAATCTTTATCTCAGATCCTGATACTAACTTTATTTCTGTATTCGAACATATGGTCAATGCGGTTAATGAAGAAAAGAATGAAAACTATCAATATCTAGATAAATTAGCTGAGTTTCTAAAATTAACTAAAGCTGATTTGGAAAAAATTAGAAAAAACACAGGTGTTGTGTTAACTGAATATCTAAAACCGGCACGTGATGCCTTAAATAAACTATATGGTACTGACACTAGTGCTATATATGGTAAAGACATTATGTACGGAGCATCATTTGATGTTAACTCAAAAGATATTGAAATTGGATTTATAACCGGTATTTCAAATACAATTAACACTATTTTAGTGGCATTCATTATTGTTTCGTTCATTATATCAATTGTTATTCTAGTTGTTATTACTAACATAATGATTGCTTCAAACCAAAGAGCAATTGCAACATTCTCTGTTTTAGGTTACAGCGGAGTTGAAAAAATATTCTTATTCTTCTTTAACTTCGTACCTGTTATTCTATTTGCTTGTGCGTTAATGATTCCAGTTACCTTTGCTGTTATTGCAATCTTTAACTCATTCCTATTAACAACAAGCCAGATATTCTTACCACTAACGTTGTATATTTCAACAATCATTATTTCAACCGCAATTTGTATCACTGTATTTACAATTACATCAATCATAACTTGAAACTCATTAAATAAAGTTAAAGCAATCGATGCCTTGAAAGGAAGATAATATGAAGAAAAAAGAAAAGAAAGATATTCATGGATTAGAAAATTTATCTATGGATGAATTAATGCATCCTAAACAAACTTTTGAATTTGATGACGATGGTGTTTCTACAAAAGTATTAGATGTTAAAACCTTAAAGGAATTTAAAAAAGCTAATGAAAAACCTCGTAGAAAAGATGGAAAAGAAGTTGCAACTAATACAGAAAATCACATCATTGAAGTTAATAATTTAAGAAAGACATATTTATCAGGAAACATTGCAACTGAAGTGCTAAAGGGAATTAGTTTCTCAATTGACCGTGGAGAAATAGCAATTTTATATGGTAAATCAGGTTCTGGTAAATCTACACTGCTTAACATCATTTCTGCATTGGATCGTCCAACAAGTGGTGATGTTATTGTAAATAATGTTAGTCTTCCTTATTTATCAGATCGTCATCAAACTTTATTTAGACGTAAAAACATCTCATTTATTTTCCAAGCTTATAACTTATTACCAAACTTAAACAGTTATGACAACGTAGAAACAGGCGCTTATCTACAAGCGGATAAATCAAAACATTTTAAAATTAAAGATTTATTTAAACAATTTGAATTAGAAGGATGTATGTATAAATACCCATCTCAAATGTCAGGAGGGCAACAACAACGTGTTTCAATTTTAAGAGCATTAGCAAAAAATAGTGAAATTCTTGTAGCTGACGAACCAACTGGAGCGTTAGATGAAAAAACTTCTAAAATTGTTTTAAAAATATTACAACAAATTAATCGTGATTATAAAACAACAGTTATTATTGTTTCTCATGATCCAGACGTTGCAGAAATTGCGGATAAAGTAATTTATCTAGAAGATGGGAAAATTAAAGAAATCGTTGTACAAGAAAGAAAATGATTGGTTGAACAAGCAAAAAATTCAGAATAATAAAGAAAATAAAAAATAAAAGCCGATATTGGCTTTTATTTTTCTTCTTTTTCAAATAGATTAGTTAAATATGAATGGTATTCATTAATACATTGAATTTTTAGGTTATTTAACTCTTGAATATGTGTATTAAACGTTAAATTTGGGATTCAAAATTTATAAATGTTTTTATCAATTTTTCCGTTAACAACAAGGAATCCCTCGTTCTCTTTTTCTAACAAAATGTTAATAATTTCTTTGTATGTTTGATTAAAGAAAGACAACCTTCATATTAAGTTATTTATTGGTTTTCTTGAACTTAAGTTTGATGCTCAATTTTTTAATTTATTATTGATTTTAAATAGTTTTTTAACATTTTTTACATTGGTTGGAATGATTAAATTGATTCTAATAAAAGGTTGATTTTCATCAATGTCATCAGCGTTTGATACAAATTTAATAACATTGCTATGATATTGTGAATGTTTGCAATTATCTAAGATATTATTATGCATTTCAGTACGCAGTTTTTCATATGAATCTAATGTCATCATAACATCAAGTTCAAATTCTTGCGTTTCAGGTTTTTCATTAGTTGTTGTGTATAAAAGCAATTGATTATCAGCGCTATATCAGACATTATTTTCATTACAAAAATTAATAAATATATCTAGCAATTCTCATTGATTTAATCATTTTTTTTCATTCATAATAACAATATTATAAAGCAAGAATATTCATAGAATATTAACAATGTAAAGATTTGTTTAAAAAATGTTAAAATAATAGAATTGTATGAAAGGAAAATAATGGCTGATAAAAAAAATCTAACTACTGAAAAAAAATCACGTAGAACGAAAATTTTATGAGGTGCATTTTGAGGAACTGTATTATCAGGCGCTTTAGCAGCTGGTGTTACAATCCCTGTTATTCAAGCACATAAAAAATTACCAAAACCATTACCGGTAATTGAAAGTAATGAAAGTATAATTGAAATCACTAATCCAGATGGTTCAATTACAAAGATTCCATTTGAAGAAATTACTAAATTAGATAAAACTGTTAATGAAAATAAATATATTGCAGATCAAATCAAAAATCATATTACTGAATATCTATACAATAAAGAATATGAAGCATCTTTAAAATATGAAGCAATTTACAAAGCGGATAAAATTAATGATTTCCGTACAATTGCACTTCCATCAAAAGAAACTTTAAAATCAGAAGAAACAAAGAAAATTAACGACTTAGAAACTCGTTATAAAGAACAATTTGGTTTTGATAAAAAATGAGAAGAAAAATTCTTATTTGAATTAGCCAAACCTGAATACGGAAATGCTAAATCAAAAGAAGAAGCAATTGAATATAAAGTTATTAAAAGAATGGAAGCAAATGCTTACCGTAGATATGAACTAGAAATCAATCAAGATTTTACATATACTGAGTTAAAACAAGGTTATATCGTTGCTAATGCAGATGTTTATTACACAATTGATGGTAAAAAGGTTGAACTATACAAAAAAGGAGATCATATTCCCCTACCTTTTGCTATTGAAAATGAAAACTATGTTTTACCAAGCGAAAGTGACCCTGAATTAAAAGTTAATAAACCAGATGAATTTAAAGTTCCATTGTTTGTAACTAAATCATTTATTTTTGAAGAAAAAAATCCAAAGAAATATATTAATGAATGAATTAAACAACAACAATTTATTTCATCAGATTTAACATTATCTGCAAAACCGAATAGTTCAAAAGAAAAACCTTGAGTTGTTTCAAAAGATGAAATCATTAAATTATTTACATATTCAACATATGAAAAAGATGATTCACATGTTTCAATTGAATTGGGTATCGATCGTTTAGCTAAATTCATGGGGTTAACTTCATTAATTAGTAGTGATACATTAACTGCAGAACAAGAAAAACAAGCTAAAAACGATAAGATCGCAATTACTAATGTTTCATCAAACGCTTCAAACGCTTCTAAATACGGAGCTGATGGATTTAAAAACGCAAAATCATTAATTAGTAGTTCAGAACCTAAAGCTGCAATGCCAATTGTTTCAATTTTAAACGGTGATGTTACTCAAAGTGGTTCTGGATTCTATAAATATGACGAAAAAGCTACATTATTTAGTGATTTAAGAACTAAATTACTTGCTCTATTTGAAAGTAATGCCGAATTAAAAGAAATGTTAGCTAAAACAGAACCAATTGAAATTGAAACCAATGGTGATTACACATATAAATATTCAGAAATTAATGAAAAAATTAAGAAGTTCATTAACGAACTTGAAGCAAAAGATTTTGATAAAATCGCAGGAGAAGCATTTAGAGATGCATTCGCTTTCAATTCAAGCGAAACAAATGAATTTGATAAATATAAATACGCAACAGTAATTAAAGTGGATAAAAACTTTGTAATCGTTTCAGATTCAGGTATCAATATTAAAAACGTGTATAAACTTGATTCTTTAGAAGTTTCTAACCGTTTAATTAAAAGAGATTTAGCTATTCAATCAAAAGCAAATATTTCTGATGGATTTAACCAACCATTATTCGATCTACCAAATATGTTTAAAGAAATCCTAACTGAAAACTATAAGGTTAATGATTTATTACATAAAGATGACTTCATTGCATATCTAAAAACCAAACAATATACACAATATCAAAAAGATGTTAAAGTTGCTTTCAGCGATGAAGATGTACAAAAAGCAATTAAATATTACGATATCTTACAACAAGCAGCACTTGGTCAAGAATTAAGAGATAAAGCTAAGAAAATTCGTGAATACATTGATTCAGAAATTGAAAAGAATTTCAATGCTGACTTTATCTACAAACCTGATACAAAACAATTTGTAATCAGAGGACATGAAGATCAAAAATTAGATACTTACTTCTTTGAACAATTAAAGAAATTCATTGAGAAAAAAGAGAAAGGGGAATAAATGAAAAAGAAATTATTTTGAACATTTCCATTAGTTTCATTACCTCTTTTAGCAACTCCAGTGATTGCTAGTGCTTGCGATAATAAAGAAGTAATTACTAAACGTGCTGAACAAGAAAGAATTATTAACGAAAAATTAACTTTCAATCATGTATTAGTAACTTTAACCAATACATATCTACAAACTTTTTATGCAAATGACTTAACAGCTAATTTATCAACAAATAATGAAGGTGAAAAACAAGATAAAATCGCTTCATTGTATAGTAATAAAAATTCGCAATTATATAAAGACTTATATGAAATTTTCAAAATCTATGCTGATAGACAAATTGAAAACAACCCTCAATTCTTCAGTAATTTAAGAAATACATTTATTGAAGCTAAAATCGATGTAGAAAACTACAACCCAGCACCTTTTGTTGCTCCAAATGAAGATGAATTTCTATTCATTATGAACAACTCAAACGTTTTAATGGATAACTTAAGATATGAAATTCAAAAATTATTATTAGTTAGAAATTATTTATTAAAAGATAGAGAAGAATTAAGAGCTTTAGCTAATAACGAAAATGGGTTAGATAAACAACAAGCTAAAATCGTAATTGATGAAGATAAAACACCTGAACGTGAAAAGATTTTATTTAAACATTTAAATGCTAAAGAAAATACCTTACATTTAATTAAATACCTATTAGACAATCCATTAATTCAAACATGAGAATTCAATGATAGTCGTGATATGAACTTACGTTGAAAACAAGGTGAAATTAGAACAGCAGATGATTACAACCGTTTAGCTGAATATAACCCAGCCAATAAACCTTTATATAAAGTAAATGAAGTTGCTAAACATCCAGAATTACTAGTTGCAACTGGTGCAAATGAAAATATCGATTTAACAACATTAAGAAGCTATAAAGGAATTTCTAAAGCTACGGGTAGTGTTGCTGAATTAGCAACTGATATATATAGTTTAAAATCTCAAGAATCACCAATTTATGGATTCGTTGATGCTAACAGCAAAAAGGTATATTCACAAGATTCATTTACCTTTGCTAAATTATTAAAACAAGAATTAAGAGCTCCTTTAGCTAAAATCTCTGATTTAAAGAAGGCTGAAATTAATGAAAACAAAGCTAAAACATTATCTCCAGCTGACATTGAATTAACTGGTTTAACTAAAGTAGAGGACCCAAAGAAAACAATTTATCAAAAAGAAGTTACATTAGATCAAAAAACATATCATATGTTATTTGAAATCACTAGTGTATTAAGCAATTTAGATAAAACAAGAGATATAGAAATTACAGTTCATGTTTCTGTTAAAGAATTAGAAAAACGCCAACATCTAGTATATAAATCAACTTTAAATAATTTAGAAAACGAAATCACTGCTAAAGAATACAACTTAAATCTATATAGAGATTATGTAAACGCTTTAGACAATACATCAAAAATGTTTAACCCTAAATATGTTGTTAAGATTGTCCCTTTATTAAACGAAGATCCAACATTAGAATTTAGTGACAACAAAGCTAATAGCACAGATGAAACAAAAAAAGCATTTAACTTTAAAAACACTCCTTGAGATAATGAAACACAACAAAAAATTATTGCAAATCACATTATCTTTTTAGATACAAACGATTTATTCAAAAAAGCAAACGCTTATTTCAAAGAACTTGGTTTCAAAATGGATGAAAGTAAAATGAATACAAGCATTGCTAAAAAATTAAAATTAGAAGGATTATTATAAGATATGGAAAAAGATACATTTCAGAGAATTATTGATCGTGAAATTCCTGCAACAATCATTTATGAAGATGCAGATGTAATTGCATTCAATGACATTAAACCAATGAACAAAGGTCATTTTCTAGTTGTTTCAAAAACATTTTCAGAAAATCTATACGATATTGAAGAAGAAGATTTAGTATATTTAATTACAAAAGCTAGATCAATTGCACTTGAAGTAACTAAAAAATTGAATGCAACCGGATTTAAGTTATTAATTAATAACAATGAATCAGCTGGTCAAGTAATTTTTAGAACACATGTTCATATTATTCCCTTCTATGAATAACAAAATAAAGGCTATCAATTCAGATAGTCTTTTTATTTTTCAATATATAATACTAATTTATGGAAAAAGAAATCACAGGAATTGTTATTAAAAAAACTGCAATACATGAATATGATGCCTTTGTTAAGGTTTTAAGCAAAGAAGGTATCGTGGATTTATATTGTAAAGGAGTTAATAAACCTGAATCAAAAAATAGAAATGCTTTAAATCTATTAGATGTTTCTAATTTTGAAATATTTATTCCAAAGGATAATCAATTTAATCATCGTCTAAAAAGAGCGACATTGATAAAACAATTCCCGTATGATTCCAATTTATTGAATATTCAAACTCAATTGTTGCATTGATTTAACTTAATTAAATCTGAAAACTGTGAATTATTAATTGAATGATATATTGAATTAAATAAATATTGAAAAACTAATAAGGATTATAAAATTTATACTTTTCTATTATTTAAAATCTTACAAGCAGAAGGTATTAACCCTTACTTAAATGGTTGCGTTGAATGCAATAAAACTGAAGACATTGTTTCTTTTGCGTTATATAAAGGTGGTTATTTGTGTCAAAAACACGCAATTAATCAACCAATTATGAATGTTGGCATATTAAAAAGCCTTTTTTATTTAGATAAAACTTTTGAATTATATGCTTCTAATGTTAGTCATGAAGACAATAAAACTATTTTTAAGTTAATTATTGAATATTTAACTGAATTAATTTAAAAATCCGCATGTCAATAATTTGCGGATTTTTAAATTATTCATCTTCTTTTACAATAACTTCTTTTTTAACTCTTTTAACTTTCTTTTTAGTATCAGCTTTGTTGTCTGATTCAGTTAAAGTTTTGTTAGCAGAAGTTTTTCTTTCTTTTTTAATCACTTCTTTTGAAGAAGATTTTTTAACTTTTTTGCTCTTCATTTCTTTTAATTTAGCAAGAATTTCTTTTTTCTTTTCGGGATGATTTTTCAATTCTTGTTCTAAATTATATTCAAGCATTAAATCGCCAAATTCATCTAATTCTGGGTTATCATCAATTTTAGCTTTGTGATGGTCGGTAAATAATATCGTCGGTAGAATAACTACATTTCTTCTTTTATTTTTATAAAAGAAAGGAGCTAATCTATCAATCATTAATTGTTTCAATTGCGGAACTGTTCAATCATTTGTGTTTTTAATTACGTATAAAATTGCACCATGAATAATTCTTTTAGCTTCTTCAATTAAATGTAATGAGTTTTTTACAAAGAAAGCCCCTCTAGATACAATTCTTGGTTTTCCTAGAATAACATTTTTTTGCTTATTAATCGCAATGATTGCATGAAGGAAACCATTTTGGCCTAACTCCATTCTTTCTTTCATGATGTTTGCATTAGTTTTAGATAATATATTACCATCAATAAATACAGGTCCGAAATATACTTTTTCATCAGATAGATAAACTTTATGATCTACTAAATGATATACATCGCCTAATTTGGCAACCAAAATATTGTCAGGATTTACACCACTTTCAACAGCGGTATGTCCATGAACAACGCTCATTCTATATTCACCATGGTATGGCATAAAATATTTCGGTTTAGTTAATTCAAATATTTTACGATGTTCATCCATGTAAGCATGACCTGATGTATGAAGATATCCATCAACACCATTTTCTTTAATAATAGCTCCATATTTATATAATCTATTAACCAATAATTCAATTTTTGATCTATTACCTGGAATTGGTGATGAAGAAAAGATAATCATGTCATTGTTTTTAATTGTTACATATGGGTGTTTTCCGTATGACATTTTAGCAAGTCCAGCAAGTTCTTCACCTTGAGAACCAGTTGTTAGAATAACTAATTCATTTTCACCATACTTACTGATTGCTTTTTTATCAATAATAATATCGTTAGCAACGTTAATATAACCTAGTTTAGTACCAATGTCAATCCCATCAATCATTGAACGACCAAATGCAACAACTTTTTTACCCATTTGTGCCGCTAATTCAATAATTGCTTTAATTCTAGTTAGGTTAGAGGCAAATAAAGTAATAATTATTTTTCCAGTTGCTTCTTTCATGTATTTACCAATATCTTCTAGAATATCACTTTCAGAAGGAGAGTGGTTTGGTCGCATAGCGTTTGTTGAATCAGAAAATAGTACATCAAGACCTTGATCGCCAATTTCTTTTAAGCGATTAAAGTCAGTTAAATTACCAATAGGTGTATAGTCAAATCTAAAATCACCTGTCATCATTAATTTACCATTAGGAGTTGAAACTCTAATGCCAAATGCATCGGGTATTGAGTGTTGCGCGGTTCAGAAATCAACAGAACAATCATCAAAAGTTGCTACTAAATCTTTTTCAATTTCGATAAATTCAATTTTGGTTTTAATTTTCATGTTATCGAATTTAAGTTTTAGATATTGAATTGCAATTCTAGGGGCGAAAATTCTTTTTACATCAACTTGTTGAACTAAATATGGAACACCACCAATATGATCTTCATGTCCGTGAGTTATAAATAGTCCTTCAATTTTATCTTGATTATCTTTCAAATAAGTATAGTCAGGAATTGAACCATTGATTCCAGTTGTGAATGTATCGCAAAATTTAATCCCTGTGTCTATAATGAAAATATGATTACCATGTTCAATAATTAATGTACTTTTTCCAATTTCTTGCATTCCGCCTAAACCGAAAATTTTTGTTGGTGTCATTTGATATATTCCTCCTAATTATTAAAATGAAAAAAAGCAACAAATATAATTTGTATTAGTATTATTTTACAACATTAAAAACTAAAAATAATAAATTAAATTTGAAATTAAGTGTTCTTTTTAAATAACTTAATTGTTTCTTTTATATTAATAATCCTTGTTTTTTAAAAAAATAACACCGCGTTATGTTGCGATGTTATTTAAAAATTATTTAGCATTCTTCATTTGTCTCATTACTTGTTTAATTTGAGCTTCAGACGCTTTACGTCCCATTTGTTGGAACATAATTCTAATTTGTTGTTCAGTAATTGGTGGGTTTTCCTTTAATTCTTTTGTAAATTTCTTTTTAGTAAAGAATATTCCCCCAATAAATCCAGCAATTGCTGCAATGATTGGTAATACTACACAAATAGCAATTCCTCAACCTGGCATTATTTTCCTCCTCTTCCTAATTTCTTAATTAAGATGTATATAATAAATGGAATAATTAAGATTACTAATATGCTGATAAAGAAAACTTTCGCTCATGTTCAATGACTTTTTGATTTCATTTCTTGCATTTTGTTGTAATCTAAAGCATCATTTCCAAAAAACGCTTGAATGTCGACCATTCTTTTTTTTCTAATAATAGTGTTTATTATAAACAATAATAAAACCATTCCCATTATACCACAAAGGATATAAACTACTAAATTAGGGTTGGGGAAAGATTTATGAATTCATGTTTTTCAATCTAATTCGCCCCATTTTTGATTTTGCAATGCTCATAATATAATAGTAAATAAACCAACATAGAATAATATTGCAACAGTTAATCAAGTTCTTCTCACTTGTTTTAATAGTAGTTTTTGATACAATAGTCCAATAAATGGTGGGGTAGTAGATATACCGCTTTTGATTGATTCACGGTAATTAGCTACACTTCTTTTAACACCAATAATATCAATTAAATCAAAGGTAAAAGTAATTATTGCAACAGCACCAACTAAAATCGGTAAGATAAATCAAGTTCAGGGAGCTTTTTCAATTTCGTTTTGAAACCATTGTGGTTTAAATCCAATTATTAAAGCAGTAATAGTTGCAGTTAAGATAAAGATTAATTCAATGCATAACATGAAAGCTTTAATTTTTCTTTCTAGATCAAATACTTTATATATTCCGTTGGGAATAACTCCTTGAGGATCTTTTAATTTAATACTTTGAGAAGTTAAAGCTTGGGTTTGCATTGTTTCATAATTAATCATGTTATTAATTTCTGAATTTTGCATTCCATCGCTTTTTACCTTATTTGTTCCAGTAATAATTGGTTTGATATTCATTATTTATCCCCTTTAGATGTATCTGTTTTCAAGATTGCAAGAAAGGCTTCTTGTGGGACTTCAACAGTTCCAATTGATTTCATTCTTTTCTTACCAATTTTTTGTTTTTTCAATAGTTTTTGACGTCTAGTAACGTCTCCACCATATAATTTTGCAGTAACATCTTTACGATATGCTTTAACCGTTTCTCTTGCTATTATTTTACCACCAATAGCAGCTTGTACGGGGATTTCAAAGTTTTGTCTTGGAATAACTTCTTTTAATTTTTCGGTTAAATCACGGCTTTTTGCATATGCACTATCGCGGTGAGTAATCATTGCTAGCGCATCAACTTTTTCACCATTTAATAGAATATCAACTTTAACTAAATCACTTTCTTTTAAACCGATAAAATCATATTCAAATGAAGCGTAACCTTTTGAGTATGATTTCATTAAATCGAAGAAATCAAAGATTGTTTCGTTTAAAGGAAGATCGTATATTAATTTACGACGATAATTATCTAGGTATTCAATATCAATATATTGACCGCGTTTTTGTTGACACAATTCCATTATTGCACCAATGTATTCATCAGTTAGAAATATTGAAGCTCTAATATGGGGCTCTTCAATGGTTTTAACTAAACTACGATCAGGAAATAAAGAAGGGTTAGTAATGTATTGAACATCACCATTGGTTAATGTGATAACAAATTCAACAGATGGAGCAGTTGCAATGATATCTAAATTAAATTCTCTTTCCAGTCTTTCTTGTAAAACATCCATATGCAGTAATCCAAGAAAACCAATTCTAAAACCAAATCCTAAAGCTTTTGAAGTTTCTGGTTCTCAAACGATTGATGAATCAGATAGTGAAATTTTTTCCAATGCATCTTTTAGGTCATTATAATCACGAGTATCCACTGGATAGAATCCTGTATAAACCACAGGTTTTAATTTTTTATAACCGGGTAATGGATACATTACTGGATTATTTACAAGAGTAATGGTATCACCAACAGCAACATCCTTTACATCACGAATTGATGCTGCAATTCAACCAACCTCACCTGCTTGTAATGAATCACGTTTTTCTTCAGTAGGATGTTTAACACCAAGTTCTGTAACAAAATATTTCTTTTTAGTTTGCATAAATAGAATTTCATCACCAACTTTGACTTCACCATTGAAAACTCTTGTTAAAACAACAACACCACGATAGTTATCAAAATAACTATCAAAAATTAAAGCTTCTAGTGGTTTAGTTGTATCTGCTTCTTTTGGGGCAGGGATTTTTTTAATAATTGCATCAACAACTTTATCAATGTTTAAACCTGTTTTTGCTGATATTTCAATTGCCTCACTTGCATCAATTCCAATGATATCTTCAATTTCTTTTTTAACGCGTTCAGGATCAGCGCTAGGAAGGTCGCATTTGTTAATAATTGGAATTATTTCAAGGTTGTGTTCCATTGCTAAATATACGTTAGCAAGAGTTTGCGCTTGAATTCCTTGAGTTGCATCAACTAATAATAATGCCCCTTCACAGGCTGCTAAACTACGTGATACTTCATATGTAAAATCGACATGTCCCGGAGTATCAATTAAGTGGAATAAATAATCTTGATATTGAATTTGGATTGCATTTAATTTAATTGTTATTCCACGTTCTTGTTCTAAATCCATTGTGTCAAGAATTTGAGGACGAGCTTCACGTTTTGAAATTGTGTTAGTGAATTCTAAAATACGATCAGCAAGGGTACTTTTACCGTGATCGATGTGAGCTATAATTGCAAAATTTCTTATCTTTGAATTAGTCATATTTAAAAAATTATATTTAATTTATTCAAAAAACTAAATAAAATTAGTGATTTTATAGCTAAAAAAATGTCAAAAAATGCCATTAGTTTTTAATTTAAAAATAGAATAGTCTAAATTGTGGTAAAATAAGCACATACATTTTATGTATTTTGTCCATCAAACAAATAAATAATTGATCAAACATTATTGTGGATTCGACTACTAGTGTCAAATATGATGTGTGTCGTTCGAAGCAATAAGAAGTAAAACAAAACAAAAATTAAGGAAATAAAAAAATGTCAGAAAAAGAAATTAAAAACAAAGAAGTTGAAGCTAAAGTTTCAACCGAACAAGAAATCATTTCAAGAGACAAATTATTAGAAGCTGGTACATACTTTGGTCACAGAGTTAGCCAATGAAACCCAAAAATGAAAAAATACATTTGAGGTAAAAGAATGGGAATTCACATTCTAGATATCGCTGCAACTCAAAGATCATTAGAATACTCATACAAGCTATTAAATAAAATGGCTCAAAAACAAGTTTCATTCATTTGAGTAGGAACAAAAAAACAAGCTAAAAAAGCAATTGAAGAAGCTGCTCACAGAACAAATTCAGTATATGTTTCAGAACGTTGATTAGGTGGAACATTAACTAACTCACAAACAATTTTCAGATCAGTAAGAGAACTAGACAGATTAGAAGAACTACAAAAAAATGGTTATGTAGGTTACACTAAAAAAGAAGGTCTATTATTTGACAAGAAAATTGCTAAATTACAAAAGAACTTAGGTGGAATTAGATCTCTAGCAGATAAAGCTGTTGCACCACAAGTTATGATCTCTGCTTCTCCAATGGAAGATGAAATCGCTTTAAGAGAAGCTAAGAAAAAAGGTATCAAAATTATTGGTATTCAAGATTCAAACTCAGATCCAGATTTAGTAGATATTATCATTCCAGCAAATGATGATTCAGTTAAATCAATTACATTAATTACAACAATTCTAGCTGACGCAATTTGTGCAGCTAAAGGTGAAAAACAATTATTCGCATACAAACCAAATGATGAAATTGTTTTACCAGAAGAACCTAAAAAAGAAAAACCACAATCACCAAAATATAACAAAGAAACATCAGAAAACAATTAATTAAAATTCAAGGAGTATCACATGGCTATTGATTTAAATAAAGTTAGAGAATTAAGAGAAAGAACAAACTCAGGATTCCTAGATTGTAAAAACGCTTTAGAAGAAAACAACAACGATATTGAAGCATCAATTAAATGATTACAAGAAAAAGGAATTATTAAAGCTGCTAAAAAATCTTCAAGAATTGCAGCTGAAGGTGTTACAAGATCATTCATTAGTGGAAATACTGCTGTTTTATTTGAGTTAAACTCAGAAACAGACTTCGTTGCTAAAAACGCTTTATTCCAAGAATTTGCTGATAAAGTACAAGAAAAATTAGTTGCATCATCATTTTCATCAATTGAAGAAATTAATGCATTAAAAATTGGTGATTTAACCATTGAAGAACATTGTGCAGATTTAACTGCTAAAATTGGTGAAAAAATTGCTTTAAGAAGAGTTGAAAAATATGTCGCATCAGAAGATGAAGTTGTTGCTGGTTATACACACGCAAACAACAGAATTGCAGTTATTTTAAAAGCTAAAGGTTCAAACGCTGAAGCTTTAAGACAATTAGCAATGCACGTTGCAGCTTTAAACCCTGCTCATTTATTTGAAACATGTTTATCAGCAGAAGAATTAAAAGAAATTCACGAAACAATTGATGCATCACCTGCTTTAGCTAACAAACCAGATAAAATTAAAGAATCAATTAAATCAGGTATGTTAAGAAAAGAATTCAACGAAAGAGGAGTTCTACTATACCAAAACTTTGTTATGGATGAATCAATTACTGTTGCTAAATTCCTAGAAAATTCTCATTTAGAATTACTTGATGCAAAACGTTATGAATTAGGTGAAGGTATTGAAAAGAAAACAGTTGACTTCGCAGCTGAAGTTGCTGAACAAATGAACCAAAAATAATTTTAAAAATTAGTCCATTTTAAATTAATGGGCTAATTTTATTTCATAAAAATTCATTGTTTTGAGCAATATTATTTCAATATAACTATAATAGTAATTATGAAAAAAGCAAACAATAAAAAACGTTTTATATTTTGACAAGTCATTTGATTTATTATCTTGACGACATTTGTTGGTTTTGGTGGTGGCAATGCAATAATGCCAGTTATTAAAAAACAAGCCGTTGATAAAAGGCAATGATTAACAGAAGAGGAATTTGACCATGTTGTAATTATTACTAATATGTTACCTGGTGCTTCTGTTATTGAAGCATTGAGTTATATTGCGATAAAACTATTAGGTTTTTGAAAAGGAATGATTGCGACAATAATAGCAATATTACCACATTGTTTATTAGCTTTTGGATTACTTTTATTAACAAAATATATTCCCAAGGAATATCTATATGTTATTGCTTTAGGAATTTTAGTTACAATTATTGGATTGTTAATTAATTTTGCAATTAGGTATTTAAAAAAGAGTTTTAAACCATTAGGTTTTACTTTGTGATTCAGTTTATTTTTAATTACTTTACTATTTAGTTTATTTATTCCAACTCCATATAATATGCCAGTATTTATTATGCTAAGCATTATTGCGATTTTCTTCATTGTTGTTTCCATTAAGAAAAAACATAAGAAAAGAATGGAATTAGAACAACAGATATATAAACAAGAGAATGTTAATGAAAATACAAATAGTGGTGATAAACATGATTAGTGCATTGCTTTTATCAATCCCGTTATTGATTTTTATTTCATTGGCTATATTCGGTGGAGGACAAGTGTTTATGCCTGTTTTCCAATGAATGTGAAAATTGCTAGATAGTTTATTTCAATGTGGTATAAACCAAGAATTAATTGACAATATATTTTCCGTTTCAAATGCTACACCTGGTGTTATTTCAACTAAATTTGGATTAATCACTGGTTTTATTGTTGCAAAAGGTGAGTGGTGAGGTTATATAGCGATGTTTTTAACATTTCTTGTCTTTGTAATTCCACCAATTATTGTTATGCATTTTAGTATGAAAAAAGTTAATAAAATTCAAAACAATGTTGTTTTAAAGAGATTGTTTATGATTATGAATCCGGTTGTTGCCGGAATAATTGCAGCATTAGTTTTTCAGTTAATATTATCAACAATGTTTCCTTATATTATGTTTAATGAATCAGCTAAACAATATATGGGAATTATTGAAAAAGAAAATAGTTCAAAGGTTGCTTTCTTTAGTGGTTGAAGAGCAATTGCATTATATGTTTGAGTTCCATTAGGAATCACATTTAGTTCAATAGCAAGTTGAAAGAAAGTACCAATTTGAGCAATTATAATTATTAATTTACAATTAACATTTTTAGTTTTCCAACCATGAATAAAATAGTCAATCTTTTGTGTTGACTATTTTTTCTTTGTTAATTCATACATTGCTATTCCAGAAGCAACAGATACATTCAATGATTGAACTAAACCAAATTGTTCAATGTATATTACTTCATCGGCATGTTTAATTAAGGTATTTGAAACGCCAGATTCTTCATTACCAACAATTAAACAGGTTGGTTTAGCAAATGAAATTTGATGTAGTTTTTTAGCTTGATTGTTTAGTGCTGTTGCATAAATTCAAAAACCATTTTTCTTTAAATAATCAATTGCTTCAAATAAACTTGCGATTTTAATAATTTTGACATTATTGAATCCACCTGATGACGTTTTTAGTACAGTAGGTGTAACTTCACAAGCACGATTTTTAGGAATAATAATATGGTTAATTCCAAAGACATTAGCTGAACGAATGATTGCTCCGAAGTTTTGCGGATCTTGAATATGATCAAGAATTAAAACGTTTTCGGGTTTATCTTTCAATATAACACCAATATCATGATATTGGTAGTCTTCAATTTCAGCAATGTACCCTTGATGATTACCTTTAACTAAATTATTTAATTCAAAATATGATAGATATTTAATTTTAGGGAAATTGATTTTTTTATCTTGAAGATTGTTTTGTATATATAAAGTTTTAATAGGAAAATTGTTTTTAATAGCATCTAGAACTGAATTTTTACCAAAAATATATTGTTTCATTAGATTAATTTTCTTTCTTGTAATTGTGCTCTTAGTTCATCACTTAATTCATAATTTTTATCAGCTACTGCTTGTTTTCATTGCTTATATGTTTCAATATCGTTTTTAGATACATATTGATCTAAAAAAGCAAAACCTAAGTTTCTTAAAATATAGAAAAATGTATTTAGATTGTTTTCATCTTTAGTTAAAGTAAAGATTTCTTTATAAGCATTTGCAAATTCTAGATTAGCAACTAATTGCATAATTGTTTTAACAACATCTAAATCAACAGTGAATTGTTTTTCTTCTAATTGATATTTGTTTCATAAATTCTTAAATTTATTAACTAATTTTTGGTTTGTATCAAATAATTGATCAGTGATATTAATTGGTTTTGCATAGTTAGTAGTTAGAATCATTAATTTGTATGTTTCTGGGTCATATTTTTCTAAAAATGTGTGTGGAAAAATTAGGTTACCAATTGATTTAGACATTTTTTGGTCTTTGTAATTAATTGTTCCAAAATGTAATCAACCTTTAGAAATTGGAGCATTGTGTAGTGCGTAATGTTGAATGTTTTCATTTTCATGGTGAGGGAAAATTAAATCTAAACCACCACCGTGGTAATCTAATGTTTCACCATTGAAATATTTGTTAATAAAACAGCTACATTCTGTATGTCAACCAGGTCTTCCTAAACCAAATGGACTATTGTATTTAACACCTTCATTTGTATCTTTTCATAAAGCGAAATCAGAAGGATTTTTTTTATCAAACTTATCGTTGTCGTAATTTAGGTTATCTAATTTTTGACCACTAATTGAACCATATACGTTTTTATATTTTTCTACGTCAAAGAAAACATTGACACCCTTTTGATAAGCGGCTCCTTTGTCAATTAATGCTTGAATGTATTCATACATTTCATTTAAAGAATCAGTTACTCTAACAGCTTTTGTTGGCAGTTCTAGATTGAATTGTTTAAAGATATCTCAATAATATTGTTCATAAAATGAAGCAATTTCTTTTTCTGTTTTATTTTCCTCAATGGCTCTTTTAATAATTTTGTCATCAATATCAGTGATGTTGTGCAAGTAATACACATTTTCACCTAAATATCTTTGTGCTCTAATCATTAAATCAAAAGTCACAGTTGGACGAATATTGCCAATGTGAGGATAGTTATAAACAGTTGGGCCACATAAATAATATTTTTTCATATGGTTTATATTATATATGTTTAACTGCTATCTGAATTTATTTTTTTTAGTTATAATTATAACTATGAACACAACCAAAGATATTATTATTGCTTCACTAGAAGAAGCGTTAAAAAAATTAAACATCAATAAAGCAGTTATTTTAACCGAATCTAAAAACTATGGTGATTATTCAACCAATTTACCTTTAACTTTACAAAAAGATTTAGGTAAAAAAGCAATGGAAATTGCAAATGATTTAGTTAAAAATATTGATTTAAAAAAATATACTGCAATTAGTGAAATTCAAGTTGCTGAACCAGGTTTTATCAACTTCTGAGTTTCAGATTCTGTTTTAGTTGATACAGTAAACTCAATCATCGCCCAAGGTGAACACTATGGCGAAGTATTACAAAAGGATAAAGGAGCAGTTAATATTGAGTTCGTCTCAGCTAACCCAACAGGATTTTTACACATTGGACATGCAAGAAATGCTGCAATTGGAGCAACATTATGCAATGTTATGGAAAAAGCTGGACACCGGGTTGTGCGTGAATATTTAGTAAATGATTACGGAAATCAAATGCATAATCTAGCCATTTCAATTTTTGCTAGATATCAACAAATTTTCAATCCATCATATGAAATGCCAGAAGATGCATATCGTGGTGGAGATGTTATTCATTTTGCTAAAGCATTTTATGAAAAATATAATGATCAATACAAAAATGTAGAATTCACTAAAGAAATAGAAGTTTTATTTAAAGAATTCGGACGTGAAATTGCATTAGAAAATATTAAAAAAGATTTAAAAAGCTTCGGTGTATGAATGGATTTATATTCATCAGAAAAAGAAGCATATGAAAAAAATGAAGTATGACCATACATTCATAAATTGAAAACCACATACAAAAAAGACGGAGCTGTTTGATTAGCAACCACAACAGGTGGCAAAGATGACAAAGATAGAGTTATTATTAAATCAAACGGTGATTCAACATATCTATGTGCAGATATTGCTTACCACGCAAAGAAATTTGAAGCATTAGGCGATAAAGAAAAAGGAAAAATCATTGATATTTGAGGAGCTGACCACTCGGGTTATGTAGAACGTGTGAAGTTCTCATTTGAAGATTTAGGATACAGAAGAGATCAAATTGAAATGATTTTATTCCAATTGTTAAGAATTGTTAAAGATGGTGTTGAAATTAAAATGTCTAAACGTTTAGGTACATCATTTACTTTAAGAGAATTACTTGAATTAGTTGGAAAAGATGCGGTTAGATATTTCTTAATTGACAGATCATACAATTCAAAGATTGACTTTGATGTTAAGAAAGTAACTGAAGCAAATGAAACAAACCCAATGTTTATCATTAAATATGCACATGCTCGTTGTGCACAAATGTTAGATAAAGCTGGATATTCTTCAGTAAAGGCAAAATCATTAGATGATGAATATGCACAAAAACTTGTTAATGAATTAAAAGAATATCCTGAATTAATTCAAACAATGGCTAAAACATACAAAGTAAATCTACTACCTCAATATCTTTTAAAACTAGCTGGAACGTTTAATTCATTCTATTCAAATGTTAAGGTTTTAGGAACAGAACATGAAGAAAGTTATATAGCTTTAGTCAAGGCAACAAAAATAGTTTTAGCAAACGGAATGAATTTAATGGATTTAGATATTCCTGAAAAAATGTAATGTAAAAATGGAGCATTGAATGCTCCTTTTATATTGCAATATTTAAGTTATTCTTTATTTGAAACAGATGTATTTTCTTGATTGCTTTTTTCTGGTGTAGGAATAATAACATCTCTGTTTTCTTTCATAATGAATGCTAATCCAATAATTCCAAAAATAGGCATTGTTATGCAACCAATAAATGTTACTAATTTTGCAGTCATATTTGTAGTTAGGAATGCAGCTAATCCAGCGAAAACATAGAAAAGAATTAAACATGCAATACCGAGACTACCCAATAATACCATAAAGGTTATAGCACCCATTCCTATGGGTGCGGGATTTTTATGTGTTGAAGACACAAAAGCAGCACCGATTCTAAAAATTATTGGTATTAAAATTACATTTGACAAAAGGATTAACAAGAAAATAATTGCTAATTTAGCATAAAATTTAGATTTTGAAGTTTTAGATTTTGTTTTATTCATATATTCATTTTCCTTAAATGTATGTTTATATATGTTCAGTGTTATAAACAATATTTGATATTTATTAATACAATACTCAATTAAGTACAATGTACCCAAAATTTAAGTCTAACAAAAAAAAAAAAAAACAGATTTGGTCTTTTTTCTTCTGTTTTTACAAACAAAATTTAGTTTTAGTTAAAAAAATATTGAGTATGACTCAATACTTCGTAAAAATTATTTCATTAATTTTTTAATTTCTTCAACTTTATTTAGTTTTTCTCAAGGAAGATCTAAATCTTTTCTTCCAAAATGACCGAATGATGCAGTTGGAAGGTATGATACATTTTTTAAATCTAATGTATTAATAATTCCTTCAACACTTAGATTGAATAATTTATTGATAATTTCTACAATTTCTTTTTCACTATATTTAGATGTTCCAAAAGTATCGATATAAATTGATTGAGGTTTAGGTAATCCAATTGCATAAGATAATTGAATTTCAAAACGTTCAGCAATTCCAGCTGCAACCATATTTTTAGCTATATATCTAGCCATATATGCTGCTGATCTGTCAATTTTTGTGGCATCTTTACCACTGAATGCACCTCCACCATGGTGAGCAAATCCACCATAGGTGTCAACGATAATTTTACGTCCTGTTAAACCGGTATCACCAACTGGACCACCGATGACAAATCTACCAGTTGGATTAATTAATAATTCATAATCTAGGTTAAAATTATGAGCTATTAAAACGTAATCGATAATTTGCTCTTTAATATATTTTTTAAATTTGTCTTCATTAAAATCAGCACTATGTTGAATTGACATCAAAACTTTAGCAACACGATATTCATTTGTTTCATCATCGTATTCCATAGTTACTTGAGATTTCATATCTGATTTAGCATCTTTAAATAATTTCTTACGTCTTAGATATTCAGCTCTTTTAACTAATTCATGTGATAAAACAATTGATCAAGGCATGTAGTAATCATTTTCGTTGGTTGCATAACCGAATAATATTCCTTGATCACCAGCTCCTAATTCTTTATCATCAGTTTTATCAACTCCCATTGCAATATCGGGACTTTGTGGAAATATTCCATTGATGATATTGAAATCTGTTTCTGTATAACCTAATGGTTTTAAAACTTTTCATGCTTCTTTGATTGTATCTACATAAGCTGTTGTAGTGATTTGACCGCCGATGTAAATAACGTTATTGTTTGCAAGTACATCACATGCGACTCTTGCATTTTTATCTTTTTTTAATACAGCATCTAATACTGCATCTGAAATTTGGTCACACATTTTATCGGGATGACCAGCGCCAACGCTTTCACTTGTTAAAAATCTTTTCATAAAATAAAAACCTTTCTTCAGAGAGTAGAAAGGCGAATTAATAATAACCTTACATGTTAGAAATTAATCCCTCACTGTCCACCTTGCTAATAGTAGGTTGGCATGCTTCAACGCCGTTAGGCTCAGCAACTCTCTATGTAATTTAGTAAAAAAATTATATCTAAATAATCTTAAAAATATAATTTTTAAGTGTTTTTTATTTCACTTATAACATTTATTTGAATTAATAAAGTAAAATACTATATGGAGATATAAAAATGCAAATACAAAATCCAATTATGAACAATTCATCATTTGATAATTTAGTGATTCTACCTTTTGATTGTGGTGGAAACCTAATTAACAAATTAAGAAAAAAATTAATTAATAATATCATTGAATTAGACAGATATTTAAATATTTTAGAAACAGAATTTAAACTAAAGTTTGAAAATATTGAATTTATCAAAACCTTTAGTTGAAGCAATAAAGACAATCATCTTAATTATGCAGTTGATAAAAATGCATTGTTTAAAAATTCAGTAGCACATGTGAAATTTCAAGAAAACCTATATTTTGCAATTTTGACAAATGGTGTTGGTTTATTTATTTTTCACGATAAAAACAACCAATTTATCAAAGAACTATCACACAACGATCCAATATATGTCAAAAGTCATGTCGCAAAAGCAAATGCAATTAAAACATTGCTTGAAAACATTGATGATGACAAAGGTTTGTATGTAAAAGAAAGAGAAATTATTCAAAAAGTAAGAGATATTTGTTGAAAAACATACTATATTGCATTCAATCCGGAAAAAGAATTATTACCACGTAGTAAAGCAACTCATATTGTATATGATAAAAAAGGTTTTTCATTCATTAATCATATTGTTTTTACTAACGAATTTGCAACCAATCTTGAACTAAAGTATATTCAAAATTGTCATGAAACTAAAATGAATGAATTAAGCACTTCCAAAACCTTTTTAAAGAAAATCATTGAAGTTTACAATGAATTTACAAATGGTTCTAACAACGAAAAAACAGATTTGTTTATCGGAAACAATGCTTATTATTACAATGATCAACAATTAATTATTAAAAGTAAAGAAAGAAATATTAATCTAGAAACAATCTTTTCAACTGGTGAATTATATTATGCAATTGCTGCGCAAGTCATTGCTTTATCTGAATTATTTATTGTTAAAAACGTATATCAAAATATTTCAAAAGAAGCTAATATCTCATTAAAAAGACAAAAAAATATTGAAACTACAATTGAATACTTTAGATCTTCATTAGATAATTCAGTTTCAATTGAAACCAATAATATATATAAAAAATTATTACAAAAAGCTATTGATAATCTTGATTTAAAACAATACTATAACTCATTGTTGGTTGAAGTGTCTTCAATTAAAAGAATTACAAAAACGTCTGTTTCAAAACAAGATAAATTAGCAAATGTTTATATTAGTATTTCATTATCTGTATTAATTGCGATTTCGTTTTCATTATTTATATACCAAATTATTCAAAATAAAATTAATGCAACAACTGATTGATGAACAATTCCATTATTATTGTTTATCTCAATTTTAGGAATCATAGCACTGATTGTATTTATTTTCAAACATAAACGTTAATATTTTTAGAAATTTTATTTATATAAGGAAAAATATGTCAAATTATTGTAAAGTATCATCATTTGAGGATTTACTCAAATGTGATGATAATTATTTAGAAAAAAAAGAAAAAACCCCACGTCATTTATTTGACATTGGACAAATTACTACTATTCAAGCTTTTAAATATGACGGGACATTATATCGTCAATATGAAGGTGTCAAAATCATTGCTAATTTAGATGATTTTGTAGTTTTATTATTAATGAAAACAAAGGTTGCTGAACGCACAATTAACTGAGTTGTTTCAGAACCAATTTTGTTTTTCTTTGCGAAAAACAAATTCTACAATGCATCTATAACATTAAATAAAAAGAAAGACAACTATATTTATATTAATTTAGCTAGCCCATTTTATATTGATAATTCAATTATTAAATATATTGATTTTGATATTGATGTTAAAAGTTATTTAGATAAAGAGTTTAACGTCGTTGATTGACCTGATTTTAAAAACTCGATTGTACAATATAATTATCCCCTTGAATTAATTTATCGTATGTATGAGGAATTAGATTTCTTATTTGAACAACATAAAACTAAAAATGGTGTATTTTCAAAGAAATTAGTTGATGGTTTAGTAAAGATGTTAGTTGAGTCAGGAGATATTTAAAATGCCCCAAAAATTTATTTTTAAACATTATCAACCATTAACTGATTTGGTGAAATATATTTTATCTAAAACAAACATTGAAGCATTGTTGTTAAATGGTGAACTAGGAGCCGGTAAAACTACTTTAACAGCGGCTATTGCTAAGGAATTAGGTGAAACTAAAACCATTATTTCACCTACATTTAATACAATATTAGTTTATGATAAATTAGTTCATATCGACGCATATAAACTAGTAGGTGATTTATTTGCTTACGAAGATTATTTCGAAGATAAACTAGTCGTAATTGAATGAGCAAACAATATTAAACATAATTTTAGACATTACATAGAAATTAATGTGTATTTCGATGAACAACAAAATCATGTTTTCGAAATTGTTAAGGAGTGTTAATATGGAATTATTTATTGAAACTTCACTTTCTTCATTATTTCTATCAGTTGCTAAAAATAAGAAAATCCTTGATTATATTGAAATTAAAAATTTGGTTAAAAAAACAGATGTTATTATTCAAGAAATTAATAAATTATTAAACAGAAATAATCTTACTTTACAAGATATTAAGGTAATTAAAACCACAATTGGACCGGGTAGTTTTTCAGGTGCGAGAATTGGTTTTTTATGAGGAAGAACGATTGCACAATTAAGTCATATTAAATTGTATATCTGTGAAACATATGCTTTATTACATTGTCAAAATAAATTATTAAAAAAGAATATATCAACTATTAGAATTAAAGCAAATAAATATAGTTCATACGAAATTAATTTTAAAAAGAATAATGTTTTATCTTCATCTATAGTAGAAAATGTTGAACAAAATGATGAATTAGATTATGACTTTTTTGTTCAAAATTATGATAAATTCAATAAATGTTTTAGATTGGTTGAATCATTTTTAGACATTGAACTATGTTATATGCATGAACCGCAAATAGGAGGTATTCAATAATGACAATTTTCGCGATTGAATCATCTCATGATGATACCTCTTTTGCTTTATTAAAAGATAATCAACCAATTTGAATGAAGACGATTACCCAAACTGAAATTCATAAACAATATGGTGGAACAGTTCCCGAAATTGCTTCAAGATTACATGTAAAAAATATAGGTATTTTAGTTGAAGAATTAAAAAAAGAAATTAATGTTGAAGAAATTAATTTAATTGCTTATACCAAAGAACCCGGCTTAATTGGTTCTTTACATGTTGGTTATATTGTTGCAAATGCAATGGCAATGATTTTAAATAAACCTATAATGCCATTAAACCATCTAGAAGGTCATTTCTATTCAGCATATATCGGTAAAGAAGTTGAATATCCAGCGCTTGGTTTGCTTGTATCGGGTGGCCATTCACAATTGATGTTGTATCACAATAAAGATTCATATGAATTACTGGGTGAAACTCAAGATGACGCAGTTGGTGAAGTCTATGATAAAGTTGCAAGAAAATTAAATATTGATTTTCCAGGTGGGCCTGTTATTGATAAGATATGACAGAAATATAAAGATATATATCAAGAATCATATACCTTACCTAAAACAGAAAATGAATTGAATTTCTCTTTTAGTGGTATTAAAACACACATTATTAATTTAATTAATAATGATATTAATCGTAGAATTGATGTCAATGTAGAAAAATATGCAACTGAATTTCAAAATACAATTGTTAAATATTTAAAACATCACATGGAATTAGTAATTGAACGATTTAAACCAAAATCTATTTGTTTAATCGGTGGTGTTTCTGCAAATTCAGCAATTCGAGATATGTTTTTAAAATTGTTTAATAATGTATATCTACCGGATATGAAATATACAACAGACAATGCAATGATGATCGCTCGTCTTGCATATGAAAAAATTAAAAAATAGTTTAGAAGAATAAACCTAAACTATTTTTTAATTTCTACTTGTTTATTTGATTTTAATTTTAAAAATAATAAAGTATATATTGTAATTAATGAAACAGAAAATATAACAGTAAAAATAATAAATAATGAAATCGTTGCAATTAAATGTTGTGAAGAAATACTTATTAAAACAATTGCAACAATTATACTTAATAAAGATATGAAAAATATAATTGAACCACTAATTTTGATGTTTTTTCTTGGTATTTTATCGATTTTATATACAGATCAAATGAAAATACAATTTAATAGTGAAACAATTAAATATAATCCAAAATCTCTAAAGAAATATAGCGAATGGAATCCTTGATTTCTGATATATGAAGGTATTTCATTTACAATGTGATTATCATTTGTCGTTAAACTCTTGCCATTAAAATAAGTGAAATATAAAGGTAAAATTATAATTAAGATCATTAATAATGAAAGATGAGAAAAAATGATAAGCGAAGTTTTAATTTCTTCATATTACTCCCCCTTTTTAATATTACTAAAAATTAAATGTTTGTTTTATTAACAAATTATGTTTTTTAAATGTTATTAATAATTAATTTGGATTTAGAATATTTGTTCTTTGCATAATGTCTTCATAAATAATTAATTAATACTATCACACTTAAAATAAAGAAAGATATTCATAAATATGGTGCTATATCATCGATGTCTTTTACTCTATTTAAGATCATATGGCTACCCAATAATGATGATGAATAGATACCATATGAAATAAAATTTCTAGCAATTTTTTCTACTTCAAACATAAAATAAGTTATTAAATCTAATTTAATAGAAGGAAGAATGAAATTGCGATAGATTTTCAATTTAGTTCAACCTTGTTTTGATAAACTTTCTATTTTTGGATCGGAAATTGAATTAATTGTTTCTTCTAAATTTCTTGTCGTTGAAGAACTTCCATGGATTGCGAATACAAAGATAAATATTGTAGCTGGGTTATTGAATAATGGATATATAAATATAAAGAGAATCAATATAGGTGTTGTTCTTAAAATCAAGTTTCATAATTTAGTTGTAAATACTGTGTATTTTTTATTCAATTTTGTATTAACGAAAAATAGATTTATTCATATTAATATATAAATGAGAACAATTGTTAAACTAACTAAACCAACGAATTCAAAAAGTATTCAAAATAAGTTATTTTCTTTAATATTTGAGAATGAAATTATTGATCAATTTGGACTGAATAATTGTTTTATATATTCTTGTTGAGTTCCGATATAAATTTTTTGATTTACTAGTTCATTAATACCAAGAGATAACAGAGAAACCATAAGAATAAATAACGTTACATATATTGATATTTTGATAGATTTTTGTTTATGATATTGTTTTCCATTTTTAACTGTAATTGTTTTAAATAAGTAATTATTTATTAGAAATTGAAAAATTTCAATTAGAAACAAGAATGTTATTAAGACAAACAGTGGAATCATTAATTCAGCATAATATTTACTGTTTAATATTGGGGTGTTTAATAGTGTTCCAATTCCTAAGAAACCAAATTGAGATAATATTGCGGATCATCTTAAATTAGATTCAAAAGAATAAATTGCTGTGTTGATAATTTTAAATTTAATCTGAGGTCAAATTTCACTTATAAAAGCACTATATTTAGATTTTTTAATTGATATAAAATGAAAAAATGTATTGTAATTAGCATTTTCGTATATTTGAACAAAATATTCATGTAATCATAGTCATGAAAATCAAGTTGTTATTAAAAATAGACCTAAATTTTTATCAAAAGAATTAAGAAAGAAATAGATAAAAAATATTTCAGGAAATAATCTAAGAAAAATTATTATTACTTTCAAAATTCATACTAAATATTTATTGTTGATATATCTATTTGAGAAAAAAGCGGTAAAGAATGCTAATATACACCCGCAAAATGTTCCAATAAATAAAATTTTTATTGAATAAAATAGAAATTTAATTGATAAAGATCATAAATTTAGATTATTAAAATATAAACTATGCGATCTGGGTTGAAAAAAGAATTTTAAATTTGTTATAAATAAACTTCATCCGTTTGGTGCGAATTGAAAATTCATTAAAGCAAGAAAAAGAATTATTAATATAACGGTTAATAAATAAGCAACGATTTTAAAAGGTTTTTTAATAGGACCTTTTATTTTTGTATTTGAATTGCTATAGGTTTCTTTCCAAAGACTCTTAACATGCTGGATTTTAGATTCTCTTATATCCATTAAAACCTACTCTTGGACCATAATTGTCATAACCTGCTTGTTTTACATTAATAATACAATCTTGAAGAAGTTTAATTTCTTTATCATTCATTTTCTTTGTATTTAAAACGAATTTATTGTAATAAATTTTGTCAGTAACTGCAAGCAGTTTTAATTCAGTATTTGCTATTTTTGGGCGGAAATAATCTCTTTTTTGAATGCTTCCATCATTTAATTTTTTGTAATTATGAGTATATGCAAAAGAACCTAATTCATCAAATACAATATGATAATTCATATTAGGTCCTTCGCTTAATTCTTTTGCATTACCAACTTTGTATTTATCAGAACGTCTAATTTTATCAAAAGCAAAAGATTTAAATTCATTACCCGTTTTATTAAAATGTTTAACAAATAATTTCTCTTGTTCTAGATATTTAGAAGCACTAGATTCTTTTCCTGTTTGAATACCGTAATTGATAAATTGATCATAATCTTTATTATCTCAAGCTTCTTTAAGCTTACCTAATGTTTCAGGATTTCCTCAAATTCAAATTGCACCTCTATAGAAATCACTTAATCCTTCATTGTCGTAAAAGAAATTATATTTATTTCCATCTCATTGATATTCACTGTCATTTCATTCAACAAAGGGTTTTGCATTAAAAAGAGATTCAGTGGTATTGATGATTTCTTTATCTGTCATTCCTTCTTTATCAAACTTAAATGCTGTTGTTTGCGTTTGCATAAAAGGTTTAATAGTTTGTTTTTCAATCTCTGGTAGATCGTCATATAAAGCAGAAGTTACGATAGCTAAATCAGCACTACCTTTTCTAATTGAAGCAAGTAAATCAATATTTTCTGCATTAAAAGAAATATTGAATTTAATATCTTGCATATCATCTGTTTTTAATTTGTTGTATTCCTCTTCAATTTTGTTGAAAAAAGAAATATCGTTATCGCCATATCATGGTTGAATAACAGCAAAATTAAGCACTTTATGTTCTTTTGTATCGTTGCATGCAATTGTTAATGGTGTAATTGATACCATTGGTGAAATAATTGAAAATAATTTAAAAAACTTCATAAAAAAATTCCTCCTAATGTCTTAGAAGGAATGCAAAAATAAGAGAAACTCACTACGCTAGTATTAACTAGATCAGCTAATGAGGGTATATCTCAGCATATTATGCACCCCTGTTCTATGTTTAAAATTATAACCAATCAGTAATAAAATATTATTATTTTATATAATTAAATAAATAGGAGAAGCATGTATCAACCAGGAGATATCATTAAAGCAAAAGTATTTAGAGTTTGAAAGAATTATGTTATTTTAACAACGAAAAATGGGGAAAGATGTTATTTAAATATTAATGAAGCAAGCGACTATTATGTTAATTCTTTAAATATGATGTTTAAAATCGGAGATATTAAAGAAGTTATTATTTTAGAAACCATTTTAAGTGGTGGATATAATGTTTCATTTAAACGCATTCATCCTAAAGAATTAAGAAACCCCTTTGATTTTAAAATGGATGATTCAAACACTAATTTTGAACAATTACTTGAATTTACAAATAAAGGTTTAAGATATGGCAAATAATCCTAGAATAACTGTAAATATTTCAAACGCTATTAAAGAAACTTCATTGGAGAAATATGCTCCAATTGTATCTGATATTCATAATAGAATCATGACTAAAACAATTGAAGGTCATGAATTTTTTGGTTTTTTAAATCCATTACGTAATGTTTTTAAAATGGATGTAGATAAAATTAAACTACATGCCAAACGTTTAATTGACGAAGAAATTAATGTCTTGCTAGTAATTGCCGGAAAACATATTGCATTACAAGCTGAAGCTTTAATTAATTTATCATTACCTAAATTAAAAGACTCAAAATCAAAACCACTAGAAATTATTTTTGTAGATGATTATCTAGAAGGAAGAGATTTAGCAATGTTAATTGATTATCTTTCAACGAAATCATTTGCAATTAATGTTATTTCTCAAAATAGCGAAAATCTGGAATCAATTATTTTATTTAGAGAATTTAGATATCTTTTAGAACGTGAAATTGGTAAGAAAAATGCCGCCAAATATATCTTTGTTACAACAAATAACAACTATGGTTATTTATTTGAAGAAACTAGAGAAAATGATTTTGAACATTTTATATTACTTGATAATACCACAGAAAAATTTATGTCATATTCAGCTGCAATATTATTTCCATTAGCTTGTTCTAAGATCAATATTGATAAGGTATTAGAAGGTGCTGTTAATGCAAGTGAAATATATGGCAATGATGATCTTTTAAAAAACGATGCATATCGTTATGCTTTAACTAAATATATCTTTTACAAAAACGGTTATAAAATAGAAAATTTAAACGTATTTAGTAAAAGTGATTATAAGCTAGGTGAATTATTCAAAATGTATGCATCTGAAACATGTATTAAACAAAATAAAGGAATTCTACCACTGTTATCACAACAACCTTCAGATACAAAATGTTATGGTCAAGCTTTAACCGAAACTGAATTTAAATTATTTGATACAGTCATTCAAATTCAAAGACCACAATATGATTATGCAGTTATGCATTATCAAAACCATCATGATAATATTGTTAAAAACATTACAAAATTGTCATATAACAAAATTAATAATGTATTAATTGATACATTTATTGAAAACCACAAGACAATTTATAAAATCCCTCATATTAAAATAGAAATTGCTAATGATAATGATGAAACTTTTGGTTGAATCTTATGTTTTTTACATTATAATTTTTTAATGTCAGCTTACTTAATGGGAAATAATCCATTTATTAGTAATGCACAAAATAGTTTTAATATAAATTTCAAAAAAAATATCAAAGATATTTAAAACGAAATGGAGATAATTAAATGAAAAAAATCGGAATAGTAGGTGTGGGGGCAGTTGGTAGCTCATATCTATATGCATCATTAAACAAGAACATTGAAGCAGAATATGTTTTAATTGATGCATTTGAAACATATGCCGTTGCACAAGCTAAAGACCTAAACGATGCTGTATCATCAATGTTATGTAGTGGATGTCATTTTAAATCAGGTAAATACGCTGATTTACACGATGCTGATATTGTTGTTATTACTGCATCAGTAAAACCAAAAGAAGGAAAACTTCAAGACCGTTTAGAATTGTTAAGCGATAACGCTGTTTTAATGAAAGATATTGCCTTAAATTTAAAAAATGTTGGATTTAAGGGAATTACAATTATTGCTTCAAACCCAGTTGATATTATGTCATGTATTTTCCAACAAGTATCAGGTTTTGACGCAGAAAAAGTTATTAGTTCAGGAACAATCCTTGAAACTGCTAGAATGAAGAAATTTATTTCTTCTCAATTAGGTATTAAAGCATCATCTGTTAATGGCTATATCATTGGTGAACATGGTGCAAGATGTATGGTTCCATTTGAACACATTAGAGTTGGTATGTCACCATTGTATGATTTTGTTAAAGAAGGTAAACTTTCAAACGAATGATTAGCGACTTTAACTCAACAAATCAGAAATGAAGCTTTTGAAATTATTTCAGGTAAAGGAATTACAAACTTTGGGATTGGTGAATCATTAGCTGAAATTGCATATGCAATCATTAATAATACCGAAACAATTTTTGCCCTAGGAGTTCAACTACCTGATACATATAAAGCAAAAGGTGTATATTTTGGATTACCAGTTATTCTAGGTGAAAAAGGATATAAACATTTACCGAAAATAACACTTTCAAATGAAGAACAAAAACAATTTGATGAATATTCTTTAGAAATCAAAGAAACAGTTTTACAAGTTCTTGATAAAATTGATGTTAAACCACACGGATTAATTAAATAAATTAATCAATTAAATTTGTTCAATCTAGATAGAAATATCTAGATTTTTTATTATTTAAGGTTTTGTAATTTTACTGTTCAAGTATTTTTAATTTATAATTTTGAATATGAGCTTTAAAATAATTGAAATTAAAAATGTTACTGCTTCTTATGCAACCGAAGAACAACCTATTTTAAGTGATTTAAATTTGGATATTAATTCGGGTGAAATGGTTGCAATTATTGGTAAATCAGGAGCAGGAAAAACATCCTTTTTTAATTTATTATTAAATCAATTAAAAATTAAACAAGGTGAATTATTTTTATTTAATAAAAATATTGTAAATATTAAAAAGAGAGAATATAAAAAAATATTGAAAAACGTTGGTTTTTTAACTCAGGAAGCAAATTTAATCCCTTTATTAAATGTTTTTGAAAACATATCACATGCATTTTCGCATTACAAAACTAAATTACATGCATGATTCAATTGACTGACAGCCGATCAAAAAATTGAGATCATGAATACCCTTGAATCACTAAATTTATTTAGCAAAACATATACACAAGTATCGCAGTTAAGTGGCGGAGAGAAACAAAGAGTTGAAATAGCGAAATTAATTCTGCAGAAAGCAAGTTTAATATTAGCTGATGAACCAACTGCAAATTTAGATATTGAAAATTCAAAAGAAGTTATAAATCTTTTAAAAGATATTAAAAAGAAATATCAAACCACAATTTTAGTTAATATTCATGATTTAAGTTTAATTAAAAACAATTTCGATCGTGTATTTTTCGTTAAAAATCAAACCATTAAAGAAGTTAGTGATTTAGAAAATTTAGATCTTTTATTTAACTAAATAAAAAAATTTATATTTGGTATATGTGCTAAAATTTAAAACATAATTTGAAAGAAAGGAGTGTGAAATTAATGTTAAATAACAAAAAGAATAAAAAAATTATTGAAGAAAAACAATTAGAAATTAAAAATCGTTTAATTGAAGCTTCAATGAGTAATTTAACTGATTTATATCAAAAATATAACAGCAGTTTTAATGGAATTAAAGACGAAGAAATTATTAAAGACAATCAAGATAATTATGGAAAAAATGTTATTTCTAAAAAAGGAGCAGATAACGTTTTTAAGAGATTGTTTAGATCATTCTTTAACCCATTTAACATTATTTTATTCATTTTATCAATGATTTCAATGGTAGTAGATGTCATTTTACCATTGCCAGCTGATAAAAACTATATTACAATGATCATTATTCTTTCAATGATTATTATAAGTAGTTTTATTCATTTTCATCAAGAACAGAAATCAGCTTCCTCTGCACATAAATTGATTGAAATTATTGAAACCACTTCTTTAATTGAAAGAAATGGTGTATTAAAAGAAATCCCATTAGATGAAATTGTTGTCGGGGATATAGTCCATCTAGCAGCGGGGGATATAATTCCTGCCGATGTTAGAATTATTCAAGCAAAAGACTTATTCGTTTCACAATCTTCATTAACAGGTGAAAGTGAACCGATTGAAAAATTCGCTAATATTAAAGAAAAAACGGATTATGATAACGTCACTGATCGCCATAATTTAGCATTTATGGGCTCTAATATTATTTCAGGTTCAGCTAAAGCAATAGTTGTTGTTGTTGGAAATGATACATATATTGGTCAAGTTGCTTCAAAAGTTAATGAAAAACAAGTAACAACATCTTTTGAAAAAGGCGTAAGAAAAATTTCAATTATGTTAACAATTATTATGGCAATTATAATTCCAATTGTTTTCGTAATTGTAGGATTAACTAACAAAGATATTGATAAAAGTCCATGAATCAATGCTTTATTATTTGGTATTTCAATTGCAGTAGGTTTAACTCCGGAAATGCTTCCAATGATAATTACGTCTTGTTTATCAAAAGGCGCAATTAAAATGGGTAAACAAAAAACCATTGTTAAAAACATTAATTCAATTCAAAATTTTGGTGCCATGGACATCTTATGTACCGATAAAACCGGAACATTAACACGTGATGAAGTTATTCTTGAACGTCATTTAGATGTTTTGGGTAAAGAAGATACATACGTTTTAAAATATGCCTTTCTAAATTCATATTATCAAACAGGTTTAAAGAATCTATTAGATAAGTCAATTATTAATCGTACGCTAGAATTAGCAGACGATATTAAAGAATTAGATAACCTAGAATTACATTTTGAAAAGATTGACGAAGTACCTTTTGATTTTAATCGCAAGAGAATGTCAGTGCTTGTTAGATCGCTTAAAAATAATCGTATTAAGATGATTACAAAAGGTGCAGTTGAAGAAATCATTTCTGTATGTAGCACAATTTATCTAGATGGAAAAGTTGTTCCATTAGATAAAAAAATGATTAAGAAAGTTTTAAATAAAGTTGAAGAATTCAGTGAAGAAGGAATGAGAGTTATTGCCATTGCTTCTAAAAACGATGCAGCTCCTGTAGGACAATTCTCCGTTGCCGATGAACGTGATATGACATTAATTGGTTACCTAACTTTCTTAGATCCACCAAAAGATTCCGCAAGAGATGCGATTGAAAAATTGCATAGTTATGGTGTTGAAGTTAAAATTCTAACCGGTGATAACCCATTAGTAACTAAGGCGGTTTGTGCGCAAGTTGGAATCCCATATGAAAAGATTCTTTTAGGTAAAGACATTATGAATATGAGCGATGCCGATTTAGCAATTGAAGTAGAAAATACTCAAATCTTTGCTAAATTAAGTCCTGATCAAAAAGCAAGAATTATTAATATTTTAAGAAAAAATGGCCACGTAGTTGGTTATATGGGGGATGGAATTAATGATGCTCCCGCAATGAAAGTGGCAGACGTTTCTATATCAGTTGATACAGCAGTTGATATAGCTAAAGAAACGGCGAATATTATTCTATTGGAAAAAGATTTAAACGTATTAGCGACAGGAATTGTTGAAGGTAGAAAAACACATGCCAATATTAATAAGTATGTAAAAATGACTGTTGCTTCAAACTTTGGAAATGTTATTTCAGTTGTACTTGCTGCATTACTTCTTCCTTTCTTACCAATGATGCCAGTACAAATTATTTTCTTAAATTTAATCTACGATTTATGTTGCGGAACACTTCCATGAGATAACGTTGATAGCGAATTTATTAAAAAACCTCGTAAATGAGAACATAAATCAATATTTAGGTTTATGTTCTGATTCGGACCAATTTCATCGATTGTTGATATATTAACGTTTGTTATTTTATTCTACGTTATGATTCCACAACAATTTAATGGTCAATCATTTTCACAATTAACCAATCCTGCCGATATTCTACATTTCAAACAAATGTTCTGAACAGGTTGATTAGTTGCATCAATGTTTACACAATCATTAATTATTCATTTCATAAGAACAAATAAAATTCCTTTTATTCAATCAAATGCTTCAACTGCTGTTATTATTTCAACTTTATTAGGAACAGCAATAGTTACTGCATCAGCTTATATTCCTAAAGTTAATAGTTGATTATCATTAACTCCGTTGCCAGCAATTTATTTTGCTTGACTGTTGTTATTTTTGGGAATATATATTATTCTTACAATGATTACAAAATTGATTTATAAGAAGATTTATAAAGAATTTTTATAATAAATTTATTTCGTTTAACGTGTAAAGTTAAGCGAAATTTTTTATATTTATATTGAAATTTAATTGAATGAACAATAAAAAATCCAAAAAATGACATTTAAAATGTATTTTTTTGTTTAAATAAAGAAATATTTATAAAAACTGACAATAAATACAATTATAATTGTATTGATATTTGTTTTATAAAAAACCTAATAAGGTAGCAAATATCATTCTTATTTTTAAGAATTAAATAATTATTTAACTTTTAGAAAGGAAAAACTAATGAGCGACGAAAAATTAGTTGTTGCACCCGACACAAAGAAAAAAATTGGCTTTTTCTCAGCTATTCTTTTGGTTATGGGTGGATCAATAGGTGCCGGAATTTTCCTACGTGCGCAATCTGTTCTTTCAGCTGCAGCAGGAAACATTGTTTGAGCCGTATTAATCTGATTAATCGCAGGATTTACAGTTATCGTAATGGCTATTGCACTTGTTGAAGTTGCATCAGGACGTAATGACAACTTAGGTATCATTGGTTGATCTAAAGCATTTAACACCTTATATATTTACAAGGGATGTAAATACTTTATGACATTCATTTACCTACCATTCTCATTCTTCTTTATGCCTTACTACGTTATTTTACAATTCCAAGATGGATTTAGTGCATTTAACGTAAACATTACTTTCGGGGATTCAAAATTAGCCCCATGATACTATTTCTTAATTGGTATGGCAATCTCTGTTTACTTCTTGTTAACAGCAGGATTATCATCACGTATTGGAAATATTCAAAACTGAATCGTTATGGCAGTTAAATTCATTCCATTGGTTGCTGTTACAATCGTAGGATTAGCATTTGCTGGTAAA
Source organism: Metamycoplasma cloacale (assembly GCF_900660735.1). Lineage (GTDB taxonomy): Bacteria > Bacillota_I > Bacilli_A > Mycoplasmatales > Metamycoplasmataceae > Metamycoplasma > Metamycoplasma cloacale. The sequence continues at coordinate 150,416 of NZ_LR215049.1, forward strand.
AACGGTGTTTCATACAAACCAGTTACATTAGATAACCTATTCTCAGGAGAATCATTAACATTGTTTGGTTTATCACCATTCTTTGCATTCTTCTCAGCAATGGGAGGTATCTTCTTTGCATTTGACCAATTCTATGGAGCAGCTGGTATTCAATCAGAAATGAAGAATCCAGAAAAAACTCCTGCTGCCTTAGTATATGGTCTATCAGCAATGACATTACTATACATCGTTATTGCTGTTGCTATGACAATTGGTGCTGAAAAAGGTGGTTTCTATGACTATGGAGACCTATTAAGCGGTGCTGGTCATGGATGAGCATTTGGAATCATTAACATTATGATTGCAATTGGTATTTTAGGAATTCTAAATGGATTCTCAATGTGATGTACAAGATGAGTTGAAGATCTTGTTAAAGAAGGAGAATTGCAAATCTCTGGTAAAGCATACAAATACATGCTTCACTCAAAAGCTCCAATCGTTGGTATGGTATTCTCACTTGTATTATCTGTTCCTTTAGTATTAATCTTTACTATTTTAGGAGCATACCTATACAAAGACTATACAGGATACGGTGCAGGTTATGGATACAAGATTGGTGAATTATTATCATTTGCTGACTTGTTAGCAAACTGAACCGCTGTTTTAGCATATGTGTTTATTGCATTTGCAATTATTGGATGCATCAAGAATAGAAAACAAAACTTCATTCCTGTTGTTAAAAACAAACACACACTATGAGCTGGTTACACATCAGTTTCAATCGTTTTAGCAGTTATGTTATTCTTAATTGCTGACCCAGTTGTTTCAGTATTAATGTCAGGAGTATCATTAATGAACGGTAATGACGCTGCAAAAGAAACATTAATCTCACAAGGTTTATTAGTAATAGTATTCTTAGTATTCTTAGCAATTATGTTTGCTCCAATTCCATTGGAAAAATGACTAGCTAAAAGAACAATTCTAAAATACAAAAACGTATTAGCTTCACAAAAAGACATGTTATCAGAAGCTGAAGTTGAAAATGCAAAATACTCAGTTAAATTAAGTGAAGAAATTCTAAAAACCTTCAGAGAAGCACGTAAAGCTTAGAAGTTTTTAAACAAAATTATTAATCCAGCTTTAAAGGCTGGATTAATAATTTTGTTTAAAAACCATAATTTCATTGTAATATAAGATAAAATTTAATATAATTTTTAACATGACTAAAAAAGAATTAGAACATAAAAAACATTATTTCAGAAATGCTGCTTCTGATGCAAGAAAAGTAGTATCAAAAGGAAATATGTTTATGTTAGCAATTGGTATTATTATTGGTACTGCATTCTCAGCTGTAGTTTCATCATTAGCTAATGATGTTATTATGGAAGCAATCAAATCAATTTGAAAAGGTGCTGATGGAGATTTAGAAAAATGAACCTTATCAAATGGTGTTAAAATCGGTAAATTCTTAGGTGCGTTATTAAATTTTGTTGTTGTATCATTGTTTATATTTGCAACTTTAATGATTATTTACTCAATCAAAAATATTCATGATTACAGAAAACACAAAAATGACCCTATTACAGAAGAACCAGCTCCAGAACCTACTCATGAAGAATTGATGCTTGCTGAACTTAAGAAAATGAACCAATTATTAGCAGAAAATCAAGCAACAAAACAAAAAGAAAAATAAATTTTTAAAATAAATTGCAAAAAATAACTCTACCAAGGGTTATTTTTCATTTCCACTTCTTTAAAATTTTAATTTTAAAGAGTTGAAAAAACCAATTAATAGTATAATTTACATTGTGTTATATACACTGAAAAATATCGATATTACATATTAAAGGAGAGCTTAAATGCCAATGAATTTAAAAGGTCGTAGCTTAGACTCAGCTCTAAACTTTACAACCGAACAAATTAAATATTTATTAGATCTTTCTATTGAATTAAAGAAAGCAAAATACCAAGGTCTACACACAAACAACCGTCCATTAGTTGGAAAGAACATTGCAATTATGTTCCAAAAAGACTCAACTAGAACAAGATGTGCATTTGAAGTTGCAGCTGCTGACTTAGGTGCAAGCTGTACATACATCGGGCCGGCAGGTTCAAACTTCGGTAAAAAAGAATCAATCGAAGATACTGCATTAGTATTAGGTCAATTCTATGATGGAATTGAATTCCGTGGATTTGCCCAAGAAGATGTTGATGCATTAGTTAAATACTCAGGTGTTCCTGTATGAAATGGTTTAACTGACGCTGAACACCCAACACAAATGTTAGCTGACTACATGACAATGATGGAATTCCTAGGAGATCTAAAAGGTAAAAAAGTTGTTTTTGCCGGAGATATTAAAAACAACGTTGCTCGTTCAATCATGATTGGAGCAGCATTTACAGGAATGCATGTTGTATTATGCGGTCCTAAATCACAACATGAAATTGTTAAAAATGCTCCATCACACAAACCAGTTTATGAAGCATGTTTAAAACTATTTGAACGTAATGGTGGTTCAGTTTCATTCTCAGACAATAAATTAGAAGCTGCTAAAGGTGCTCATGTAATCTACACAGACGTATGAGTATCATTAGGAGAAGATTTCTCATTATTTGAACCACGTATTAAAGAATTAGGTGCATTCCAAGTTGACATGGATATGATTAAAGCTGCTAACGAAGATGTTATCTTCTTACACTGCTTACCAGCATTCCACGACGACCACACCCAATTCTCAATGGAAATCAAAAAACAATTTGGTGAAAAATATCCAGTTGTTGCAACAGGCGCTATGGAAGTAACTGACGAAGTATTCCAATCAAAATACAACAAATCAATTGAACAAGCTGGAAACAGAATGCACTCAATTAAAGCTGTTATTCTAGCAACAATAGGATACTAATTATGAGTAGAATTGTTATCGCACTAGGTGGAAACGCCTTAGGAAATAACCCGGAAGAACAAAAAGAACTAGTTAAACTACCTGCTAAAAAAATTGCAGAATTAGTTAAAGCTGGTCACCAAGTTATTGTTGGACATGGAAACGGTCCACAAGTTGGTATGATTTTCAATGGTTTCGTTGCAGCACACTCTGAAAACGAAAAAAGTCCTTTAATTCCTTTACCAGAAGCCGGTGGAATGAGTCAAGGATATATTGGATACCACATGGTAAATGCAATTACTAATGCATTCCATGAAGAAGGATTAAAAGACCAAGAAGTTTTATACATCCTAACTCAAACATTAGTTGATGCAAAAGACCCTGCATTTAAAAACCCTACAAAACCAATTGGTCCTTTCTTTGCAACAAAAGAAGAAGCAGAAGCTTCAAATCCGAACAGCGTTATTGTTGAAGATGCTGGACGTGGATACAGAAAAGTTGTTGCTTCACCAAAACCAATTAACTTTGTTGGAATTAATCAAATCAAAAACGCTATTGAAGCAGGTGCAACTGTAATCGTTGGTGGAGGTGGGGGAATTCCTACAATTACTGACGAAAATGGTTACATCTCAGGTGTTGATGGTGTTATTGACAAAGACTTTGCATTAGCAAAAATGGCTTCATTAGCAAAAGCTGATTACTTTGTTGTTTTAACAGCAATTGACAATGTTATGGTTAACTACAAACAACCTAACCAAAAAGCATTGAAACACGCAACCAAAGCTGAATTAGAACAATACATTAAAGAAAACCAATTCGCACCAGGAAGCATGTTACCAAAAGTACAAGCTGCTATTAAATTCGTTGAAGAAGGTGGAAAAGCTGCCTTTATCGGTGATTTAAAAGACCTAGAAGCTATTATTGAAGAAAAAACTGGTACAAAAGTTACTTTAAACTAATTTTATCGAAATTCAAACCAGCCCTTAAAAGCTGGTTTTTCTATATCTTTTAATTAAAAAAACAACAAGAATAACTTGTTGTTTTATGTACGTACTTTATTCTACTAAGGTAGCAATTGTTTCTCTAATTTTGTTTTCAATTGCTTTGGCAATTTTTTCTTGTGCAGCAACAACTTTATCGTATGCAGTAATAATTAATTCATTTTTCTTTTCAACATCTTGTTCTTCAGAAGATAACGCAGATGTTAGTAATTCGTTAGATGCATAAACGTCTTTTTCATCTTGAGATAATTTTGAATATTCATCTTCTTTGATTGCTGATCTTTTTTCTGACAATTCTTTATTTAATTTAGGTGCTTCTTTTAATTTATTAGCTTTTTCTTCATCAGCTTTTTTCTTATTTTCTTCAGCTTCTTTTTTAAGATCATCAGCTTCTTTTTCTTTAACGATTGCTTTAACTTCTTCTAATGTTGGGTTAAATTCTTTAACTTCTTTTAAAGATAATTGGTCAACTTTTCAAATAATAGAAGGTTGATATTTCTTTTCATTTTCTTTAATTTTATTATTAGCAATTTCAATTTTCTTTTCAGCTTCTGTAATTTTTTCTGAATTTGCTTCTTTATCTTTTGATCATTCTTCAATATCTTTTGTTAATAAATTAATTGCATCTCTGTATGCTTCATCCTTAGCATATTCTTCTGTTACTGAATATGCTCTTAGAACTGCATCATTTCTTGTGTCTCTGTCATTTTTTTGTACAGCATATGCAACACCAGTTGCTAGTGAAGCTAAAGCGGCTGTCCCACCGATTGTTCCTAAAAAGATATATAAACCTTTGCGGTCTTTTTTCATTTTCTTTTCGGCCATATATATGTTCCTTTCAAATAAAAATTATAATTTTTAATAATTATATAAAAATGATTTTTTTTGTAAAGTAAAATAGTAATTTATTTGAATACTTACAATTAAAATAGTAATAAACGTTCATTATTTTTGATTACAATAAAATAGTATTGTTTTTCTTTGCTTTTTTGATCGTTTCTTCATCTCAAATAGATGCCTGAACTTCCCCAATATGTTTGCTATGTAGTAAAAACATTGCTAAACGACTTTGCCCTATTCCTCCACCAATTGTCAATGGTAATTTGTCTTCCAAAATATCTTTATGATATTTACTTATTAATTTAATTAAATCAATATCCTTATTATATTGTTGAATTAAAGCGTTTTTGTCAACTCTAATTCCCATTGAACTTAATTCTAAAGCACTGTCATTTGTTTCGTCATAAACAATTAAATCACCATTTAGATTTCAATCATCATAATCCTTTGAGCGATTTGAATGTGGTTTTAAATCGGGCAGAGGATAACCTATTTTGGTAATAAAAACAGATTTATATTGTTTAACAATTTCATATTCCCTTTGTTCAGGAGTTAAATTTGGAAACATATTATATAAATCTAATGAGTCAATAAAATGAATTTTTTTCACTAATTTGTTTGGAATTCTATATTTTCTTTGAATATATAGCGAAGTTTTATATAATGCTTGGTAAATCTTATTGACAATCTTTTCTAGAAATACAGTATTTCTTTGACTACTATCAATTTTTAATTCTCAATCTCATTGATCTACATAAATTGAGTGTGTCGCATCTAATGTTTCTTCTTTACGAATGGCATTCATATCCGTATATATACCATCATATGAACCGATATCATATCTACTCAATGCATTTCTTTTTCATTTGGCTAGCGAATGAACAATTTCTAATTCATCATCAATCATTTTATTAAAAAATGAAATAGGTTTTTCACCATTTAATCCATCATTTAAACCGCTTGATTTAGTTACAAATAAAGGTGCTGATACTCTTACTAAATTTAATTTCTTTGCAAGATTATGTCTAAATTTCTCTTTTATTAAATCAATGGCAATTTGTCTTTCGACAATTGTTAATTTTTTTGTACTATTTTTTTTCATATTAAAAAATATACCAAAAACTATAAAAAGAAAAAACCAGATTATGGTTTTTTGCAAAAATTATTTATTTTGGATTGTATCAATACCAGGTAAAACGTTTCCTTGAACGAATTCAATTGATGCGCCACCACCTGTTGATATAAAACTAAATTTACTTTGATATCCAAGTTTGTTAATTGCACTAACTGAATCCCCGCCACCAACTACTGAATAACAATCATTGTTGTTAGCGATTGCCATAGCAATTTTTTTAGTTCCGATTTCAAAATTACTAAATTCAGTAACTCCAAGTGGCCCATTTCAGAAAATAGTTTTAGCTTTTGCAATTTCTTTTTCAAATAGTTTAACAGTTTCAGGTCCGATATCCATGCCCATATAATCATCGCTAATATCTGAATTATCAACTGTTGTATAAACTGCAGTTTCATTTGAAAATGTTTTTGAAATCCCGTTATCTACCGGCAACACAATTTTGTCTTTGTATAATTCAAGATATTTTTTAGCCATATCAACATATTCAGGTTCAAATAGAGATTGACCAACTTTTTTACCAAGTGCAACTCTAAAGGTATATGCCATTCCACCACCGATTAATACCTTATCTGCAGTTTCAAATAATTTTTCTAATACTTTGATTTTATCAGAAACCTTAGCACCACCAATAATTGCTAAATATGGACGTTTTGGAGCGTTCATTAATTTATCTAAATGTTCAATTTCTTCTTGAATTAAGAAGCCTAATGCGCTTTCTTTGATATTAACAGCAATGCCTGCATTTGATGCATGCGCACGATGTGCGGTTGCAAAAGCATCATTGATAAATACGTCACCTAATGAAGCTCAATATTTCGCAAGAGTTTCATTATTTTTAGATTCAGCTTTATCATTTAGATCTTCAAAACGAGTGTTTTCTAAAAATAATATTTCTCCAGGTTTTAAAGCTTGTGCTTTTGATGTAACTAATTCAGAACGAGTTTCTGGGATGAAAATAACTTTCTTTTGTAGCAATTCTTCAAATTTTTTAGCAACAGGAGCTAATGTTTTAGTTAATTTATCTTCATTGCTTTTAATTCTACCTAAGTGAGATAAGATAATTAAACTTGCCCCTTGATCTAATATGTATTTAATTGTAGGCAAAGCAGCTTCAATTCTTTTTACATCGCCCACTTCACCATTTATAATTGGAACATTGAAATCTACTCTTAAAATAACACGTTTATTAGTTAAATTTAAGTCTTTAATGGTTTGTTTCATTTTTCCTCCATTTATATAATTCAAATAAATTATATATTAATTAATTTTAATGTTAAAATATGCGTGTAGAATTTAATAAAGGAGAAATGACTATGGCTCAAAAACAAAAAGATACAAGAACGTTAAAATATGACCCTGAAAACGAAAGTTATTCATCGTTAATTAATGGCTTTCAAATTTGAAAAAAAACAGCTAAATTTTATAAAGAATATTCAGAAATGGATTTATTAAAATTTTATCAAGAGATCCGTTGAATGAAAAGCGTTGATGAAATGGAAGCATTGGAAATTGAAAAATTCCAAAAAAGACAAAACGAATTAAAAGCAAAATATTCTCCTTATATTGAATATGAAAAATGATCCGATTCACCTTATGTAGAAAAAACAAAACCATATTCTAAAAAAACAAGAATATTAATAATTGCTGCAGTTATTGTTTTATTCATTGCGATATTATTGATCATTATTGGTTTAAATAAATGATGATAAAAAGGTAGGAAATTAAATGGACAAAATTATTTTATATGTAATTTTAGCAATGGTGTCTATATTGTTTTTAGGTGCTATTTCTCATTACATAACCAATTTAATTAAAAGTTGAAAGAAATTAAAATCAAGTAAATCAGCATTAGGTGATTCAACCAAAATTAGATTAATTCACCAATTAAAAGAAGCAATTGAATTTTTATCAAAAACAAAAACAGGAGCAATTATTACCATTGAAAATAATGATGATCTAGATAGTTATAGAACTGATGGAATCATTATTGATGCAAACGTTTCTAGTTCATTAATTATTTCTATTTTTAATAAACATTCTCCATTACACGATGGTGCCATTATTATTAGAAATAATAAAATTCACTATGCTTCAACCTATTACAAAATAACTAAAAAATCAATAGATAACAAATATGGAGCGAGACATAGAGCGGCAATGGGAATATCTGAAATATGTGATGCGACAACAATTGTTGTTTCAGAAGAAACAGGTGGTATTACATTAGCGCAAAAAGGAGTATTTACCTCTATTTTAATGGATCAATTACAAGAAACGTTAGTTAATGTCTTTAAAGATAATGATTAATAAATCGTTATAAATTATGTATTTTAAGTAAATGCAATTAAACTAATAATTTTTATTATGAAAAATAAGTATTTTTATTTATTTCTTTATAATATTTATTTATTAATTTGTTGCATTTTTAGTAAAATTATAAATGCTATGATATGAGCGCAATTGGACAGGACATAGCTGAAAGACTATGCTTAGGTTGGTTAAACGCGTTTAATCATATATATAAATAAAAAAAATATTTTCAAACGAAAGGAAATAAAATGGCAAAATTAGATTTTGACCGTGCTAAACCACACGTAAATATCGGTACAATCGGTCACGTTGACCACGGTAAAACCACTTTAACAGCTGCTATTGCTACTGTTTTATCAAAAAAAGGTTTGTCAGAAGCTAAAGACTATGCAGCTATTGACAATGCTCCAGAAGAAAAAGCACGTGGTATTACTATTAATACATCACACATCGAATATAACACAGAAAAACGTCACTATGCACACGTAGACTGTCCAGGACACGCTGACTATGTTAAAAACATGATTACAGGTGCTGCTCAAATGGATGGTGCTATCTTAGTTGTTGCTGCAACTGACGGGGCAATGCCTCAAACAAAAGAACACGTTCTACTTGCAAGACAAGTTGGTGTTCCAAAAATCGTTGTATTTTTAAACAAAATTGATATGTTCAAACCAGAAGAAAGAGAAGACATGATTGCTATGTCTGAAATGGACATTAGAGATCTATTGTCAAAATATGGTTTTGATGGTGACAATGCTCCTATCATCGCTGGTTCTGCTTTAAAAGCTCTACAAGGTGATCCAGAATATGAAAAATACATTCTAGATTTAATGAATGCAGTTGACTCATACATCGATGAACCTAAACGTGAAACAGACAAACCATTCTTAATGGCTGTTGAAGATGTTTTCACAATTACAGGTCGTGGAACAGTTGCAACTGGTAGAGTTGAACGTGGTGTTTTAACACTTGGTGAAGAAGTTGAAATTATCGGATTACACGAAACAAAGAAAACCACAGTTACTGGTATTGAAATGTTCAGAAAGAACTTAAAAGAAGCACAAGCTGGTGACAATGCTGGTTTATTACTACGTGGAATTGATAGATCAGAAATTGAACGTGGACAAGTTTTAGCAAAACCTAAATCAATTATTCCACACACAGAATTTGAAGCTGCAGTTTATGTTCTTAAAAAAGAAGAAGGTGGACGTCACACTCCATTCTTTAAAAACTATAAACCACAATTCTACTTCAGAACAACAGACGTTACAGGTGGAATCGAATTTGTTGATTCACGTGAAATGGTTATGCCAGGGGACAATGTTAACTTAAGAGTTAAATTAATTGCTCCTATCGCTGTTGAAGAAGGAACTAAGTTTTCAATCCGTGAAGGTGGAAGAACTGTTGGTGCTGGTTCAGTAACAAAAATTCTTAAATAATAATGATTTTTATAAAAAAAACAAACCTAAAAAGTTTGTTTTTTTTTTTTTTTTTTTTGTTATAATGAAGACATTTTTCATAAATTAATTAGACGTATGTAAAGGATTTATATTATGATTGGAAAGAAAAGTAAAATATTATGACCATTATTATCAATAGTGGCTGGCGCTACAACAGGCGCTGTTATTGGCGTTATTTTATCAACAAAAAATTCAAATAACCAAAAAGAAAAGGCAGTTTTAAACTTAAATAAAACTATTGAAGAAGCACGAAAGATATTGCCTTTAATTATTAAAAATGAAAATAGAATTAAATTAGAAAATAAAATAAAAGAAATTGTCGAAAATCCAAAAAATGATTTTAATAAAATAGATTATTTTGAAACAAAAAATATCGAATTAAAAAATGTTATTCTTGAAGTTAAACACGCAGAAAAAGAATTGACAATTAATACAATCAATATGGTTAAGGGTAATTCCAAACTAATTGAGAATATTCAAAAAATTGAAGATTTAAAGAATAAATATTCATTTTTATGAAATGTAGAAGGATATAATTTGGATTTTTATTTAGATTATATGAAAAAATTTCGTAATGTTTTATTTTCAAATGAATTAACAAATATTGACATTGAATTAATGCTAAAAATAACAAATAAATATATTGAAGAACTCGAAAATAATATATCTATTGCTACAGAAAAATATATTAATAAGTTAACTATTCAAAAAAAAGAATTAATATGACTAGAATGAAATATTGAAGATAGTAATGACATATTAAGAGTTTCTAAAACTATAAAGGATATAATTTCACTTCTTGATGAAAAGAAACCGGATATAAAGTCGCTTGTTTCATTGTCTGATATAGCAGATAGAATATTAAATTCTTGTTTAAAATATAAATATTTACATTCAAAAATATATTTTTATAAAAAAGAAATATCTAAATTAATTGATGGCGAGATTTATACGCTGTTGAATATTATAAAACGAAGACAAATTTTGAATATAGAAGAAGAAACCGTATTGTTAGATGTTATTAATCATATTAAATCGTTATTCACAGAATATAGAAAACCAATTTTTTTATTTAGATTATGACAAAAAACAAAAGAAATTAAAAATATTTTCTCTCATATTGTTGAACAAAACAAAATTAATATGAATTTAATATACATTTTCAAATTAGATTTAATTTCATTTCAATTGGAATCAGATTATAATCGAATAGATATTAAGACAGATATACAAGAAAAAATATCTAATTTGAAAACAACATGATTTGGTGTTGAAGGAAATAGTGACATTTTATTAAATAAACTTAAAGAAATTGTTAATTCATTTGATAATTTTATTATTACTTACAATAATTCTTTTGATAAGGAAGACGTTAATAAAAAAATAATTGACGAAATAGCTAATATAAGTAATTTATTAAATGATTCACTTGATTTACCATTTTATTATTCGGATTTATTAAAAAACCTTAAAACTTCTTTGGAAGAGGCTTTAAACAATGACTTGAAATTTAAGAATGAATCAATAAATTTAATTTTAGATTATAGTGTTTTCTTAAATAGTGAAATAGTTAGAGAAATGGAACGTGATAAGGAAATTAAATTAATGGAATTAAACAATCTTGTTGTAGAAGGCAAAACTAGATTGAAATTCATCGACAATAGTTTTTATTATGAAAAACTTAATAAAATAATTAGTAATATAGAGAATTATGGAACTATTAATTTAAAAACCTCAGATATAGATAAATGAATTTCAATTCTTAAAAACTTATTAGGCAATAACTGAATGTTTTATCCTATAATGGTAAAAAAATTAAATGAAATCATTCAGCAATATGAGCTGAAAACAAAAGTTTTGAAGAATTATTTTATGGTAGATAAAGTATTTCAATTTTCAGAACAAATAAATATAATAAATAATTTATTAAAGAATGATGTGTCTGATTATGAAGAGTTTGGAAAAGCGAGTGAAAAAGTTTTTGAAGCATGATCTATTTATCTTGATGAATATAATATGTTTTTAAAAGAAAAAACTAAAGAAATATTAATAAAATTAGGCGAATTGGTTAATAAAGGTAAAAAAATATTATTTACGCTTTCATCTAATTCATATAAATTAACTTTAATTAAATTAATCGAAAAAGCAGAAGGATATATATCTAAACCGGAATTTTTAATTTTTGAATATATGGAATTATATAAAGAATTTAGTTCTTTTATAGATAGAATGTAATTTATTCGTTTTATTTCATAAAAAATTTGAGATTTATGATTTTCTTTGATGATAAATTTTTTAATAATAAAAAAGCTAACATAAGTTCAAATGTTAGCTTTTTATGTTAATTATTTGTCCTTTAATTGTGGGAATAGTAGTACTTCACGAATTGAATCGTTTTGTGTTAAAAGCATAATTAAACGGTCAATACCAATTCCACAACCACCAGCAGGAGGCATTCCATATTCTAAAGCATTTACGAAATCTCAGTCAATTTCGTTTGCTTCTTCGTTGCCGTTTTCTCTTTCGTCTAATTGACTTTCGAATCTTTGTAATTGATCAATTGGATCTGTTAATTCAGTAAACATGTTTGCGAATTCTTTGGTGTTAATAAATAATTCAGCACGGTCTGTGAAACGAGGATCTTCTGCATTTTTCATAGCAAGTGGTGAAATTTCAATTGGGTGTCCATAAACGAATGTTGGTTGAATTAATGTTTCTTCAACATATTTTTCAAACAATTCATTAATTACGTGTCCTAATTTAAAGTAGTTTTCACATTGAATACCATGTTTTTTAGCCAATTCTCTAGCTTCTGCATCGGTTAGGTTTCTTACATTTACACCAACTTTTTCAGATACAGCATCAACCATATTAATTTTTGCAAATGGGAATTTAAATTCAATTTCTTTTCCATTGAATGTAACTTTATTTATTCCAAGTTTTTGAGAAAGATATGCAAATAGTTGTTCAGTTCTTTCCATCATACCTCAAACGTCTGAGTAAGCTTCATAGTATTCAATTGAGGTAAATTCGGGGTTATGAGTAGTATCTACCCCTTCGTTTCTAAAGATACGTCCTATTTCATACACTCTTTCAAAACCACCAACTAATAGTTTTTTAAGTGGTAATTCAGTTGCAATTCTTAAATAGAAATTTTGACTTAATGCATTGTAGTATGTAACGAAAGGTTTAGCTGCTGCTCCGCCTAAAATTGGATGCAATACAGGTGTATCAACTTCTAGGTAATTTAGATTGTCAAAGAATTCTCTTACACCTTTAATAATTTGAGTTCTTAAAATGAATGTTTTTTTAACATCTTCATTAACGATTGTATCTACATAACGATGTCTATATCTTTCTTCACGATCAACTAATCCGTGATATTTATCAGGTAATGGTTTTAATGCTTTTGTTAATAAAGAAACACTGATTGCTTTTAACATTAAAGCATTGGTGTGTGTTTTTGATAATAAACCAGAAACACTGATAATATCTCCTAGGTCTAATTGTTTTAAGACAATCAAGCTTTTTTCATCTAATTCATTTTTGTTAATATATATTTGCAATGTTGTATCACGATCTTGAATGACAAGGAATGGTCCTCTTTGGGCAATAACTCTTCCGTTTACTGTTTCGTTAACATTTTTAGCTTCAATATCTTCTCTTGTTAATTCATTGTATTTATTAACAATTTCAATTAAAGTAGTTGTTGGTTTAATAGTAGCACTGAAAGCTGCAATACCATTTGATGCAAGTTCATCAATTTTATTACGTCTAATTATCTCTTGTTCACTTAATTTTCTTTCCATATGTTTTCTCCGTTTAATATATGCTTAATAAATACTATATTTTAACCTAAATATAATCATTTTTTTAATTTAGTTTTAAAAGAATTTAAAAAAGTTAAAAATTGCTATTTTTATTTACATTTATTGTGATTTAAATTGCAAACATTATTCCTATCTAGATGACAATTGAGCGACTCATATCTTACAATTTTAGGATTTTTTGATACAATAAATAATATTGTAAAGGAGATAATATGTTAGAAGTTTGCGGTTTAAGTAAAATTTTTTCAGATAAAAAATTATTTACAAATGTAAATTTAAAATTTTTCCCAGGAAATGTATATGGAATCATTGGTGCTAATGGTGTTGGTAAATCTACTTTTTTAAAAATTCTTGCAGGTGAAATTGAAGCTTCAGAAGGAAGCGTTATTAAAGAAAAAAATGCAAGATTAAGTACATTATCACAAAACCAAGATGAATTTAATGATTTTATAGTTACTGATGTTGTTATTATGGGAAATCGTGAATTATATGATTTAAATATTGAAAAAAATAAAATATACGAAGATCCAAATGCAACAATGGAAGATTACGAAAGAGCAAGTCATTTAGAAGAAAAATTCGGTGAAATGGGTGGATGAAATGCAGAAAACGATGCCCAAACCTTACTTTCAAATTTAGGTGTTGATAAAGAAAAGTGATATTTAAAAATGTCAGAGCTTAAGTCTAATGAAAAAATTAAGGTTTTATTAGCGAAGGCATTATTTGGTAACCCAGATATTTTAATCATGGACGAACCAACTAACAGACTTGATCTAAAAACCATTAAATGACTTGAAGGTTTTTTAATGGATTATCCACATATTGTTATTGTTGTTTCACATGATAGTGACTTTTTAGATGAAATCTGTACACATATCGTTGATGTGGATTATGCAGAAGCTAAGTTATTTGTTGGTAACTATACATTTTGAAAAACATCTTCACAATTAATATTAGAGATGCAACAAAAATCTAATTTAAGAAAAGAAGAACAAGCACAAAAATTAAAAGATTTCATTGCCAGATTCTCTGCTAATGCTTCTAAATCAAAACAAGCAACAAGTAGAAAGAAATTACTGGAAAAAATTCAAATTGATGAAATTAAACCTTCTTCACGTAAGTATCCATTTATTCGTTTTGAATTAAATAGACAACCTGGCAAACAGATATTAAGTGTGCAAAATTTAACTTACAAAAACGAGTTAGGTGATACATTATTTGAAAATGTTTCCTTTACATTAAAACCTGGAGATAAAATGGTTGTTATTGGTGATGATGATATTGCTAAAACAAGATTTTTAGAAATTATTATGGGTAAAAGACAACCAACTTCAGGAACTGTTGAATGAGGAATTACAATCAAACCTAATTATTTCCCATCTAATAATTCAGAATATTTTACAGAAGATCAATCAATCCTTGAATGAATTAGTCAATGACCATTGAATAATACAACGCAAGAAACAAAAGATAACTCAGATAGCAGAATGCGTGCTTTTTTAGGAAGAATGTTATTCTCAAACGATTCAGTATTTAAGAATGTTAAAGTAACAAGTGGTGGTGAAAAAGTTAGATTAATGTTCTCTAAATTAATGTTAGAAGAAAGCAACTTCCTAGCATTTGATCAACCATTAGATCACTTGGATAGTGAATCAATTGATAGTTTAATTGAGGCATTAGTTCAATATAAGAGTTCATGCATTTTTACAACATACAACCGTGCCATGATTAAAGAATGTGCAAATGTTTTACTAGAAATTAAACCACATGAAAGCTATTTATTCTACGGTAATCTAGATGAATACGAAAAAGCAATGGGTTATTAATTAAACAAGATAATATAAAAATGTAGAGAAGACAAATCCCTACATTTTTTTAATAAAAATTCTTATTTTAAATTATGAAATGAAGCTAGACCTTCATATTTACCATCAACACCAAGTTCTTGTTCAATTTTTAATAATCTATTGTATTTAGCAATTCTATCAGTTCTTGATAGAGAACCTGTTTTAATTTCGCCTGTGTTAAATGCAACAGCTAGATCGGCAATAAATGTATCTTCTGTTTCTCCAGAACGGTGTGAAATAACAGGAACGTAGTTTGCATCTTGGGTCATTTTAATAGCTTTAATAGTTTCAGAAATTGAACCAATTTGATTGATTTTAATTAATGAAGCATTAATTGCATTTCTTTTAATTGCTTCCGCAATGTAAATTGGGTTTGTAACAATTAAGTCATCACCAACTAATTGAGTTTTAGCGCCGTATGCTTTTTTCATTGCTTCAAAAGCGGTTCAGTCATTTTCATCGTGTGAATCTTCAATTGAAATAATTGGATAATCTTTAATTAAATGACCATAGTATTCAACTAATTCTTCTGAAGTAAATTCATATTTCATGTCCTTAAATTCTTGGAAACCAGGAGTATTTGATTCAACAGCCTTTTTGAATTTTTTAAATACATATTTTTTAATTTCATCATTGTATAACTCAGATGCTGCTGAATCAAGACAAATAGCGATTGCTTTTTCACCTGAAGTAGCTGGATTGTATCCCGCTTCTTTAATTGCTTTAACTAAAAAGTCAAGTGCTTCTTCGTGTGTTCTTAAGTTTGGAGCAAATCCACCTTCATCACCAACTTGTGTTCCGTGTCCTGCTTTTTTAAGCAATTTAGCAAGTGTATGGAATACAAAGTTTGCCATTTGCAATGCTTCTTTAAAGCTTTTAGCTCCAAGGGGCATAATCATAAATTCTTGGAAGTCAATTGTATTTGAAGCGTGTTCTCCACCGTTAATAACATTTAACATTGGAACTGGTAATTTATATGCTTTTCTATTATCTAATAATCCTAGATATTCATATAATGGCATTTTAGCTTCCATAGCAGCTGCTTTAGCAATTGCCATGGAAACAGCTAGGATAGCATTAGCACCCAATTTAGATTTAGTTGGTGTACCATCTAGATCAATCATTAATTGGTCTAATTCAAATTGGTTTTCAACTTTTTTACCAATCAATGCAGGTGCAATTATATTATTAACATTATCAACTGCTGTTTGCACACCCTTACCACCAAATCAGTTGTTTTCATATTTAGTGCCTTTATCTCTTAGTTCAAGTGCTTCTTTTGAACCGGTTGAAGCTCCTGATGGAACTAAAGCATCTGCATATGCTTTCTTTGTGGCTAATTCAACTTTAACAGTTGGATTACCACGGCTGTCTAGTACTTCATAGGCATTAATTTTAATAATTTTTGACATTCTATCTCCTTTAATAAATAATGCATATTAAATTATAAATTAAATTTAATGATTTCCCCTTGAATATAAATGTTATTGGGGATTTTATATTTGATGATATTCTTCTGCTTTTTTGCAAATGTTTATTTTAATATTTTTTATTATTTTTTGATTTAATAAATCAAAAAATCACTAAAAATTTTCAAATTTAATATAAAAAAAGTTGAAACTAGTTCAACTTTTCATGTTTCTTTGTTTGTTGAGGTTTTATATAAATATAGATTTTAATTCTCATCATCATCATCATTTTCTATAATTTTAAATTTCAATAGTGGTATTTCATCGATCTCTTTTTGATCATTAAATCATTCCTTACTATGTTTTGTTTCATTATCTTCTTCTTCATTAGATAATAAAATGCAACCATGGAACATATTTTTTGTTTTATTATAAGGCATTTTAAAATTCATTTCATATTCTAATTCCTTACAATTTCAGAACATATATTCCATATTTTCAACATTTGTAGTATCTCAATCTAATGGTTGATTGAAAGCGGAACATTCACAAAACATAAAATTCATATCTTTAACATTTGAAGTATCTCAATCTAATGGTTGATTAAATGAATGGCAATTTTTAAACATTCCTGCCATATTTTCAACATTTGAAGTATCCCAATTTAATGGTTGATTAAATGAATGACAATTTTCAAACATATCAGACATATCTTCAACATTTGAAGTATCTCAATCTAATGGTTGATTAAATGAATAACAATATTCAAACATTTTACTCATATCTTCAACATTTGAAGTATCCCAATTTAATGGTTGATTAAATGAATGACAATAATAAAACATTAAACTCATATTTTCAACATTTGAAGTATCCCAATTTAATGGTTGATTAAATGAATGGCAATATTCAAACATATAAGACATATCTTCAACATTTGTAGTATCTCAATTTAATGGTTGATTAAATGAACGACAACCACTAAACATACTATATGTATCAGTTAAATTTGTAGTATCTCAATCTAATGGTTGATTAAATGAATGACAACCTCTGAACATATAAGACATATTTTCAACATTTGAAGTATCCCAATTTAATGGTTGATTAAATGAATGACAATTTTCAAACATATAAGACATATTTTTTACATTTGAAGTATCCCAATTTAAATTTTGATTAAAAAAATAACAATTAGAAAACATGTTTTTCATGTTTTTTACCTTTGAAGTATTGAAATTTATAGGTTGATTAAATAAATAGCAATCTGCAAACATATATTCCATATTTTTTACATTACTGGTATCAAAATTAAGTGGTTTATTTATAAATGATGATTCAAACATTCTCTCCATATTCAAAACATTAGAAGTATTTCAAGTTTCAATTCCATCAAATTTCTTTCTAAGAGAATTTTGAAATAATGAAGACATATCAAACATCCTTGAAGTATCAATATCTCCTAAATAAATATCTAAGTTATTTACTAATTCCTTAAGTTCTTCCTTTGTTAATGGGAAATATTTTTTATTAGTCATTTTATCCCCAATCTTTTGATTATTTATCACTTTTAGTTCTATTGCATATTTTGTGTGTTAATTGTGCATTTTCTTCAGTTGTTAACCCACCTTTTGAAAATGGATTGATGTGATCGATTTCACATAAATTGATGTCATTTATTTGTTGATTGCATATTGGACATATATAATTTTGTTTTTTAGCTAATGATTCTTTAATATCTGAATTAAAAAATCTTTCATTAGATTTAATATCTTCTTTACTAATTGGGTTATTATCTAAAATTTCTTTTATAGTTTTATAGATGATTTCTATTCTATAAAGTAGATGTTCTTTTTTTCCAGTTGATCAATGGCATGAATTTTTATATTTTTCATCATATATTTGGATATTTTTAATTGCATTTTTAATTTTCTCTGCATTCATTTGAATATGCAATTGTTTATAATCATTTAAAATTCATGCAAATGCAACTGTAATTGAATCGAATATACTACCTGAAAATTGGTTTACAATATTTAATTTATCATTTTTTAATTCTTTAGGTTTAAAAGCATCTTTTCCTAATATATCAATAATTACATCAATACAATTGATGAATTTTTTCTCATATTGTTTGTCAAGTGCTTCTTTTTCTTCAAACACTTTCTTTGTTTTGGACATATATTTATTTAAATATTTTTTTAAATTCGATTTATATTCTTTAAGATTTTCTTCAGAAAGAGTAAAGAATTTTAATATTTGTTCCTCAAAAGCCATACGATTATTTTTTGAAACAAATAATTCAGAATAGCTTTCTTTGTTTTCAATGATTTCTGCTAATTTATGTAGTAGATTATTGAATTTACCACGATAAACGCAATTTCTAATTTCTTGTTCTTTTAAAGCGACAGCCCCTCTATTTAATCTTTCAAAAATATCAAATTGCTTATCTGAATCTTCTTTTGATATCGTAATACAATACATTGTTCTAGTTGATATTGTATCTTGGTAATGAGGTTCCAAATCTTTAAAATATTTACCATTTAAATCTGTAAATACTTCTAAATCCTTTAATTTAAAATGATTATTTAAAAATTCATGACATGTTCATAATCTTTGTTGCCCATCTACAACAAATTTAGTTATATCATCCTCTTGCGCAAAATATATAGTTGGTAATGGTATGTTCATTAATAATGATTCAATTAATTTTGATTTTTTCTCTATGTTATATACCAAACCTCTTTGATACTCTGGTTTAAGAATTCTATTTTTAGTTATATCTGATGATAAAGTTTCAATTCTAGTGTTTTCTGATTTGCAGTTAATATCTCTTCTTTCAATTTCTTGTTGTGACATATTTATCCCTTTCCTGTTATTCGAAATAGATCTCAAAATCATTAAATCAACTACTATCAGTTTGCTCTAGTTTTACATCTTCTCCACTAGTCACAATTTTTGCCTTAATTGTAGGGAATGTTGAAAATCATGAACTTGGTTTTTCATATAGTGTTTTAAATTTGTAATCTGCTCCTCATGAAGAAATTTTTACTTTAATATCTTCTCCTGAAGAAACCCTTTTAAAAATTATTTTTTTACCTTTATATTTTTCTAAGTCTTTTTTTGTCATTTTTGACATAATTCCTCCTTATTTTTTTAAGAAGCATTATATATATATATATATATATATATATATGAACGATTTCATATATATTTTGTCGATGAAAACATAAAAAAATAACCAAAAGGTCATTTTTGAATTTCTTTTAATAAATACATTAGTGAATTTGAAATATTTAAACTATAAATTGTATTGAATAATTACTAAATAACCTATTGGTGCTTTTAAATTGAATATATTACTTTATTTAAGATGTATTTCTCTATTTTATATGTATAAGTGTTATAACTAAATTATAGTAAGAATATAAGCGCAAAATAGGGGTGATATGAAAAAAATTTTTTAGGATTAGGGACATTATGTTCGACCATTACTGCGCCATTTATAATTTCGGCAACATCAAATGAAGAATATAATGCAAAAAAAGAAGAAGAAATTGAATTAGATAAAAAAGAAAAGCAAATGGTTGATGATTATTGTTTATATGATTTTATAAGATTAACAGGAAGATTTGATACTGAAATTATGTTTTCGAGAGCCCTTTATTCAAGAAAAGTACAGTTAAATCATTGATTGGTTCTTTTTAAAGATAAGGGTTATTCTATTTTTGATCGTTCTTCAAAAAAGATTGTTGAAGTAAATCCAAATTTTATAACTAAATGATATTGACAATATGACAAAAACGTTTCAATAAAGCCTAATATTGTATTTGTTAGAGACGATCTTGTTAATTTTGAATTGCATAATTTACAAGATAAGGATCGTTTAATGATAGGTGATAGAAGAAGAACACCAAAACAAAAACAACAGATTAATTATAAATATTCAACATATAATCAACCAGCCGAAAATCCGGCTAGATTTAAAACATACCCTGAGTTTAAAGTGGATGATTTAAATAAATTAAAAACAGAGGGCATTAATAAACCGAAAGAATATGGTGTAAGAACATCACATTTAGGTTTACTATATGCCGATTATGAAGTTGATCATTCTTGATTTTTCAAAGTTTATAAAACGCGACACATTGGTGAAAATAAATACAAACTTTATTTACCTAATTCGAAATATGAATGAAAAGGTATCTGTGGTTATTTATCAATGACATCATTATTATTATATGCAGAGTATTTTGTTAATTCAAATTATATGGGTTATTCTAATGCAAGTAAATATATCAAAAAAAATTAATAATTATGATGTTGAAATTGAGTATGATGAACTAGAAATGGAATCAGAGGATTATTATGGTGAAAGAATCTACAATTATGATAAATATATGTATGAAAAACTTTGAGATCATTATATTTCTTTAAATGAATCGTCTAAAAAAGAAATTCTGGTTAATGAATTTATTCCACATCTAAATTCTCAATTTTATGTTGATATGATGACAAGTCATGAATATTATAACGGAACAACATATTGACAACAAAAACGATTGATTAATGATTTTGTATATAACCAATGAAAACAAGGATGAGTAAATTATGACTTATATGGTTTTAGATTGAAACCATCTAATTTTGAATATTATTTGAAAGAACATAAAATACCAATTGAAGTTTCCAGAGATATGCCACTTTATAGTGATTTGGCGAAAAAAGAAAAAATTTCTGAGCATTCATTAACTGCATATGGTTTATATAATGACGGTAGATTATTGACAAATTATAATTGAACGAAAGATGGAGAAAAAATTGCCGATATGGAGTGAAATCAAATAATATTAGATCAGTCTGTAATAACGGGCACAATGGTATTAGAAGATAAAAGTAAAGAAAAGGTAAGCTTAGAACGATATTTTTGAAATGGTGAAACACATATGACAGGACCAGATATGACAAAACATCTTAAGAATTGAGGTTTTATAAAATAATGAATAAAAAGAAGAAAATGACTATAGTACTTTGTTCTACATTAATACCAATTGTCTTATCAGCAACAATTGCTACTGCAGTTATCGTTTCAAAACAAGAACGATTAGAACCCGGTCCTTGACACAATAGATGAATATATGAAAAATTTGAAAAAGATCCTAAAACTTTTATAAATTATGACAAGAGTAGTTTAGTGAAACATCCCTTTATTCGTTTAACTTTTAATAATAAGATCACAAAAATTGAACAACTTAAAACATTTGTTAAAGAAATGTATAAACCAGGTTATATTCTATTATCTACATTTGGTTTAGATAAAAATAAACACGACAATAGCATTGATGTGGACGATTTTATTGAAGAACAATTAAAAGAAAGTAATTATATTAATCTTTTATATGTACCTTTATCATTCTTTGCAGACAGCATTGCAAAATGAAAGAAAGCATTAGACTTAGATTTAAGCGAATATATTTATTTAAATAGCCAAGATATTAATAAAGATTCTCTATTTTATAATTTTGCTGAAAATGGTTATTCATTGTTATTTCCCACATATAACACTTTAAATTCAGATGAATCAATAATAGAAAAACTAATGACACCTGGTTTTTATCATCATGAATTACCATGCTTCGAATTCAATTTAGGCAATTTATCATTAATAAAAAATACAAATTTAAAAGAATGTACATTCTTTATATATCAACGTACATATTGATATGATCAAACCATCAAACTAGGATTTGCTATCCATTATATAAATGACAAAGGCAATTATGAATGAGGATGAATAGAGATACCTATATTTAAGTTTGAATATTAATTATTTAAAAGAGATTTATTCTCTTTTTAATATACCTTAATAAAATAAGGTAATATTTTAAATATGAATAATGAGAATATGAACAAAATAGAAGATTTTTTACAAGAAATTGAAGAAATTAGAATAAATGACCCATTAAAGGCAATTTATTTAATTGATCAAAAATTAAAATCATTTTTAACAAAAGATATGCATTCATTGCTACTAACTGCAAAGGATGACATTTTATATCAAATTAAGAAAAACGATTTAAAGACAAAGACAGATTTAAAAACTCTAGAATTGATTAATGCTTTAAAAAACAAAAAAATGGATTACATTTTTATGTTAAATTACAATCAATTAAAAACTAGAAGCGATTTAAAAGAATATGCATCTGAATTTCAATACTTTTTTAATACAGAAGGTTTTGATAATGCTGGATTTCAGACTTTAATATATGATTTATTAGCTGAATTAAATATTGATTACGATTACAAAGTAAAATCAGAAATTATTAATCCCGCTAAATTAGGTTCATTTTTAAAAAACGCAGACATTTTAAAAATGCAAAAAGAATTATTTGACACATTTGCCAAAGATGTTGCTAAATATAAAATTGCAACACAAGTATTTTCTGCATATTTATTTTTAAATTGAATTGAAATCTTAACTTTAAAAACAAAAAATGATTACCAAACAATCGTTAATGTTATCGAGGTTATCCTAGGTAATAAAAATAAAGATTTATTAAACGAAGAGGAATTAAAGGTATATAAAATTTTTGCTTAAACGCATAATTTAAAAAAATATATATATAATTAATTAAAGTTATTAATAACTTTCTTATATTTTAAGGAGAAAAAATGTCAAAAAAGATTGATAAAAAAACATCAGAATTAATCATTTCATACACCATTGAAGGTAAAGAATGAGAAACTGCAATTGAAAATGCTAAAAATATTTTAAGAAAAAATGTAACCATTAAAGGATTTAGAAAGGGTAAAGCTCCAGCTAGAGAAGCTGATAAACATTTAAATGCAATTGAAGTATTAGAAAAAGCATTAGATAATTCATTAGACAATGTATATAAAAACCACATTTTAACACAATTAACCAATGAAGATCAAGTATTAGGTAGACCTGAATTGGATGTAAAAGAAATTACTCCAGAAAAATCAACCATCGAAGTTAAATTTGCTTTATATCCTGAAGTTAAATTATCAGATTACAAACAACTTGGTATTAAATTAGGTAAATTAAACCCTTCAAAAGAAGAATTAAAAAATGCAGAACACCAAATTGTTTCAAACTTTGTTGTATCAATGGAATCAGAAGAACCTATTGCTAAAGGTGATGATGTAAACTTTGATTTCAAAGGTTATATAGATGGAAAACCATTTGATGGTGGTGAAGCTGAAGGATATGATCTTAAAATTGGTTCAGGACAATTTATTCCAGGTTTTGAAGATGCAATGCTTGGTCTTAAAAAAGGCGATGTTAAAGATTTACAATTAGCTTTCCCTAAAAATTACCATGTTAAAGATCTAGCTGGCAAGCCTGTTGTATTTAATGTAAAAATTAATTTTGTTAAAAAACCAAATTACCCAACAATTGATGAACAATTTATTAAAGAAATTAACTTACCTTTAGTTGAAAGCGTAAAAGATTTTGAAAAATTAGTGAAAATGGAAGCTCAAAGAAGTAAGAACATTGAACTTCAAAATGAATTCATGGAAAAAGCTGTTGCTAAATTAGTTAAAGAATCTAAATTAGTTGTTGCTCATTCATTAATTAGAGAAGAAGCTACAAAATACTACCAAAACTTATTAAACAACATCAAACAACAAGGAATTTCAGAAGCTGAATACCTAGAATTCACTAACAACACTAAAGAAAACATATTAAAAGAATATGACGCAATGGCAGAACCTAAATTAAAAGAAATTTTCATTTTGGGTGCAATTGCTAGAGAAGAAAAATTCGAAGTTACAGATGCAGATTATGAAGCTGAAATTAATAAATTAGCACAACTATACGGATTACCTGCTGAATCTGTTAAATCATTCTTAAGATTTGAAAATGTACAAATGAATTTAACAAACAAATTTATCATTGATTTATTAATTAAATCAAACGACAAAGAAAATTATGAAGCATTTAAAAAATCAATGGATGAAGTAGATGCTTACGAAAGCAAAAAAACTGAAGCTATTGTTGAAAAAACCAAATTAGCACAAGAAAAAGCAAAAGAAGAAAAGAAATAATATTAACTTTATAAAGACAAAAACACATCATACTCTTTGTTTGTATGATGTGTTTTAAATATCTAATCATTTGATTGTATTAGTACATTATCACAAGAAATATAGATTTTAATTTAATTGAAATATTTATTTCTGCTTTTCTTAAAACAAGAAAAGAGATTAATCATTTCAATATTATGGCAATAGATACAAGTATTGGAGTAATTAGAAAACCATAAAAATGGTATCATCAACCTGCATAGACATATGATTTGTAAATGACTTGAATTATTGATAAGTGAGTGAATATTGCAATGATTGTTGTAGTTAGAGTATATAGAACAACAAGATTTATAAGATTATTTTTTCAATATGCATGATTATCATCAAGTGTTAAATTTAATAATTTGTGTAATCTAATTAGATTAAAAATATTTGTAAAAATAACCTTTATTGCTAAAATCAATACTAGCGCTGCATAAAATCAATAACGATATGTTATATTTCCATATGATTTATCTTCGAATATAGAAATATTTAAATATGTATTTATAATAATAGTTGCAATTAACAAAATATTTGTAATTAAATTTCATAAATACATAAATCTTTTTTGGTTGTTTAATATTTGATTTACAATTGCTTCATTTTGATTTAATAATATTATTTTTTTGGCAATTGAAAAACTAATTATTAAATATATGACGTATGTTAAAAGAAACCCAATTACTAATGAGAAAAAGTAATTTAATGGTATGTGTATATTATCTTTTGATCAGTTTATTTCTCATTTGTACACAATTCCTGATAGTACTATATTTATAATGTTGATTAAATACATTTGAATTTGACTAACTATAAGAAGAGCAAAAGCAATATTAGCTTTTTTGTTATTTTTCCTGATGTTATTAATAGTATATATAGTTGTTATTGGGTTTAATAAAAAGTTGTAATTCATAGTTAATAATGATCTCCTGAATATGTTCATAACAATTCATTGTAAGTTATATGATTATTATTAATCGTGTATTTTATATTCATTGTTCTTCAATAATAATATTTGATAATTTATATAAGTAAATTTTTATATTAAATTCGTTATATACAACATTTTAATTAATATTAATTCAAAAAATATTTAGGATTTTTCGAATAAAATACATATTTTTTTTGTGTTATAAGTGTTTATAAGTAAACTTTTGTTAATCGCCGAGAATAAATAAAGTTATTTAGCTGTAAGAATTTAATTAAATTATTTTTGTTTAAAAATAAAAGGTCTAACTTATACATATAATGAATAATTGTTAAATTATTATTTAAATGTGAATTAATATTGTTAATATGAAATAGAGAATAAATATTTTTTCTTTTCAGTATTTTGTCCAATAATAAAACAATGCTATAAGGATTGTGTTTGTGAATTAATATATCAAATTGCACGCTAAAGTTAATATTTTCACAGATCAGCTTAGAAATAATATTTATATTAAAAGGTATATTCTTTTTAAAGAAATAATTAATATCATCTATTATTTTTTTAATCTTATCTGTTTTGTTGGAATAAATATTCGTACATAATTGGCACAATTTAGAAGGTAAAAAATATTCAGACTTCAAACATTTAATATTATCAATTATCACAATATCATCAATTGTGAAATTTTTCCCCATTAAACATTCAATTTTTATTTCTTTTGAATTATATTCAATTATGATTATTTTGTGTATTTCAGTGTTTAGTATTCACTTTTTGATTTTAAAATTTTTAATAAAATTATTTCACTCTTTTTCTTTTTCTTCCAGATTTAGAAGACTTAAAAAACCAATGTCAACATCATTTGGAACTCTATCTATAAAATTAATTTTATAAAACAAAAAACTACCATGAATAATTATATTATTTACAGTTTTTAAACAATCACTTAAATAATTTCAAAATTCTATCAATACTTATATTATAACTTATAACTGTTTATATAATTGTAGAAACAATGAGAAATCAGTAGATTTTAAATTTTTAGTTCTAATTAGAGATGAAAATTTTATACAAATTTTTAATAGATAATGTAAGCAAGTATTTACTTTAGAAAATTATTAAAAAGATTACTTAATTTTTATTTCAAATTTAATATAAAATATTAAATATGAATTTTAGAAAACTTTTTGATTTTAAATCAACAGAAATGCGTATTGCAGAAACAACACTGAAAAAAATTAATGCACTAGAAGAAGAAATCCAACAATTGACTGATGAGGAATTAAAGGCTAAAACGATTGAATTTCGTCAACGTCTTAATTTAGGTGAATCTCGTGAAGATATTCGTGCTGAAGTCTTTGCAGTTTCAAGAGAAGCAACCAAACGGGTTTTAGGTAAAAGACCATTTGATGTGCAAATGATTGGTGGATTAATTTTAGATTTAGGTTCAGTTGCTGAAATGAAAACAGGGGAAGGTAAAACCATTACTTCTATTGCTCCTGTGTATTTAAATTCATTAACTGGTTCATCTGTAATTGTATCAACTGTTAATGAATACCTTGCAGAACGTGATGCTGAGGAAATGGGACAAGTATTTAAATGACTTGGTCTAACAGTTGGAATTAATAAAGCTCAAATGCCAACCGATTTAAAACGTAAAGCATATGCTTGTGATGTTACATATAGCGTCCATTCAGAACTTGGGTTTGACTATCTACGTGATAACATGGTTATGTCAAAAGAAGAAAAAGTTCAAAGAGGACTTGATTTCATTCTTTTAGATGAGGTTGATTCAATCTTAATTGACGAAGCAAAAACACCTTTAATTATTTCAGGTGGTGATGAAGGAGAAAGCCCTTTATATAATATTGCGGATATATTTGTTAGAACATTAAGTATGGATGACTATTTTATTGACGAAGAGACTAAATCCGTTTATTTAACTGATTTAGGAATTGAAAAAGCTAATAAATATTTCAATTTCTCAAATTTATATGATATTCAAAATAGTGAATTAGTTCATCGCATTCAAAATGCATTAAGAGCACACAAAGTAATGAAATTAGATGTTGAATATATTGTAAGAAATGACAAAATTGAATTAGTTGATTCATTCACTGGCCGGATTATGGAAGGTCGTGCGTATTCAGAGGGTCTACAACAAGCGATTCAAGCAAAAGAAAGAGTTGATATTGAACCAGAGACAAAAACACTCGCTACAATAACTTATCAAAACTTCTTTAGATTATTTAAGAAAATTAGTGGTATGACAGGGACTGCTAAAACCGAAGAAAAGGAATTCATTGATATTTACAACATGCGTGTTAATGTAGTTCCAACTAATAAACCAACTGTGAGAATTGATGATAAAGATGAAATTTATGTAACAATGCATGCTAAATGAAAAGCCGTTGTTAAAGAAGTTAAGAAGATATATGAAAAAGGACAACCTTTATTAATTGGTACAGCACAAGTTGAGGATAGTGAAGTATTACACCATTATTTATTAGAAGAAAGAATTCCACATACTGTTTTAAACGCTAAACAAGACTCATCAGAAGCTGAAATTATTGCACAAGCTGGACAGGTTAAAGCCGTAACTATTGCAACTAATATGGCTGGTCGTGGTACTGACATTAAACCTTCTAAAGAAGCATTAGCTTTAGGTGGATTGTATGTTTTAGGTACAGAAAAAGCTGAATCTAGACGGATTGATAATCAATTAAAAGGACGTTCAGGACGTCAAGGTGATGTTGGTTATTCTAAATTCTTTTTATCATTAGATGACCAATTGATTTTAAGATTCTCTGTACAAGATCGTTGAAAAGAAATTTTTAAAGCATATGGCGATGATCCAATTGAAGGCGAAGCAATTAAGAAAGCATTTTTAAGAGCTCAAAAGAAAATCGAAGGTTTCAACTATGATAACCGTAAAAGTGTTTTAAGTTATGATGACGTTATTAGACAACAAAGAGATTTAATCTATGAACAAAGAGATTTAATTTTAGAAAGAGATGATCTAGGTTCAATTATTAAAAAAATGATTGAAGTTTGTGTTGAACAAACAGTTAATAATCCATATTTCATTAACAAAAACAACACATTAGATTTAAACGGTTTTGTAAGTTATTTAAATAATAACTGAATGAATTTAACTCAACGTCAATTTTCAACAGATGAATTAAGAAAATATGATCGTGAAGATTTAATTGAATACATTACTAAAGTGTTTAATCAAGAATATGATATTTTAAGAAAAAATATTGTTGAAAAATTTGGTGTTACTGGATTAAATACATCAGAGAGATACATAATTCTTCAAGTCTTTGATGCAGCATGACAAGATCACATTAATACAATGGATAAATTAAGACGTAGTTCTAATTTAGTTCAATATTCTCAAAAGAATCCATATCAAGTTTATACTCAATTAGGTTCTAAAAAATTTAAGGAATTAACTAATAGAATAGCTATTGAATCCATTGTTAACTTAATGAATAATCATGATGCATTGCAAATGACTAATAATTTTTCTAATGAATTTTATACCATTTCATCTGATAATCATAAGAACATAGATGTTGAAAAAGTTAAACAATTTATTTCTCAATTATTAAACAGTGAAATGACTAAATTAGCTAAAGAAGGCATAAAACCAGAAGAAATTTCTAAAACTATTTTAGAAAAACAAAAAGAATTGTTAAATACTCTAAAATTAACATTAGATGATTTAGAAATTAAAGAAAGAAAGGAAGAATAAATGAATAATAGTGGTAAATCAAAATACAAAGGATTAGCTATTGCTGGATTAATATTAACAATCATTATAATAATTATCTCCTTAGTGGCTACAATATATCACTTTTATCAACTGGCATCAATTGAATCTAAACCCTTTGAAATAAATTTCAGATATTCTAGTTTAACATTTGCAGTGATTCCATTTATATTTGCAAATTTTATTATTGCAATATTAACAGTTACAAGAATTAAAACTAGAGCTATTATAGCGCTTTTGATTTTGGGCATATTTTTTACTATTTTATTGGTTATAGGATATTCAATATTAATTGGCTCAAAAAGTGATCATAGTAAAACAAATAATAATAGCAACAATATTAATTCAAATCATTTTAATAATTCATCAACTAGAGAAGAAATTCCTTCATCATTTGTTGATAAGTTACCAGAATAGGGAGATTAAATTATGAAAACGATTAAAAAAATTGCCATAACCAATCTTGTTTTGGTATTAGTTCTGATTATCTTACTATCTATAGGAATTGCATTTATGTTTACTGGTGTATATGTGTCATTAATTGGTGCGTTAGTGAACACTCCGCAGTCAAATTCAGCATTGGATACTGCAAATTGAATTAAAATAAGTTGTCTTGTATTAATAATTCCAATATTTATTTTGTTAATAGTATTAAGTACTAAAATTAAAAATACAACATACAAAATGTTAACAATTCTATCTGTTTTATTTATTCCCTTAAATATAGTAGTTTGCTCTATGATTATTCATACTAAAAAAGATTTAACTCAGTTAAATAACAATAATCAAATTCAACAAAAACAAATTAATAAAAATGACAATTTAGTCGATAGACTACCTGAATAATTAATAGTTGGTTTAAAAACCAACTTTTTATTTACCAAAATAAATGATTTTGCAGAAAAAAATAACTTATATCTATTTTTTTGAAATAGATATCCTTATTTATAAGGAGGAACATGAAGTCATTATTTAATTATAGAAAGACAATAATTTTTGGAATTGTTTGATCGGCAATTCGACACTTTGCAATTGTTCTTGTAGTAATATCTTTAATAGTGGCATTTATTGCTGATATTTATTTTGATTATATATGGGTGATATCACTATCTATATGAATGCTTTGCGTTGTTGTTGAATATATTTTTCTATTTACTAAAATATATCTTTATATTGGCGAAAATCCCTTATGAAGATTTATATGTTTAGGAGCAACATTCATAGTAGCTGATTTAATTGGTTTTATTTGATTGTGAAAATTAAAAACTAACGCTATACAAAAAGGTGTCTTCAATAGATTTGTTAATATATTTATTGTGACAGCTATATTTGGTATTATCTGTCCAATATTTCATATTGTAAGCATAATTTATTCAATTATTTTCTATAGAAAAATTGAGTATAAAATATATAAAAAATTATTTTTAGCGGGAATATTCGTACCAATAATGTTGTTAATTGCTCTTATAATGCTTAAAAACAGCAAGTTTAAAATAATAGAGTCATTTGATGATGAATTTGATAGTTCGGTTGAAACAATTAAAGATAATTCTTATAATAGATTACCTGAATAATCAAACAGTCGGTTTAAAGCCGATTTTTTTATTCACTAATATTTATAATTAAATTAAAAAATATCTTGTATCTTTTTTAATTGATAAAACACAAAAGATATTCTACTTTTTTAAAAATACATTTTATAGCCGTTAATGAAATCATGACAAAAAAGTTTTAATGTATTGAAACAGAGATTGTTTAATATTTTTATTATAGTATTACTAACTTTAATAAGTTTTATTATTTCAACAGAGTTGTATTTATGGTTATATTCTAAAATTCAAATTTTGATCAATAAATAATTTGTATTATTGTCTTAATATGTACATTTGTTAAATGATATTTTTTTAATGGAGAATAAAAAACTCAATGATTAATAAGAAATTACATAGTTATAATATATCCAGCATAATTTGCTGGATATATAAAAAGTTGTTTTTAAGGTTGAATGGTTTCGATATAGAATTGCAATGCTTTGTTAAAAATTTTTAGATCATCTGAATAAGTAATTCTGTATTTTGCAGTTTGAATGTCAACTCATTCAACGATTTGAATTTCAGATTCTTGATTAATTAAAATATCTGTTAATGGTTCGGCTACGAAATAAATTACATCTTTTATTGTTAAAAGCAATGGTGAATAAGTGTTTTTCTCTCTAAAACCATCAATGATTTTAATATCAATATTAGTTTCTTCCTTGACCTCTCTGATTGCTGTTTGTTCTTCTGTTTCATTAGCTTCAACATGCCCCTTCGGGAAACCTCAATGACCAGCATTTTGTTCTACTAATAAAACATTTATTTTGTGTCCATCGTGTTTAAAAACAATCGCTCCACAAGATTTTTCTTTTTTAACTGTCATATATATTTTAATAATAGCACATAAAAAATAAATGATTTAAGTTTTAAAAATACTTTTAAGGCAAATTATTTTAATTATGTTGTTTTTTATAATAGTGTTGGTAAAATATAAATATATTTATATATATTTAGGAAGTTTTTATGGAAAATAAATATCTTACTTTGTATCGTCAATTTCGCCCGAATAGTTTTGATGAAGTAAAAGGGCAAAAAAACATTATTACAACACTAAAAAACATTATTTTAACTAACAAAATTTCGCACGCATATTTATTTTGCGGACCTCATGGCACTGGTAAGACATCGGTGGCCAAAATTTTTGCTAACACGATTAATTGTAGACATTCATCCGATAAGTTAAAACCTTGTTTAGAATGTATTGAAAATATTGATCGTAATTTAGATATTATCGAAATAGATGCCGCTTCAAATACTGGAATTGATGATATTCGTGAATTAAGAGAAAAAATCAAACACGTACCAACACATTCAAATTACAAAATATATATTATTGATGAAGTACATATGTTATCAAAAGGAGCTTTTAATGCATTATTAAAAACATTAGAAGAACCACCACAACATGCAATTTTTATTTTAGCTACAACAGATCCTCAAAAAATACCTTTTACTATTTTAAGTAGAGTTCAAAGATTTAATTTCCAAAAAATCAATCTCAATGAAATCATTGATCATTTGAAATACATTTTTGATAAAGAAAATATTCAATATCAAAATAATGTATTAACAACCATTGCTAAATTAGGAAAAGGAAGTTTAAGAGATACATTGAGTATTGCCGATCAAATATCTGTATATGTTGGCAACGGGGTTATTTCAAATGAATCAATTGAGGAACTTTTTGGATTAGCAAATAAAGAATATGCGATAGATATTTTAAATTTACTATATTCTAAAAATACAAAAGCAGTTTTACAAAATTTACATAAATTAATTGAACAAGGAATTAATTTAGAGAAATTATTAGTACAATTAATCGATATTTTAAGAGATTATATTATTTATATCAAAACTAAATCAGGTGATTTACTTGAATTGATTGAATTAGAAGATATAAATAAATTAAATCTAACAACAGAGATTGCATATATTTATGTTGAAGAAATAAATAAAACAATTAAAGAATTAAAATATAGCGATTATATTATCCAAAACGTTGAACTATTATTTTTAAAATTGACTCATGTAAAAAATATTGAAGATAATCAAAATGTTAAAGTTTTACCTAAAACAGACACAATTGAGATTCCACAAAATTTAATTCAGACCAATCAACATTCAACAAATCAAGCCTTTTTTGAAAAAACAACTGATATTGATGAAATGGTTAATTTAGATGCTGAATCAAATCATTTCGATCAAGATTTTGAAAATACAACTGACTTTGTTGTTAATGAAAAGGTTGTAAATAAAACAATTGCTGATAATAAGGGAAATACATTTTTAAATTTATCCGATATTCAAACAAAAACACATACAACAGAAATTGACATTGACACAATTTTAGAAAGAACTTCTGAAATTATGGTTAATGAAAATACTAAATTAATGGATCAAAATGATTTAAATAATTCAATTATTTCAAGCTCATTTGATAATACAGATGAAAATGAAATTAACGATTTTCAAGAAAATAACCAATTATTCGAGAAACAAGATAGTTTAATTTCTGATATTGATAATAAGATTAAGACACAGACTATGGAGTTTAAACAACGTGAATTCATTGATCAAGAAACATTAATTGAATGTTTGATTATTAATATGAATCAAAAGAAAAATGTTTTACAAAAACTTCCAAATGTTGTTGATTATGCTGGTATGGACGCAACTAATTTTTCACAGCTTGAAACTAAATTGAAGAAACAAAAAGATATTGAATTAATCAATTTAATCAAAGATATGAAATTAAAGGCTTCTGCAAAAGATTTTGTTATTTTTGTAGGAAACAACACCTTAAACGTTATTACCTTGAATAAAAAGGCATACGAACATTCAATTGTTTGTTCGGCTGCTCATTTATTTGGTAGATTTGTCCATATTATGGCAATTACTGATAAACAATATGAAGACATAAAGAAATATTGAAAAGATCACATTGATGAAATTAGAACAAGAAAACCAAAAATTACTTTCCAAGATTTAGCGAAGAAATATGACAAAGAATTAAAAAAATTAGAAGAAGCTGGTAGAGAAATTTTTGGCGATGATTTTATGGTTAAATAAAAGGAGAACACAATGGCAATGAATATGAATGAAATGCTTAAAAAAGCAAAAAGATTACAAACTGAAATGGAATTAAAAGAAAAAGAAATTCAAAATAAAGAATTTTTAATAGAAAAACAAGGAATTAGCTTAGTAATAACAGGAAGACGTAAAGTAAAATCAATTACTATTAATGAAGCTTTAATTGATCCAGATGATCCTGAATTAATTCAAGATCTAGTAATGTTGGCTATTAATGAAGGAATTGATAAAGTTGAAGAAGCATATGCTGAACTTGAAAGTGAATATTCAGCATCAGGATTACCTTTTTAATGAATAAATATTTTGAAGAATTGGAATTATTACTTAAAAAAATTCCTGGATTTTCTAAAAAACAGATTCAAAAAACAATTGCATATATTATCGAAAGCAATGATATTGAAATTAATGAATTGATTCAAAAAATCAATAATCTAAAACAAAATATTAAGAAATGCGATATATGTAATTGCTACACAACTGATGCGAATTGTTCAATATGTATAGATAAAACCCGTAGTAGAAGTTTATTTGTAGTTGAAAATCATTTGGATGTACAAAAAATTGAAAATTTAGATTTTTATAAAGGTTATTATTTCGTACTTGAAGGTTTGTATAAACTGAAAGATAACGAAAACAAAGTTTTAAATAACATTGATAAATTGATTGAATTAGGAAATAAATATAACGAAATCATTTTGGGGTTACCCGCAACTCTTGAAGGTCATTTTTCAATGGAATATTTAAAGAAATTGTTAAAAAAACATTATCCAAATTTAAGCGTTTATCAATTATCAATGGGTCTTCCAATGGGTTCTACATTAGAATATATTGATCCAATTACACTAAAACAATCATTAATTAACAAAATTAAAATGTAAGGAATACAATTATGAAATCACAAAATGGTAAATTTATAACAATTGAAGGTATGGATGGAGCAGGAAAATCAACTATTATTAGTATGCTAAAGGTATATTTAGAAGAAAATAATTTAGTTGATAAATTTGTTTTTACAAGAGAACCTGGTTCTGCATTTTCAAAAGAAGCAGAAAAAATTAGAAACCTAATTTTAGATAATCAAAATTCATTTTCTCAAATGGTTGATGCATTATTATTCGCAACATCTCGTAGATTGAATTTAGAAAAAGGTATTTGACCTGCAATTGAAAGTGGAAAACATGTCATTAGCGATAGATATTGACATTCATCATTTGTTTACCAAGGTATTTTAGGTGAAGTTGGTTTGCAAACTGTTAAACAACTAAATGAAATTGCAACCAACAACACAAAACCTGATTTTGTGATTTTTCTAGATCTTGAACCACAAACTTCGGTTGAAAGATTAACACATTTAAGAACTTCAATGGATCGCCTAGAACACACCGATATTAAATATTATGAAAATTTAAAAGAAGCATATTTAAATGTTATTAACGACGATCCGCAACAATTTAGAATCATTGATGCTAAATGTGATATTAACGAACTATTCCAACGTGTTTTAAATGTTTTAAAACAAGAAGGAGTGTTGAATTAGTGATCCAAACATTTTATAAAATCATTGACAATGCATATACGTTAAACAAATTAAGTCAAGTTTATTTGCTTGAGGGTCAAAATAGTATTAATTTTGAACCTTATATTTTATATTTTTGTAATAAACTAAACAATGACAATATAGTTAAATATGAAGAACTATCTAATAAGTCATATGTTTATAAAAACACAAACAAACAAGGAAATATTTCAAAAGAAGAAATTAATGCACTAATTCAGAGAGTGTATGAAAGTACTTTTAATGTTAAAAGAAAGAAAATTTTAATTATTGAAAATGTTGAAAATGGTAATATTTCAACATTAAATTCATTATTAAAATTTCTTGAAAACCCACCATTAAATACATACATTTTATTAACGACAAACAACATTGATTTTGTATTAAAAACAATTAAATCAAGAGCAAACATTATTACAATTAATAAAAACATCTCTAATCATTCCAACATTCAATTTGCTTCGTTTTATTCACTTTTAACAGAAAATGAAGAACAATTAAATTTAATCAAGCAAGATTTATCGATTGAATTACTTGAACAAACTTATTCTTTATTATGCAATGCACCTGTTAAACCATTGACTTTACTGTCATTTTTAGATATGTCTATAAAGGATAATAATTTCAAAGCAATGATTTTATTTATCAAACAATTTTTACTAGAAACTGTCAAAACAAAAACTATTGCTTTTTCAAACAATTTTATTGTGCTAAAGACAATAAATTGTATAAAGAAATGACATAATTTTGATAAAGAAAATGAATTAATTGAATTATGCAATCAGACATTAGAAATTTTTAACATTAATGTTAATATGAATTTACAGATTAAAAATTTCATTTCTAAATTAGGAGCAATTTATGGAATATAAATTAAATATCGTGGGAACCCCTATTGGTAATTTAGATGATATTACAATCAGAGCGCTTAATACTTTGAAATCATCAGATGTTATTTTGTGTGAAGATATTCGTGTTGGTCAAAAATTGTTAAAACATTATGAAATTACCGGTAAGACATTAATAAGTTATCATAATTTCAATGAGCATCAAATTACACCTAAAATTATTCATTTAATTCAACAGGGAAAAAATGTTTCATTAATAACAGATGCAGGAATGCCTTGTATTTCAGATCCTGGTTTTGAAATAATTAAAGTTGCAAAACAGAACAATATTTTTATTGATGTAATTGGTGGACCAACTGCGTTAATTCATGCATTAATTAAAGCCAATTTTTCAAATACATTTACTTTTCTTGGATTTTTAAAAGATAAATCTATTTCACGTCAAAATCAATTAAAAGAGTTAAATCCAGGCACATATGTATGTTATGTATCACCACATAAATTACATAGCACAATTCAGGATTTTGAAATTATATTTAATGATAATATTCAATTGTATTTAATTAAAGAAATGACTAAATTACATGAGTTTTCTTATGAAGGAACACCTAAAGAAATTTTGCAATTAATTTCTGATAATGAAAAAGGTGAGTTTAGTTTAGTATTTGATATTAAACCAATTAAGAAAACCAAAATTAATAAATACGCTAAAGAAATAATTTAAAAACCTAAAGTAGTACACTTTAGATTTTTATTTACAAAATTATTGTTCTAATAAATGATTTATTTCTTCCTCTTCTAATTGAGCTTTTGATATTCTTTTGTTTAAATAATTATCTTTTTGTCATTCAAGAATATCTTGAGTTTTGATATCGCAATTGATTTTGCTAATAGATGTTTGATAAATATTTTCCAACACAATTTCAAAAAAGGTTTGGAAATGTAAATCATTGGTAATAATTTTTAAATTTTTTTCACAATGAATTACTTGAAATAATTTTGGATATTCAATGTGTTCTTTATTGAAAGAAATTACTATCTCTGCATCGTTTTCAATTGTGTATTGAAATTCAGAATATTTTATTTTAGTTATTAACGTCTGTGAAGGATTTAAAATTTTAATTTTAGGATCATCAAATTTTTTATAGCAATTTATTAGATAAAATTGTTTTCTCGAAAAATGTCCAATAGGGTCAAATATTACATATGATAAAAACCATGTAGGAGAAATTAACATCAATCAATCTTCATTAAATCATTTAAAGAATGATTCCCTATTTTTCGGTAGATATGAAATAGCATTTAATAAAATGTAATCTTTTAAATTTTCTTTAGGTGTATTTGGAGATAGTAAATCTTGGTTGTTAATTCTCAAGTGATTTTTATGTTTATTAATACCTAAAATAATTCCATTGATGATAGTTAATAAAAAGTAGGAAATACATAGTGAAGCAATAAAATATAAGATTATTTTTCCATATATGTTATTTTGGTATGCCATTAATTCGTGAAAATGAATTCCTAAAGTAATTACATTTAATATTAAAGTAAGTAAAGAACTAACGAATAAATAATACACATAGACTATATCAAATTGCTTCTTGATTTTTGGTTTATCAGTATTGTTAATATCGATGTCTTTATTTCAAACTTCTTTTAGTTGTTGATGATATACAGCATCGATTTTTTGTTCATTTTTATTTGAAAGACGTTTTTCGAAAATATAATGATTTCATTTCGATATACTATCTTTCTTTAAGTTTTTTACTCATTGATAATTTCTTGATTGTTTAAAGGTTAATATACAAACCGTAATTAAGATACCAATATGAATAACTAAAGCAGGAATTGATATAATAAATAGTCTTTTAAAAGATGTCTCTGAATCATATTTTTCAAATAAGAAATATAAGTTAATAAGAATTGGTGTACAAAATTTTAGAAATACGATTCAAATTTTGTTGATTATATATTTAAATTCTAACGTTTTCATAGAATCACAACCTCCTAGAACATTTATATAAACATTATAAAACCCGATTGTTTTTTTTTTTTTTTTAATTTTTCGGTTTTTTAATGAATTAATTTAATTATTTAAAAACAAGTTTGTTTTTGTTATAATATTACACGTAAATGGCGTTCGTGGCGAAACGGCTAACGCATCGGGTTGTGGCTCCGACATTCGAGGGTTCAACTCCCTTCGA
This sequence comes from Metamycoplasma cloacale, assembly GCF_900660735.1. Lineage (GTDB taxonomy): Bacteria > Bacillota_I > Bacilli_A > Mycoplasmatales > Metamycoplasmataceae > Metamycoplasma > Metamycoplasma cloacale. Next base: position 189,210 of record NZ_LR215049.1, read on the forward strand.
ACGCCCCATTTTTTTTATTCATTTTTTGGTATCATTATTAATATAAATTTCATTTAATTAATAAAATAAGAGGAATTATGAATAAAAAGAAAATTATTTTAACAGTTATTGATGGACTTGGTATTAGAGAAGAAAAACAAGGTAATGCTTATGCACAAGCATTTCACCCAATTTTTGATTATTTAACACATATGTGTCCAAATTCAAAACTTCAAGCATCAGGTGAATATGTTGGACTGCCAAAAGGTCAAATTGGTAATTCAGAAGTTGGTCATTTAACAATTGGTGCCGGAAGAGTTGTATATACTGGTTTATCATTAATTAATAACGCTATTGAAACAAATAAATTTAATCAAAATCAAATTTTATTAGACACAATTAGAACTGCTAAAAAGAATAATACAACATTACATTTAATGGGTCTATTAAGTACAGGTGGTGTGCATTCATTAGACCAACATTTATTTGCAATCTTAGATCTAGCTTATAATGAAGGACTAAAAAATGTATCAATTCATGTTTTTGGTGATGGCCGTGATGTTAAACCACAATCAATATATGATTCATTAAATCCATTGAAAGAAAAAGTTGCAAAATACAATTACACTATATCTTCAATTGCCGGTCGTTTCTATGCAATGGATAGAGATAAAATGTTTGAACGTAACCAATTAAGTTATGATGCAATTTTAGGTTTATCAAATAATGTAATTGAAGATATTGACGAATACATTGAATTACAATATGAAAAAGGTATTTACGATGAATTTTTCGTTCCTGCGCAATTAAAAAATGGGAAATTCATTCAAGATCATGATTCAGTTATTTTCTTTAACTTCCGTCCAGATCGTGCAAGACAATTAAGTCATATGTTAATTGGTTCAAATCTATATGATTACAAACCAAGTGAAACTAGAATAATTGATTCTTTTGTTTCAATGATGAAATACGAAGGAATTGATTCTAAAATTGCATTTGAAGAAATGAAAGTAACTAATCCATTGGGAGAAGTAATAGCAAAAGCTAATTTAAAACAATTGCGTTTAGCAGAAACACAAAAATATGCTCACGTCACTTTCTTTATGGATGGTGGAATTGATGTTGTTTATAACAACGAAGAACGTATTTTAGTAGATAGTCTAAAAGTTGAATCTTATGCTGATTATCCACATATGTCCGCTAAAGAAATCACAGATAAATTATTAGAAACCATTGATAAAGTCGATTTTGTTATCATGAATTATGCAAACCCAGATATGGTCGGGCATACAGGAAACCTAAATTCAACAATCAAAGCTATTGAATTTCTTGATGAACAATTTGAAAGAATTTTAAATTATGTAGCAGCAAATAAAGAACACGTTACATGATTTGTTACAGCAGATCACGGAAATGCAGAATTAACCGAAGATGAAAATGGTAAACCAGCTACTAAACATACAACATATCCCGTTATGTTTGTATCAAGCGATAAAAGCTTTAGTTTAAAAGATGGTACATTAGCTGACGTTGCTCCAACTATTTTAGATTATCTTGGAATTGAAAAACCAAGTGAAATGACTGGAAATTCATTGATTGTTAAGTAATTTTTCATTAAACATAAACAACGCATAAAGCGTTGTTTTTTAATATAAGAAAAAGGCGGTGTTTCACACCTTTAAAAATAGAGCTATTACTAAAATCTTAATGATAGACAGCTTAATCCACCATCTAATTTTTTGTATTCTGAAGTGTCACAGGTGATTACTCTGTAAATTCCTAAATCTTGTACAGCCTTTAGAACATTAGGGTATCCTTCTGGCACGATAACTGTTTCATTTACTCAAATACAGTTTGCTGCATATTCTTCTGGTGCTTTAACAACGATTTGGTTGAAATCTTTAAATGTTGGATAATTTAGAAACTCACCTGAAATTAATAGGTTGTTGTGTTCTAAGTAGTTAACTCCTGTTTTTAGGTGTAACATTTCTGTCATTGGAACAGGAATACATTTTTTACCATGTGCAGCTAGAATGTTGTGGAATTGACGAATACCTTCACGGTTTGTTCTTTCTGACATACCGATGTAGTAGGTGTCTCCAACCATCATAACATCCCCACCATCTACAGTTCCTGGTGCTTCAATTTTGAATAAATGTTTTTCATCAAAGAATTTTTGTAGATATGGTAACATTTCATGTTTTTCACCATTACGTGATGCAGCTCCTGGGTTTGTTAGAATTGCGAATTCTCCAGTTACGATAACTGCTGTATCTTCAACGAAGCATGAGTCTGGGTATGCTTCATTTTTAGGTGCACATGTTACTGTTACACCACAGCTTTCTAAAGCTTTTTTGTAAGCTTCGTGTTGTTTAAGTGCTAATTCATAGTTTGGTTTTCCCATTGCAATAGCAGCTTCAGAAGATGCAATACCTTCTGTCATTGTGCTAGCAGGTGTTTTTACAATAACATTGTGAAATTTGTTTTTTAATTGTGACATAATTCTCCTTATGTTTTAATAATAGTCATCGAGAATAATTATTCTCAAACATAATTTTATCAATTATTGTAAAAGAATTTTTTACTTTATATAAAGAAATAATTTGCTAATTTTTGTAGTGAAACAGAAACATAAAAAAAGTATTTTTTGGTAAAATTTTATTACCATGCTAGTGAATCATAATGTATATATTGATTTCGAGGCAATCACTAATCCCTTTGCTAGATTAATTAAATTGCCAAGCGGAATCCCATATTGTTATACAATTGGTCTTTTGAATAAAAAAGGTGTTTTTGAAACATCAACTTTTATTATTGATTTTCACAAACATCGCGGAATTGAAAGTATATGATTCTTTTTAAAGAAAAACATTATTGATGATATTAAACGAATAAATGATGAAATTGATGTTAATAAAGTGGTTTTTATTGGGCATAACCCAGAACTTGAAAAGAAATGTATTAAAAAAATTTTCCCCGATCACCAAGTTTTACCTTTGATTAAACAAAGAGAAGTTTCATTATCTAAATTAACTGCTAAAACATTTAAAAATGAATATTTTATTAACACTAAACAATTAATAGAAAAATTACAAGGCAAAAAAGTTTATGATTCACTCATGCATCGCAGTGGAGCAATTGCTTCTTACGCTGGTTATTGATTGTATGTAAATTCATTAAAAAATCTAAGAACAAAAGATAGCCGTGCTAGATATTTTATTAGCGATATTAATGAAAAAACATTTACTAAGGAATTGAAAAAATATTCAAAGGATGATGTATTGAAAATGTATTATTTAGCATCAATTCCTGAGCGACATGATGAATTGGTTAAAGAAGTTTTATATAAACAAGAATTATTGAAACAAATTAATAATTTAAATTTAAATGACAAATTAACAATAAAAGAAATAAAAGAAAAAATTTGAGAAATATAAGGAATAAATATGAACGGATCAATTGTAAAGAAAAATAATTGATTTACCGGTCTTTTTCCCAAAACAAAAGTTGATTGAAAAATGTATATTTTGAAATCTCTTCCCATTGTAATTGGCGAAATTTTGTTTTGTTTAAATGGTTTCCTTGATAACTTTATGGTAAGCCATTTAAATTATGGTATTGATGCATTAACATATGCAAACACTTGAACTGGTTTGATATATATAATATTTTTTGCCATTCAAGGAATAGCTGCTATGTATGTTGGTCAATATTATGGTCGGAAAATGTATGACAAAGTAAATCAAGTAATGAACTTGAGATTTTGAATGAATGTATTTTTTGTATTAGGTTTTGCAATACCAAGTTGATCAATAACTGATTTAATGATTACATCTGTTGCTGGCAAAACTATATCTCCTTTAGCTTTAGAACAAGCAAGATGATATTTAATTATTATTACTTTTTCTTGATTAATTACATGTTATAACTTCAATACAAATATGTTATTAAACGAAACAGGACATTCAAATTACGCTTTCATTAGTGCTACATTAACTTTAATTACAAATGCGGCAATAAATGCAACATTGTTATATGGATTTAAATTACCAGCTTGAGGAGCTGCTGTTGGTTCAATTTGTGCGGCATTTGTCTGCTTAATTAGTGACTCGTTATTTACATATTTTAAGGATCGTAAAATTTTTATGAGTCCTTTAAAAATATTTTTTATCAAAAAAATGATTGCAATTCAAATATGCAAAAAAATTCCAGCAATGTTATTGACAATATTGGCAATGGGAACAATACCGTTAAGAATGGTTCTTTGAGCTAGAGCATATCCAGAGCAATCAATTGGTGAACCATGAATGAATATAAGTGGTGTTACTGTATTAGGTTTAGTTGAATCTCTTGCCTCAATTGCTGCCGCTGTTACTGGTGTATGTTCAAGCAACGTTTCTTATTTTGTTGCAACGCATTTGGGTAATTCGGAATTTGAAGAGGCACAAAGAAGATCGCAAGAATTAAAAGGATTTCATACAATCTGCGGAATTTTTGTTTCAATTATAATGATTGGTGTTGTTTATGGAATTGCATATGCTTCAATGACTTCATCTGGTGTGGCAAAAACGATCACTGATAAGTTTAAAAACGATTCAAATGTTACACCAGAACAATTAAATACAATGGTTGAACAAGGGATTGCAGAATTTAGAAAAAATTTCATTAATTGTTCATGAACATTTATTGGTTTTAATCCAATTTGATGTTGATTTTATACTTCGTTAGCTTTAATTAGATCGGGCGGGGAAAGTATTATAGCATCAATTGCATTGTTGGGTGGTCAATGATCAATGATGATTTGACATGTAATTATTTGTTTTGCAATTGTTAAATATACTAATATCACATTGCCGGTATCATATTTCTTATTGTTTTCATGAGATTTTATTAGATGATTATTATACGAAGTAATTCAATTAAAATCTAATTGAAAACAAAACATTACTAAGGAAACGGAAATTGATAAACAATTAGTTATTGAAAAGTAAACCTGTTGGTTTATTTTTTAATTTAAAAAATATTTATGTAAAATAAATATATTATGCAAAAAGAAATTAACTATGTAGCAATTGGCGATTCAATTTCCCAAGGTTTTAATTCAAAAATCGGTGGTCCTTCATTTGGTTTTAAATATAGAGATCAAAAATTTCATAAAGGGTATAGTTATTCAGATTATTTTTTAGAATATTTATATCATTATCTAAAAAAGAATACATTAAATTACAACGAAATTTTTGATAACATTAGCTATGAAAATTTATCTCTTGCAACGGCAAGAATTGAAGATTATATTAACATTTTAAATGGAGAAATTAATGATAATATTATTGATTTATTTAAATTGAATAATAGAATAAATAAAGAAACCCGTTTCTATAAAGGAATTTATAAAGATTTTTACGATATTCAAGAAAACGTTGAAGATTTAAGAAAAACTATTGCAAGAGATTTTTATATCAAAATTAAAAACGCCAATCTGCTTACTTGTACAATTGGTGGTAATGAATTTCAAGCCAGTTTTCCTTTGATGTTATTAAAACGAATTATTTTTGAAAAAAATTATTTCTTGCAATTAAAAATTAAAGATCAAATTGTACAAGAGATGAAAAAAATAACCGAGAAATTAAAACCAAAATTTCTGGAATTTATTCGAAAAATTAGAGATATTAATCCCAATTTAAAGATAATGTTAATTTCTTATACCCCTCCTTTTTTACCGTTCATTTTGTCATTTGAATCAATTTTGCAAAAACGTAATCCAATAATTTTTAATGATTTGTTTAAAAATATTTATCAAGAAATAAGCTTATTATATGAAGAAATTGGTAAAGAATATGATTGTGAAATAATTAAACCTTTCAAATTCAAATATTGATTAAAAAACTCGAACTTGTTAGTTGAAAATACAATAGATGTCCATCCTACAGAGTTAGGTTATCAACAAATAGGTCGTTTAATTTTCAATCGCTTTCTTGAAAAAGGCTGATTTGGTTATAATAAAACTAAACAATGTAAAATTTATTATTCAAATAAAATTAAATTAGCACAATTAATCACAGAAGAAGTCCAAAATGATTTTGATTTATCTTTAAAAATGAATTTTAATGTTAATAAAATTTCAATAATTTTCAATGCTTGAACACACCAGAATAACCAATTACAAAATCCATATTTTGTTTTATTAAAAAGAGAGACAAATCGTTTGATTGATCATGAATTGAAAAACGTTGAAATTGTTAAAAGAAATGAATATTTATCATTAAGTGAATTATTGCTTGAAAATATGTTCTTCATTTTCAAATACTTGGATGTAAATTCAAAGATTAAGGAATTTATCGAAGATAATGTTAAAAACGATTATTTATTAACTATTTTAAAAAATATAATTCGTTCAGAAAACATTCAAAAAATCATTTTTGATATTGAGGAACAATATCGAAAATTAGGTTGCATAAAACTTCAAAAATTTATTAAATTAGCAGCTATACATAGTGAAACACATACAATAAATTTATTTAACGAACTATATCACAACCCAAATTCAAAATTAAAAGAGAAAATTGATGATTTTCTAGATGCAGTTATTCACGATTTAGAAAATAATGTTAAATTACAACAAGAAAATCATATTATTAAGGAATTTATTGATATTTTAGTAAGTGATTTATCAAACCGCAATCACTTAATTAATTTAATTAAACAATTCAAGCTCTTTTTAGGTACTATATATAACTATTCGAAGGTTGATGAAATTTATTATCAATTTTTAAGTGAAAATAAAATTGAAATAAAACAAACATATTTAGATATTATTAATGGCATTTTACAGAAATATGAAAATAATGATGTTGATTTTTCTGAGATGTTATTGACAATTTTGAATGTAAAAAAATCTCTTCTGAATTGAAAAGATTGAAGAAAATTAGAATGCATAATTAAAAATTTATATTCTTCGTTGAAAGATGATAAATTCAAGGAATCATTATTCAATATAATTTGAAAATCATTAAATTTAATTAGATTGTGAGATTGAATTCAATTTGATAAGTTTTCAATTATGAAGTTCTATATTCAAGTAATTAAAAAATTTGGTATGTTAATTACAAGAAATTTAATGAATCCGAAATTAAATAAATTGAAAAAAATAATTTTTAAGATTTCTTCTTTTGTATTTAGAATGAAAATCAAGAAAAAAATTAAAGGATAAATTATGGAATTATATGAAAAAAGAGAAAAATATAATGATGGCTTTTTAAAGGTTTCTGAATTACATAGTATTTATTATCAAGAATTTGGTAATCCAAATGGTACTCCAATTGTGTTTGTTCATGGAGGTCCGGGAGGAGGATGTTCTGATTCATCATCACAATTTTTTGATCATAATTATTATAGAATTATTTTATTTGATCAAAGAGGATGTGGAAAAAGTATTCCGAGTGCAGAAATTAGAGAAAATACCACTTGAGAATTAGTTGAAGATATGGAGAAATTACGTAAATTTCTTAATATTGATCAATGAATTTTATTTGGTGGGTCTTGAGGCTCTACGTTAAGCTTGATTTATGCAATTAATTATCCACAAAACGTTAAAGCGATGATTTTAAGAGGAATCTTTTTAGGTAGAAAGCAAGATCAATCTTATTTATATCAACAAGGTGCTTCTTGATATTTTCCAGAGGAATATGAAGAATTTGCCTCATTTGTAAAACCAAACGAAAGACACAACTTGATTAATTCATATCATAAGTATTTAAATTCAGACAATTTAGATATTGCAATGCAAGCGGCATATCGTTGAGCTAAATGAGAACTGGGTTTAATTACTTTAGAAAAAACTCCATTTTTAGAAGAGATTTTGAGCGATAGAAAAGCTAATCTTGAACTAGCAAGATTGGAAAATCACTATTTTGTTAATAACATTTTTATTAAAGATGATAACTATATATTAAACAATGTTAATAAAATTGAAAATATAAAAACAATTATTGTTCATGGTAGATATGATATGGATTGCGTTCCTGAAGGTGCATATTTATTATATAAACAATTAAAAAACGCAAAATTGAATTTTATTCCAGCAAGCGGTCATAGCTCACGTGAACCTTTAATTGCATCGGCATTAGTAGATGCTACAGAAGAATTAAAAAATATGAATTTTTAATTATTTAAAATATAATATATTCAATATATTATTTAAAAGAAAATTAGGAGATAAAAGTGAAAACAAAAACATTAGCACTAATAGGTTTAATTGGAACATTCTTTTTCATTATTCCGGGTTTAATTTTTAATATTATTTTAACAATTAGACTATACGACAAAAAGAAAACTCCACATTGATTTTTATTGTTAATTGGTTTATTTTTACCAATCTTAGCAATTGTAATCGATATTTTGATTTTAGTTGACGAGAAAAACAACTAGTATTTCAATCAAAAAACAGCGATTTTCGTTGTTTTTTTATCTAATAATATATAACGGAGAATTATGAATCAATCAATTATTAATGTATCTAAGAAATTAAATATAACAGTTAATCAAGTAGAAACTGTTTTAAAATTATTACAAGAAGGTGCAACAATACCTTTTATTGCACGTTATCGTCAAGGTCAAACTAATGGTTTGAACGAAGAACAAATTAGTGCAATCGCTGAATTATATGAATATGATTTAGAATTAACTAAAAGAAAAGAATATGTTCTTAATATATTAACTGAAAAACAATTGCTAACAAATGAATTGAAACAAAAAATTTGGAACGCAGAAACAAAACAAGAAGTCGAAAACATCTACGAACCATTTAAAATTGGTAAAAAGACAAAAGCGTCAGAAGCAATTGAACTAGGTTTAGATCCACTGGCAAAGAAAATTGAAACTGAAACAAGTGATAAATTTAATGTCTTTAAAGAAGCTGAAAAATATCTATCTGATAAACTACCAACAGTTGATGAAGTTTTATTGCAAACTAAGTATATTATTGCTCAAGATATTTCACAAGATATAGCAACTCGTGAATATATTAAAAATGAATTAATGAAGTTCGGTGTAATTAAAACTCAATTAAAGAAAAACGCCGAGGATGAAAAAGAAGTCTTTAAACAATATTACGATTACAGCGAAAAAGTTAAAACAATTCCTAACCACAGAATTTTAGCAATTACCCGTGGTGAGGATAAAAAAATTCTTTCATATGATATTGAATTCAATGAAAAGAAAATTTTATATGACTTGAATCAAAAATATTTCATTAATAAAAGAACTGCATTTATTATGCGTGAAGCATTGGAAGATGCAATTAAAAGATTATTAATTCCATCAATTATTCGTGAAATTAAGACAGATTTATTTTTAAGGGCAGAAAAAGATGCTATCAATATTTTTGCTTTAAATTTAGAGAATATGTTATTAGCTCCTGCGATTAAGAATAAAAAAATTATGGCCATTGATCCCGCTTATGTAAATGGTTGCAAAATTGCTATTTTAGACGAAAATGGTAAATTTCTTACAAAGGATTTAATATTTCCAAATGCACCTAAAAAAGATTGAAAACAATCTTCAATTATTGTAAATAAATTACTAAATGAATACAAAATAGATATAGTTGTAATTGGAAATGGTACCGCAAGTCGTGAAACTGAAGAATTTATTAAATCATTAATTAATTGAAGAAAAAATAATAACTATCCAGATGAAAATATTCAATGCGCCATTGTTTCAGAAGTTGGTGCATCTGTTTATTCAGCATCAAAGATTGCTCAAGAGGAATTCCCTAATTTTTCTGTTGAAGAAAGAAGTGCTGTCAATATTGGAAGAAGATTTCAAGATCCATTAAATGAATTAATAAAAATTGATCCTAAATCAATTGGTATTGGTCAATATCAACATGATGTTAATCAAAAAGAATTGAATAATCAATTAAGATTTAAAACAGAAAAAATTGTAAACCTAGTTGGTGTTGATTTAAATACGGCAACTAAAGTCATTCTTTCATATATTTCTGGTTTATCAAATACTATTGCTGAAAATATTGTCAAATATCGTGAAGAAAACGGTAAGTTCACTGATAGAAAGCAATTAAAAGAAGTTAAAGGATTGGGGCCTAAAGCATTTGAACAATCAGTAGGTTTTTTAAGAATCTATGATTCAAATATTTTCTATGATCGTACAAATATTCACCCTGAATCATATAAATTAGCTGATTTGTTAGTTAAAAAGTTGAATATTGATTTAAAAGACGAAAACGATATTAAAGCTAAATTGAATAATATTGATATTAAAGAACTAGCAAACCAGTTATCTTCAAATGAATATGATATCAATTTAATTGTTGATGCATTATTAGCACCCGGAAAAGATATTCGTGATAAAAAAGAAGGATTTATTGTTTCAGATAAGATATTAACTATTGATGATATCCATGCTGGTTTAGAAATTAAGGGACAAATACAAAACATTACCAATTTTGGTGCGTTTGCATTTATCGGAATTAAACAAAACGTTTTAATCCATATCACCAACATGAAAAGACATGAAAACGATTTTATTAAACATCCAACTGATGTAATAAAAATTGGGCAAAACGTTAATATTTTAATTACAGAAGTAGAAAAAGAAAGAGATAGAATTCAAGGAAAAATTCTATGAAACAAGGATTAATTTTAATTAATTTCATTAATTATCATATTCTTTATGTATAATATAAACATTAAAAGTAATAAATTAAATTTAACAAAGGTTGGCGCGTTGCCAGCCTTTTGTAATTAAAATGCAAAAGGAGAAAGAAAAAATGCCTGCTACAGATTCAATAAAAAAAATGAAGGCACAAGCAATTTTTACAGATTTTTCAAATTTATCAAAAATTAAAAAAATTGAAAAACAAGACATTATTGAAGCATTTAAAAATGCAGTTTTAAAAACAATTTACGATATTTATGACGAAGAAGCTGATATTGAATTCATTATCAACGAAGCTGAATGCGAATTTGCTGTAATTAATAAAAACAAACAAGTTGTTCCAGATCCAGTATCAACTGATGATATGGATTTATTGGCTAGATGTGTTGAAATTCCATTGTCTATTGCGCAAACTATTGATAAAAACGCAAAACTTGATTCAACTATTGCTGAAGAAATTGACTTTGAAGAATTTATGAAAAAAGATTTCACAAGAATTCAATCAATTTTTAATCAATCAATTAGAGAATTAGAGAAAAATGCAATATACAATAAATATTTATCAAAAGTTGGTCAAGTTGTTAAAGCTAAATTTATATCTTCAAATGCAAACGGAATTATGTTAGAACTTGAAGATATGACTACCGCATTTATGCCGATTTCTGCAAGTAATAAACGTTTATTGAATACATTGAAATTAGGAAATTGAATTGATGTTTTCATTGATAAAGTTGTTGAAGATAGCAAATATGCACAAGTTGTTGTATCTTCAATCGACACAAAGATTTTAATGAATTTATTAAACAAAGAAATTCCAGAAATTGCACAAGGAATTATTGAAGTAGTTAACATTGCAAGAATTTCTGGTGAAAGATCCAAAATTTGCATTAGAAAATCAGAAAATGCTCCAGTTGGAATTGAAGAAATTGGATCAATTATTGGTGCAAATGCTTCTAGAATTGAAGCTATTTCAAGACAATTGAATAATGAAAAAATTGATGTTGTTTTATACACAGATGATTTAAAACAATTAATTATAAATGCATTAAGTCCAGCTAAAGTAATTGATGTTATTGAAAAGAAGGGTGAAGGAAAATATCCATCATTCACTGTTATAGTTCCTACTTTACAACACACATTAGCAATTGGTAGAAAAGGTCAAAACGTTTCACTAGCAACTGAATTAACTAAAGCAAAAATTGACATCATCAGTCAAAAAGAGGCCGACGAAAAAGGAATTTCATATAACTTTGATCACGGAAACATTACAGCAGAAGAAATTCAAAATCTATCAGATGGCAAAAAATTACAATCTAACTTCAAAAGAAAAAGAGCTACAAATTCAACTCCAAAAGCAAGTTCAATCTTTGATTCAGCTATTGATATGTCAGAATTTGAAGATGAAATTGCTGAATTACGTTCAAAAGTTGTAAGTTCAGATAGTTTTGAAAGACAAATATTAGGTGATTCATATTATGACAATGAAAGCTTTAACGAAACACTTGAACAAGTTAAAAAAGAATTTGATGAAGATGAAAACAATGGTTTAACTGAATTTGATAATGAACCATTCTCACAAGATTTAACTGAAGATTATGAAAAAATTGCTTCAACTAAATTGAAAGATTTTAAAGAAGATAAAGAATTAACCTTTGGTCTAGAAGGTATCGATTTAAGCGATTTAGAAGATGAAGACTGATAGAAATTATTCGCGTAAATCAATTGTGGATAACCAAATATATCCAATTGATCAATTGATTAGATTTAATAAAAATAAATTTAATGTAATCAGTTTTGATGAATTTAAAAATTTAGAAGGTCGCGGTGCTTATTGTTTAATTAATGAAGAACAAATTAAAGTTTTGTTTAAAAAAAGATTGTTAAACAAAGCATTTCGCCAAAATATAGACCAAGAAATTTATAATAATATACAGAAAGAGGTGGAAGAATGGCTAGTAAAAACGGGAAAAAAAGAATCTCAAACGTTGATGTAATCAAACAGCAATTGAGTGCTGGAGAAACAAAACTAGATGATGGAATTTTCATTTTTCATGGTCCTTTAACTGTTTCGGAATTCGCAGAGAAAATCAAGAAAACTCCAGCAATGATTCTTACTCATTATTTCAAAAAAGGTGTGGTTAAAACAATCAATACATCTTTAAGTGAAGAAGAAATTGCTGAATTATGTTTAGAATACAATTTAGATTTCAAAAAATCAGAAAATGTTAATGCTCAAAATTTATTTGACAATCTAGAAATTATTGACAATCCAAATGATTTAGTTAAAAGAGCTCCAATTGTTACAATTATGGGACATGTCGATCATGGTAAAACAACATTGATTGATTGCATTAGAAAATCACATGTTCAAGAGACGGAATTTGGTGGAATTACTCAACATACCGGAGCATATCAAATTACACATAATAACGAAAAAATAACTTTCCTTGATACGCCAGGGCATGAAGCATTTACCGAAATGAGAAGTCGTGGTGCAAAAGTAACTGATATTGTTATTATTGTTGTAGCAGCGGATGACGGAGTAAAACCTCAAACAGTTGAAGCAATTGATCATGCTAAAGCAGCAAATGTTCCGATTATTGTGTTTGTGAACAAAATGGATAAAGAACATAAGGATATAGAAAAACTAAAATCTCAATTAACAGAACATGATATTGTATGTGAAGAATGAGGTGGAAATGTTCCTTTTGTTTACGGTTCTGCTTTATTAAAACAAGGTGTTGATGAACTACTAGAAACAATTGAATTGCAAGCTGAAATACTTGAATTAAGAGCTAATTTAAATAGAGATCCAATTGGAACCATTATTGAATCAAAAATTGATAAAGGTATGGGTGTTGTTTCAACAATTATTGTTCAAAATGGAACATTATTACCACGTGATTTTATAGTAGCTGGTGGTCAATATGGAAAAATTAGAAACCTATATTCAATGGAAGGCAAAGTTATTGAAAAAGCATTACCTGGAACTCCATGCATTATTACTGGATTAAATTCAAACCCTCAAGCAGGTGATCGTTTTGTGGTTATTAGTGATGAAAAATTTGCTAAAAAACTAGCAGACGATAAAGCATATTTAGATAAACAAAAAGAATTAAACGAAAAAAATATTTCAATTATTGATGAAAATACAAAATCAATTAATGTAATTATTAAAACAGACGTTCACGGAACTGCTGAAGCAATTAAAAACACAGTTGCAAAAATTAAAAATGACGAAGTTGTTGTTAATGTTATTAGATCAACAGCAGGTGAAATTACTAAAGCAGATATTTTATTAGCCGAAGCTTCTAAAGCAAGAATTTATGCTTTTAATAACACATCAATTAACGCTGATGTTAAATCATTGGCTGATTCAAAAAATATTAAGATTTTGAATCACAACGTTATTTATAAAATCGTTGAAGAATTAGAAAGATTAATTAAAACTTTAAAAGAACCAGTTTATGAAGAAAAACTAATCGGTGAAGCACTTATTTTACAAATATTCTTTTACTCAAAAGTCGGAAGTATTGCTGGATGTAAAATGTTAAGCGGTCAAGCAAAAGAATTGTGTAAAGTTGAAGTTGTAAGACGTGACAAAACTATTTTTAAAGGAACAATTGATTCTCTAAAAAGAGAAAAAAATGATGTTAAAGTTGTTGAAAAAGGGTTTGAATTTGGAACTCACATCAAAGACTTTGATAAAATAGAAGTAGATGATATATTAAAATTTTATGAGGATGTATTAAAAGAAGATGAATAAAATTAATCACGAAAGAAAAACTAGTCTATTAATGAAATTAGTAGGAGAAAGTTTTTATGAGTTACAAGATTTCAATGTAACTAACATAGCAATCAACGATGTTATTTTATCAACTGATGGATCACATGCTAAGATCTATATCACCTTGTTTAAAGATAAAGAAAGATATTTTGAGAAAATCACAAAAATGGCACCATTTATACGTTCAGTTGTATCAAGAAACTGAAAATATAAGAAATTACCTGAATTGGAATTTCTAATCGATACAGTTGAACCAAATGCTCAACGTATTGAAAAAATTTTAAAAGAAATTAATGAATAAAATTAACCAATTCGATGCCATTGTTATTGGTGGGGGACATGCAGGAATTGAAGCGACATATGCTCTTGCTAAAAGAAATTTTAAAGTTGCTTTGATTACATTGAATAAAAACAAATTAGCAATGTTACCATGTAATCCTTCAATAGGTGGATCAGCAAAAGGGATTATTACTCGTGAAATCGATGCTCTTGGAGGTGTTCAAGGGCTTTTTGCTGATAAATCTATGATTCAAATCAAAATGTTAAACACTTCAAAAGGTCCAGCAGTATGATCATTACGTGCTCAAATTGATAAAGAAAAATATTGTCAAATAATTTTAGAAGATATATCAAAACAACCCAACATCACATTAATCGAAGATGAAGTTGCCGATTTAATTGTTGATAATAAAAAATGTTATGGTGTTCAAACTAATGGACATGGAAATATTTATGCAAATGTAGTTGTTATGACAACTGGTGTTTATATGAATTCACGGATTTTGAGGGGTGAATCAATTAAATACGATGGTCCAGATGGAGAAAAAAGATCGATTACATTGTCAGAAAATCTAAGAAAATATGGTTTTGATGTTTTTAGATTAAAAACTGGAACTCCATGTCGGATTTACACAGATAGTATTGATTTTTCAAAAGTTGAAAAAGAAATGCTTGATAAAAACGAATTGTCATTCTCTTCTAAATCAGGTATTAAATTAGATGAACAAACTTGTTGTTATTTAACACATACAACTGCTAAAACTAAAGAAATTATTTTAAAAAACTTAAATCGCAGTTCATTATATTCAGGAATCATTGTCGGAGTTGGTCCGAGATATTGTCCATCTGTTGAAGATAAGATTGTGAGATTTCAAGACAAAGAAACTCATCACATTTTCTTTGAACCAGAAACACTAGCTGGTGATATCATGTACATCAATGGTCTATCTACATCAATGCCAGAAGATGTTCAATATGAAATGATTAAATCAATTCCAGGATTAGAAAATGCGCGTGTTCAAAAATATGGTTATGCAATTGAATATGATGCAATAAATCCAATGGATTTAAAGAAATCACTTGAGTCAAAAATTCTAGAAAACTTCTTTTCTGCTGGTCAACCAAACGGAACAAGTGGATATGAAGAAGCTGCTGCTCAAGGATTGATTGCTGGAATTAATGCAGCTAATAAATTAGATAATATGCCAGCAATGGAATTAAAACGTAGCGATAGCTATATTGGTGTTTTAATTGATGATATTGTTACTAAAGGAACAACAGAACCATATCGTATGCTGACATCACGTGCTGAATATCGTTTATTATTAAGAAACGATAACGTTGATCAAAGATTATCAGAATATGCTTTCCAAAATAAAATGATTACAGAAAGTGAATATAATGACGTTGTTCGTAAATACGAGATTATCAATAATAAAATTAATGAATTAAAAGATACATATTTATCAGCTAATTCAGAAGTAGCTAAAAAATATCAATTATTAAATGGTATTTCAATGTTAAAAGCATTAGCTAATCCGTTAGTTGATCCTAAAGAAATCTTAAACGATTTTCCATATATCGACGAAATAACTATTCAAGTTAGATTATTTGGATATCTAAAAAAACAAGAATCATTCGCTGATAAAATGAATCGTTTAGAAAAATTAAAATTACCTGAAGATATTAATTATTGAGAAGTTGAAAACTTAGCCATTGAAGCGCGTCAAAAATTAGATAAAATTAGACCAACAACAATCGGTCAAGCTTCAAGAATTTCAGGTATTAATCCTTCTGATATTCAAATGTTAATGTATTACTTAAACAACAAAAGACATTCAAGTAATGAAGATTAATATTGTTGCGATTGGTTCATTAACTAAAGAATATCAAAGTTTATACAATGAATATATCAAACGTATTAACTTCTTTGCTTCAATTAATTTAATTGAAATTAAAGAAATTAATGAAACTAATATTGCATTAAAAGTTCAAAAAGAAACAAAATTGATTTTAGAAAAAATTCCAAAGAATTCAAAAGTAATTTATTTGAGTTTAAGAGGAAAAAAATGTAATAGTGAAGAATTCTCTGCTCTATTAATTGAAGACAATATTACCTTTGTAATCGGTGGAAGCAATGGTGTTGATGAAAGTGAATTTCATAACAAATTATGTTTCTCAGACTTAACATTTCCTCATCAATTATTTAGAGTAATGTTAGTTGAACAAATCTATCGTGGATTTACAATTAAGAACAATATTAAATATCATAAGTAATTAAAAAAACAAGCCCTCTAAAGCTTGTTTTTTGTTTTTATTCATTTGTTGTTTTGATATATGACAAAGTAATTTCGTTTTGAAAACGAAGAGATTCAACCACGTTGTTGTTCAAAGGATTGATTTTAATTCACGTTTTAATAACAAATGAGTTATCAATCATTCCTTCTGCTAGGAAATTAGTTTTATGTTCTTTGTCATATTCTTCAATTAAGGTAATAAGATTTTTAAAGTAATTATTTAAAGCAAAAGCCGGAGCGCCATTTTTTAAATCGTTGTAAAAATATGTATTATTTTCTTCAATGACAGCAGTATAAACAAATTCAATAAATTGCATTTGTTTAATTACTTTAAATGGAACAGTTCCGTCGTTTGGAAAATCAGCAACGTTTGATGTTTTTAGATATTCACTAAAGAAGTCAAATAGATTTATTTCAAAGAATTTTGTATCGTTTTCATTGTTAATTGATATTGTTTCTGAGTTAGTATGATTCTTTTTTCAACTTTCTTCTCAGAAGTTCTTTAATTTACTTGCGGTGTTGTTAATAAAATAAGGATTAAATTCATATTTAATTAAAGGTAATTCTTGTTTAAAACTTTTATTAGTTTCAAGTTTTCTTTTATTTTCATTAAATACGATATCAGCGATGTTATTTTCTTTAACACCAATGGTTAATGTGTATTTTTCGCTATTATTTTCAAGAGTTTCTTTACTTTCATTAATAACAATATTTTCTAATTTCTCTTGGATTAATTCTTTTGAAGCTGAATATTGATGTTTTCTACTATTGTAATTCAAACCAAAAGGAATTGCAACAACTGCAACACCACCTGCTATTAATGTAGTTAGCATTATTGATGTTAATGCAATATTTTTTTTGTTTTTAGGTTTTTTAACTTGAATATTTTCTTGTTTATTTTCATCGTTATTCATACTTACCTCTATTTAAAACAAATATTTCTTTGATTTTCTTAATATTTATACCAGCTTGTGTGTAATCTCCATTTGAAGATTTGTTATATAGATATGAGTTGAAATGGATTAAAATACGATATTTATAAAAATTCTTTGGTTCTGCCATTTCATATGCTCTTCAAAAAGAATTTTCTAAATAGCGATTGCTATTGATATGTTCAAATAAATAAGCAATATCTAAAAAGCGGTTGTTGTAGCAAGCTTTTGCTCAATTAATAATATATAGGTTTAGAGTATCGGTGAAAAAGATATTATTTAAATTTAAGTCATTATGACAATTTGCATCAGGTTTAACTTCTTTGACTCATTGCATAATGGTTTCTAACATTTTATCGTCATTGAAATCATTCTTTAAATCATTTATATCTATTTGTGATAGATAAGATTCAATTCGTTTATCAAAAATATAATCAGGAAACTCAACATCAGAATCATGTAATGTTCTTAATGCTCTAGCAATCGCTTTGATTTGACGGTTGTTTAAACACATTGTTGTTTCACAATTTAACCATCTTCAAATTACACGATCGTTATCTTCATATACCAAACATGGTACGAAATAGAAGTTTTCAATAGTTTTTAAATCAAGACGATTGTCAAAAGGATTACGATATTTTTGAACAATAAAACGATTGATAATTGAATAATCACGGTTTTCAAATTCCAATAATGAATCAGATATTTTATTATCGGGGGTTTTAATTTTTGAATAAGTGTGGTTGTAAGCCGCTTTATTAAAGGTTTGAATTAAGTAAACGAAATCGTCAAATTTTTCTGAATCAAGATTGAAAAACTTAATGATATCTTCTTTTTCAATTCCTAAAAACAGATGAAGATATACAGGATCGACATATTCATAGTTATATGCAGTAAATTCAAAATCAATTAATTTAATAAAACCATATTTATTAACTAAAACATTGTGACGTTTAATGTTGTTATGACTTAAAACCATTTTATCATCTTTATATTTGTTTAAAATATCGTGATATTTTTGATCTTTGATATCATAAGTTAATCAGTTAAAGCGATCAATTTTTGCATTCATTTTTTGAAAGTTTCTAATGCAATTGAAAATTGATAATGCAATATCTTGGGTGATATTAACTTTGAATAGATCTTGACCTGGGAATCATTTTTTGATAATAAATCCGTTTTTAGCATATAAGTAATCTTTGAACATAAAAACGATTTGTTCTTCGTTTTTATAATCTAATTCAACAAGATTTTTAGGAATTCTAATTTGTACCCATGTATCTTTTAATTTTCCAATATATGTGATGTTATGAAAACCTTCGTGAAAAAATCTCACTTGTTTTAAATCTGCAGCTACTTCTTTTCCAAAAATAGTTTCAATTTGTTTAAAAAGTTCTGATATTTGATGTTGATTATTTAATTTATGTGTGCAATGACAAAAAGTGTTGATATCTTTTTTCATAATATTCTTTCTATATATTTATATTTTGTAAAGTTCTAGGTATTGTTGCATGTATTTTTCGACACGTTCTTGATAGATTGTGTCATCAAAAACTAGTTTGTCATGTTTTTGATTTCATAAAATAAACAATGCATTAACAATTATTTTATGTACTAACAGATATTTAGGTTCAAAGTCATCTCCGTATGCGTCAAGAAAAACTTTTTCTTGTCTAGCATCTAAATTACTTCCTTCAATAAAGTATGCCAAATCAAAGTGTACATCTCCCATTGAAGCGTATTCTCAATCAATAAAATAAATATCCTCTTGATTTTGAATCATGTTAAATAGTCATAAATCATTATGTACCGGAGCTGAATTATCAATGTTTTTTAAAAATAAATTAATTTTTTTAAAGTATTTATCAAGTATGGGAATTTTACGGTTGTGTTTTTTAACTAAATCACGATAAACCTTAAAACGTCTTGCGACTTGATTTTCTTTAGGAAATTTTAATTTTGAATTATGTAATGTAATTAAATTTGTCGCAATGATTTTTAGTTGTTCATCACTTGGTGAGATATCTTCTGATAAGGTTTTACCATCAATT
This sequence comes from Metamycoplasma cloacale, assembly GCF_900660735.1. Classification (GTDB taxonomy): domain Bacteria; phylum Bacillota_I; class Bacilli_A; order Mycoplasmatales; family Metamycoplasmataceae; genus Metamycoplasma; species Metamycoplasma cloacale. The sequence continues at coordinate 209,212 of NZ_LR215049.1, forward strand.
CATTCAGTGACTAGATATTGTTGATCATCGTAAATAGTTTTGGGGCTAAATTTTAAATTATTTAGGATTGAATAATCGATTTTATGATTGAATTCGTCATATTTTTTTGCTTTGATGAAATAATTTTGATTTTCATCTTTGTATGTAGTGTTTGTATAACCTTGGTGTTCCAAAGGTTTGCAATTAGAAGTCAATATTTGAGGCATATTTCGCGTTCTCTTGAATAAAGTCATGACGAGGTTCAATTTCTTCACCCATTAATGTTGAGAAGATTGTATCACAACTTGCTATATCATCAATTTGTACTTGAAGCATTTTTCTAACAGCAGGATCCATTGTTGTTTCTCATAATTGTTCCGGATCCATTTCTCCAAGCCCCTTGTATCTTTGAATATTAATGTTTCTTTTATCTTCTAATTTAGCAAGTATTTCTTCTTTGTGAGCATCGTTATAAGCATATTCAGTGAATTTACCTGAAGTAATTTTGTATAAAGGTGGTTGAGCGATATATACAAAACCATATTCAATCAATGGACGCATTTTTCTATAAAAGAAAGTCAATAGTAATGTTGTAATATGTGCACCATCGACGTCGGCATCGGTCATAATAACAATTTTGTGGTATCTTAGTTTATTAATATTAAATTCGTCAGCAATTCCTGTTCCTAATGCATGAATTAATGTAGCAATTTCTTTGTTTGCTAATACAGTTCTGAAATCATTTTTTTCGGCATTAATTACTTTACCACGTAATGGCAAAATTGCTTGAGTCATTCTGTCACGACCCATTTTAGCTGAACCACCAGCCGAGTTTCCTTCGACGATAAATAATTCTCTTAATTCAGCGTTTTTGCTTGAACAATCAGCAAGTTTACCTGGAAGGTTACCTAAATCTAATCCATCTTTCTTTCTTGATGCCTCTCTAGCTGCAATACCAGCTAATCTAGTTCTTTGTGCCGCTAGACATTTATCAATAATTGCTTTAGCGAAATCTGGGTTTTCAATCATGAATTTTTCAAGTGATTCTGAAATTACTTTGTTAGTTGCGATTCTAGCGTCTTTATTTTCAAGTTTTCCTTTGGTTTGACCTTCAAAAATAGGATCGGTATGTTTAATAGAAATAATTGCAACTAATCCTTCTTTAACGTCATCACGGTTGATTTTTTCATTTGCATTTTTGAATAATTTGTTTTCTTCTGCGTAGTTGTTATAAATTCTAGTTAGTGAATCATAGAAACCTTGTTCATGAGTTCCACCTTCTGATGTTTGAATGTTATTTGCGTATGAAACAATGTTTGATGAATATGTTTCGTTATATTGCATTGCAACTTCAACTAAAACATCTTCACTACCTTCGGTTTTATCCTTAAAACTACCTGATGCGTAAATGACGTTTGGAATAATTACTTTCTTTCCTTTGTTTAATTCATTAACATAGTCAATGATTCCGCCTTCAAAGAAAAAATTTCTTTTAACGTTTTTTGCAACGTCTTCACAGCTGATTTTCAAACCTTTATTTAAATATGCAATTTGTTTAGCATGGTCTACAATGGTTCCAAAGTCAAAATCAACTTTTTCCATAACTGTATAGTCTGGATGGAATTTAACTTTAGTACCTGTATCATTTGGTTCAACTTCACCAATTACTTCAAGTGGTTTAACTGGTTTTCCACCATTTCTAAATTCTTGATAGTGCAATTTACCATTTCTTTTTACTCATACTTCAAAATGATCACTTAATGCATTAACGACAGAAGCACCAACACCGTGTAATCCCCCACTAACTTTATAGTTTGAACTATCAAATTTACCACCAGCGTGTAAAACGGTTAAAATAGTTTCAACTGCTGATTTTTTAGTAGAAGGGTGAATATCAACTGGCATTCCACGCCCATCATCTGTAATGGTGACTGAATTATCCTTATCCAACAAAATATCAATGGTTGTAGCAAATCCTGCCATTGCCTCATCAACTGAGTTATCAACGATTTCTCATATTAAGTGATGTAATCCTCTGAAACCAATTGAACCAATGTACATACCAGGTCTTTTTCTTACAGCTTCTAGACCTTCTAGGACTTGGATATTGCTTGCGCCATATTTATTAATTTCTTCTTGTTTGCTCATATTAGCTCCTTTATAAAACAATAAAATTATACCAAAAATACTATGTATTTTTTGGTATAGCGGGCAACAAGTGATATTGATATATAATTTTCGTAAATTAATAATATGTTAGTATTAGTGTCTTTCAATCCACGTTTTAAGGTTTTTATTCAAAAAAATAGGTAATTTTTTAAAAAAAGTATTGAAATAAAGAAATAAATAAAAATTCATCAGTGAAAATCTGACGAATTTATTTTTATAAAATATTTATTTTCAAAGTGAAGATGTATCAACGTCTTGTGTTTCAGCTTCAGAAGCTTTGAATAATGGTTGGTTGTACAAACCTAATTTTTCAGCAATAACAACTGTATAGAATGTATATATTTCTTGGTTGAATGTTCTTGCTCTGTAGTTATAATTTCTAATTGCTGAATAAATTTCTTCCTCTTGAATAACAATTTCAGATGATAATTGCATGTAATGTGCACTAGCTTTTAAATCTGGATATCTTTCAAATTGAATGTTAATTGCTCTCGTCGCTTCAGAAATAATTGATTCAACTTTAACTTTGTCTGTTTCGTTGCTAATTTCTTCAATTTTTGAACGATATTTAGTAATTTGTTCTAATGTTTCTTTTTCGAATTTTGAATATCCTTTAACTGAATCCATTAATTTTAAAAGAATGTCTCTTCTTTTCTTTTGAGAAGCTTGAATTGTTGAAGCAGCTTCTTGAATATCATTCATTCTTCTTAATAAGTGATTTCTTTTTGGAATGCCAGCTGCTAGATAGAATATTCCTAATGTAATAATACATAATAGAATGAAACCAAATTTTTGACCACCAGTTGCTTTAGCGGGTTTAATTGAGTTATCTACTTGTGGTTTAAAGCTTTCATTTCCATCTGTTTGTCTTGTATCAAATAACATAATCTCTCTCCTTTATTAGTTAATATTAATTATACAAAATCTTATATAGATTTTCTATTGCAAAATCTCATGTTGTTTTTACAATTGTATCGAAGAATATATAGATATTAAATTCATCTTGTTCTAGTGTTATTCTATCTGCACTAATGTTGAAACCTGTAATTTGTTTTAATAACTTATTCTTCAATTCTTTTAAATCGTAAATATTTTTATCTTGTTTTTCAATAATGTGAATGCTTTTGAATTCAACAATTGGGTAATATCTTTTATATGGCACAGAAACTTCTTGTGAATGATCGATTTCGTTTTCGTAATAATATGAATTTCAAGGAATATCCATTTTTAATCCATAAGTTGTTAATTCCATATCGACTTTTCATACATCAAATCAACCAATTCTATCGTTTCTAGGGTGTGTGATTGTGTATGGACGATATTTTCCAATTGCATTTAATCCCATGATTGTAATTTGGTTTTTTTCGTATTTGTTGTTAATTTCTTGTAAATCTTTATGTGTCATTACATAACTATCTGTATCAATTTCTAAATTTTCAGATGCGATGAATTTATTTAAATACATTTTTGTCAATATTTTTGCGATTGAAATAATTGGCATAATTGATTGTTGATATAAATCATTCATTATTTCTTTTATAGTTAGATTTTGATTGGTAGCTAAATTAACTCTTATTTTTGAATCGTAATCAATCATCGACAATACTGCATCGTGATAAGAATCGTTTTTAGAAATTAAGTATTTCTTAGATTTGAAAACCTTGTTTTCTTTTAATTGCAATTCCTTTAATGTGTTTTTATAGTTTATATATCTTTCTTGTACATATTGTGGGAAATATGTAAGAATTTTTAATTCATTATTGAATGAAAATCAATAATTTTTACAAAATTCTTCATTTTCAAATAGGAATTCACCTTTTTTATATTTCTTATTGTATTCACCTTTTGTTAAACCTTCTAACTCCATGAATTCAAGTTCTGGTAAAAATTTTGTTGGCACTATTGTATAAGGTTTTAAATTCATAAAAGGTGTTCTTTCGTGGTGATAACTTGTTACTGTTGTGGTTCTAGTTTCACCATTTACTGTATATGAATAGGTTTTGCTTGCTTGAGTAGTTATTATTTGTCATTCCTCTTCAATTAAAAGCATATTCATAAATATAGAGTTTCTAATGTCATATGTTTGCATTTGTAAGAAACTTACGAAAGATTTGTCTTTTGTAAAATAATTTTCGCTTAAATGAGAAAAAGCATAAATTGAATCTAAAGAATTATATACTTCTGTAATACCCATTTGTTTCAATGTTCCATTAATGAAGTCATTAAATTGAAATCTTTTAAATATGTCTCAAATTTTTTGATTTTTATTAGCTCAAATTTCATTCTTAACTTGAAGTATATTGTTTTTATATTCGTTAAACTCGTTAATATATTTTTTGTTTTTCAATAAAAAAGGTAAAAAGAATAGACCAATAATTAATATTGAGAAAAATATAATGACTCCATTTGCAAATTTACGTTTCCCAACTTTATTTTCTTTATATTTTTGTTTTATATCATTGTCTAAGTTATTCATTTTTTCAATATCTTTTTTAATGTCATCTTCAATATTGAAATTTTCATTAATTTCTTTGTCTAGATATTGCTTAAAATAATAACCAAGGTTATCAACTGTAGCCTTTAATAAATATTTAATAGGGTTTTCTACTAGTTTGTTTGTGTCAATTGGGGGAATAAATTTTTTATCTTTTTTCTCCTCTTTGGTAGTTTCTTGTGCATTGTTATTCGTTGTTGTTTCTTTATTTTCTATATCGTTCATATTTATAATTTTATAAAAAATAAAAAAAAAAAAAAAACGAAGTTTTTTAAAATAAATCTTCTTCGTCTTTTATTAATGAGTATTTCTTATTATTTTCTTTTGTGGGTTTATTTTCTTCAATAATTTCTTGATCAGCTACTTCGGGTTTACTAAATTCAACAGTTTCGTTAAATGGATCATCATCAATGTCAAAGGTGTTTAATTCATTAACTTCAGTTTTATCTATTAATTGAGTTTCAATATCTTTATTTAACTGTTTATTATCAACAGTTATGGTTGCAGTTTTTGCTTCAACGAAGTCATTTTCTGATTCAATAATTATTTCATTTTCTTGGGTATCGTTCAATGCATCAAGTGGGTTTGTGTCATTATTTGCATTATTATTGATAAATTGTTTATTTTCATTGATGTTGAATGAATTCATTGGAACATATTTTGAATCATTGTTAGTATGAATTTTAATCATTTTGCTTTTATTGCTTTGTTTATTTTTGTTAAACATTTCTTTTGCTTTAGTTCTTTTTTCTTTATTTAAACTCATTAAAGCAAAACGTTCATCTCTGATAAATAAACAAATAATTGAGCTAATTATTGCAACGAATGCAAATATAAAGGTTAAAACCTTACCCGCTGTTAAACCAAAAATAGAAAGAAGTGCAAAAATTGCTGTTGCAAATACACCTAAAGTATATTTATTTGGTAGATATAAATTAGCATTTGGATCTTCGTTTCCACCATTTTTGAAACTTTCAAATCATTTGTTAAATACAAATGTGAAAGATTTACCGGTTGTAAAATCATCTTTCTTTAACATTGCTGTCATCATAATTGCTGTTGTTAATAAAATAACTGCAAAAAAGATAAACGAAATTCTTCCTAAACTAATATGAATAATCTTAAAAGAATAGGTTTTTTTAAGATTGAATATTTTTCTTAAACATAGCAAAACGATTAAGGCATAGAATAAAATAGAAAAACAACCAAAAACAATATTAATGCTATATGAATGAATGGATGTAATTCATTTTACGTTGATAAAAGAAATAACAATAAAGAAAATAGTTAGAAAAAGAATGAATGTTCAAATTAATTTTGTGTCTCTTGAAAAATAGTATTGTTTTTCAACTACTTGTTTTTTAGAAGAAACTGAATTTGATTCAATATTAGATTTCATATAAAGTAATTACAACCAATGGTTCTTTTTCTAATACTTTATAAATTTTTCTTTTAATTGATTTTCTTAATCGCTCTTGAATATCTTTTAAATCAATTTCACTTGTTTTTTTGTTAACAAATTCTTTGTTAAAGAGATCTTCAACGATTTTATGAATAACTTCTTTATTATCCTTGGTAATTAATCCGTATGAAATAATTTGCAATTCATTAATAGTTTTCTTTGTTTTATAATCAATTAAGCATGAAAGCGCTAAGACTCCATCTCTAGCAAGGTTTTCTCTTTCTTTAATTACTTCATGTGATATATCGCCAATACCAAACCCATCAATAATGACATCGCCAATATTTCTTAATGTATGTTTTTGTGAAACTAAATTTCAATCGTTAAATTCAGCTACTTTTCCATTTTGTAAAACCAATGCATTATTTAAATTCATTCCTGCATCACGTGCAATTTTAGAAGCAACAACTAAATAACGATATAAACCTTGAATTGGAATGAAATATTTTGGTTTTAATATTTTAATTACATCATAGATATCTTGTTTAGCGGGGTTACATGCATAATATTGATCAGCACCAAGTTCGATTAAATTTGATGTATGTCTTGCAATTTCATCTAATGTTAAAGCATAATTTACTTCAAGACCATTAATAGGAGGAGCAATAATAATTACTGCATCACTATCTTTTAATGTTAGGTATACGTCATTATTTGAAGCGATTCTTAAAAATCTTAAATATAGTCTTTCAATTGCACCTGTTACTAAAATAATTGCATTATCGACTTCATTAGCTACACGATAGTCAATAAATTCGGGTCAATGATCTAAATTTTTATTGATTTTTTTAACAAGGGTGATTAATTGTGAATAGGTGCGACCATATGTGATAACAGGACGATTATATTTTTTAGCTAGTAAAAGAATTTCATGTGCAGTAATCATATCTTCGTCATATAAACCAACAATAATTCTTTTATGTTGGTTTTCAGGTGTATTCATTTCTTTGAACTTATATTCAATTTTCTTTGAAACTCAAAGTTTATCAATTGATTTTCCTGGATAGTTTGAACGATTTGCGTCCATAATTAAGATTTTTAATTCTTTATTATTGAAAAGATTTTTAATTCCTTCGATATCAGTTTTTCCATAAGGTCCTAAATTACCATCAACAAAATTTGTTAAAAATAGAATATTTCCATCATTTAATTCAAAATTGAAACCAAGTTGTCCTGGCATTGCACCAGCAATTTCAAAAGGAGTTACAATTACGTCATTAAATTTTTGCGGTTTATCAATGACATTAATTTGGAATTCATTATGTTCAATGTTATATTTTGAAATACGATCTAATAAAACAATACGGTTAAAAGTAGATGTATAAATTTTTAAACCTCTAATTTGCATTAATATTCAAGGAATTGCTGAAAAGCTTTTATTTTGCACGTCGGTTAAAAATAAACCAACAATGTCGTTTTGACGTTTAATTAAGTATTCATAGTTGCAAATTAAAGTATCAATTCCATTATGTGTGTTAATTGGAACTTTTGTCCCTGAGTTGATAATATAAAGTTTTGAGTTAATTTCAATTACATAACAGTTTTTTCCATTTTCATCTAAACCACCAAGGGCGTAAAAATTAATTTTGTTCATTGTTCCTCCACTTGAAATTCAATATAAATATTAATTAATTATTTTATATTAATTAAGCTAAATAATTTGTTTTTATTATTTTATTATATATAATACAAATATGAATTTAAAAAACTATATTAATACAATTGAAAATTTTCCTAAAAATGGAATTAAATTTAAAGATATTTCGCCATTACTAGCTGATGGTGAGGCACTATATTATACAATTTCAGAGATGGCTCAACTATGTAAGGACGTAGATATTATCGTAGGCCCAGATGCACGTGGTTTTCTTTTTGGAACACCAGTGGCAGCATTTTTAAAAAAACCATTTATTATGGTTAGAAAACCAGGAAAATTACCTGGAAAAGTTGTTTCATATGACTATATATTGGAATATGGAAAAAACACACTTGAAATTCAAAATAATTTAGTTAAAAAAGGTCAAAAAGCAGTTATTATTGACGATTTATTAGCAACAGGCGGAACAGTAGAAGCTATTATTAAATTATTAGAACATCAAGGTGTTGAAGTAATTAAAGTTGTTGTTTTAATGGAATTAATTGATCTAAAAGGTAGAGAGAAATTAAACGTTCCAGTCAATAGTTTAATTACATATAAAAATGAGGAATAAAGTATGAAAAAATATAACAAATACGAAGATATTGAACAACAATATCGTTTTGATCTTAAAGATATTTTACAAGGTAAAACATTAGATGATTGAAAACATGAATTCTTTGCAATTTATGAACGTTTAATAGAAATTAAGGATCAAAAATACGAAGATTTTAATCTATATCTTGAATACATTAAATTACTTGGTGATTCAATGATTATTTCAAATAAAATTACAAACTATTTATCAAATAAACAAAATATTAACGTAACTGATTCATCAATTTCTTCATTATCAGTTGAATTTGAAAATCAATTAAATGAATATCAAACTAGATTGGGAAGTGAAATCAATCGAATTGCAAAACATAGAAAAACTATTGAAAAATGAATGAATTTACCGGAATTGAAAGAAGTTAGAAAAGATTTAGAAAAAACTTTAAATGAATTAGATCACAAACTATCTGATGAAGTTGAAAACTATCTAACTGAAACATCAATTGGAGAACCAAATTTAGAAGAAATTTTTGTTGTATTAACAGATAGCGAAATAGATTTTGGATACGGAATTGATAGCAAAGGTAAGAAACATAAAATTACTGAAGGTAATTATTATATGTTGTTAAAAAATAAAGATGAGAAATTAAGAAAAACAACATATACAAGTTATAACAAAGCATTTTGAGATAAAAAAGAAACATTATCTAAATTGTTATATCAACATATTAAACGTATTTCAGTTAATGCAAAACAACGTAGATATACTTCTGCATTGCAATCTATATTATCAGAAGACTGTGTTGATGAAAAATTATTGCATTTAATATTTAATTCAGTTAAAAATAACATTGGTATTTTTAGAAAATTTGCTTTATATAAAAAGAAATTTTTTACAAAGAAATTTAATAAAAAAATGAGACCATGAGATTGAAATTTAGATTTAGTAGATGTCAAAACTAAATATTCAATTGAAGAAGCTAATGAAATATTGTTAAATATTACAAAAGTTATGCCTTTTGAATATCACGAAGTTGTTAAAAAAGCAATTAACGAAAATTGAATTGATTACTGCAACGCTCCTTCTAAGATGTCAGGTGCTTATTCAATAGGTGAATCACATGGTATTGATAAGAAATACATTTTAATGAATTTTGATGGCACATTAGGTTCAGTAAATACCTTATGTCACGAAATGGGCCATTCAATGCATTCATATTATTCATGCAAAACGCAATCAATTTATCGTTCTGAATATCCAATTATTCTTGCAGAAATTGCCTCAATTTTTAATGAATTACTTTTAACTGATTATTTAGTTAAAAACGCTAAATCAGATAAAGAAAAATTTAATATTATCGAACGTTCAATTTTTGATTTTATTGGCACTGTTATAAAACAAACCGAATGAGCTAATTACGAATATTATCTATATAGTAAAATAGATCAACAACTACCAATTAATAGTTATGATCAACTTGAAGAGATTTATGTTAATAACTCAAAAGAATACTCATTAAATCCAAAAGAAACTAAAAAAGGTTTAAAAAGTAATGCATATGCAGTACGTGTGCCACATTATTACTATTACTTCTATGTTTATAAATATGCATTAGGTTATATCGTTGCCAATATTTTCTATAACCAATATATTAAAAACGGAAAAGAAGCATTGGAAAACTATATAACTAAATTTCTATCATCTGGCGATATAAATTGACCTGCTGAGATTTTAAAAGATGCTGGAATTGATATATATTCTGAAGATATTTATCAACAAGCATTTAAAAATATTGAAGAGAAAATTAATGAATATATTAAATTAGGAAAAAAGCTTTTTAAATAAAAAATAAGAAATTTTAGCACTCTACTCAATAAAGTGCTAAAATTTTATAATAATGAAAGGACAACTATGAAACAATTACCATTTCTTCCAATAAGAAACCAATTAATATTACCTAATGAAATAGATGTAGTTAAAGTTGGAAAACCAAAATCAATTGAAACAGTTGTAAGTGCCAAAACATCATATAATAACCAAATTGCTATTGGTTTTATTTTAGATGACAACTCAAATAAAGCAAATTACGAATTGACCGATTTAAGTTCATTTGCAATGGTTGCTAACATTATTTCAATAACCGACAATAATGGTATTCAAATGGTTAAAGTACAAGGAGTAAAATTTGTTAAAATTTCATCTTTAACCTCTGATAATTTAGATAACGAAGAAAGTAAAAATAACATCGTTATTTTTGAAGAAATTGATGCTATTAACGAAGATGAGGAATTATTTAATAAGATTTTTAAACGTATTAAAAATGCAAGTGACGAACTAAAAGGCTTATATAAATCTTTATCAAAAGGTGAAGAACCTAGCTATTTAAGAAGTATTCTTAGAGCGGATATTGAAATTGAAGAATATATCAATAGTCAGAAAAAGAAATCTTCAATTCATGATTTTATTTGACATCTTTTAGCATTAATGTCTGAAAAATTAATTAATGAAAAAGAAAAATGAGATGAACTATTTTTAAGTAGTTTCAGTTCTGTTAGATTGAATTGAATTTATTCAAAATATAGTGAAATTCTTCAATACATTAAGTTAGAAAAAGAAATTAATTCTTCAATGCGTGGCGATATGGAAAATCAACAACGTGATTTTATGCTACGTGAAAAATTAAATCAAATTAAGAAAATGCTAAATGAAGATGGAACTGAATCAAGTGAAAATAAATTTGAAAAAAATCCACATTTAAAAGAAATATATCCAGAATATGTATTAGAAGCGATTAAATCAGAACAATCAAGATTAGCTTCAATGATGCCATCAAGTCCGGAAGCAAACATTTCAAAAACTTATCTTGATTTATTATGAAAATTGCCATGAAGAAAAGTTTCTAACGAAATCATTGATATAGAAAATGTTAAAAGAATTTTAGATGAACACCATTATGGTTTAGAAAAACCAAAAGAAAGAATTTTGGAATTTATTTCTGTATTAACACATAAACAAAATCAATTAAAAGCAACTAATGAAGCAAGTAATTACATTGAAATTAAAAATGAACCATCTAATTTCATTGATAAAAGTTTATTTATATCTAAATCAGGTCAATTAAACAATGACAGTATTAACAATATTCCAATCTTAACCTTAATCGGTCCTCCAGGAACTGGTAAAACAACATTAGCAAAATCAATTGCCGAAGCTCTTGGAAGAAAATTTATCAAAATTTCACTTGGTGGAGTTAAAGACGAAAGCGAAATTAGAGGTCATAGAAGAACCTATGTTGGTGCAATGCCGGGAAAAATTATTAACGCTATTAAAAAAGCTGGCGTTTCAAACCCTGTTATTTTATTAGACGAAATTGATAAAATGTCTTCTGATTTTAGAGGAGATCCAACATCTGCAATGTTAGAAGTACTTGATCCTGAACAAAATGTTAACTTCCAAGATCACTATTTAGATCTTGAATATGACTTATCAAAAGTTTTATTCATTGCAACTGCTAACTACTACGATTCAATACCGGCCGCTTTAATTGATAGGGTTGAATTACTTGAATTATCAACTTATACAACAATTGAAAAAATTCAAATTGCAAAGAAATATTTAATTCCAAAAATTTGCAAACAAAATTGCATTGACAAAGAACAATTAAATATTTCTGATGAAAATCTTGAATTCTTAATTAGAAATTACACAAGAGAAAGTGGAGTTAGAGAATTACAAAGATTAATTGATAACATTGCTAGAAAGATTGTTGTAAAAATTCTTGATAAACAAATTGATGGTAAATTTGTCATTACTCAAGATATTATTAAAGAATTTTTAGGTCCAATTAAATTTGAAGATGATGAAAATGAAAATAAATCTCAAATTGGAGTTGTTAATGGTTTAGCTTACACAAGTTTTGGTGGTTCAACATTAGCAATTGAGGTTACAACTTTCCCTGGTAAAGAAGGATTGAAATTAACAGGTCAATTAAAAGATGTTATGAAAGAATCAGCGCAAATTGCATTAGCATATGTTAGAGCAAATGCTGAAAAATTTGGTATTGACTTTAACTTTGATGAAAATTCAATTCATATTCACGTTCCTGCGGGAGCCATTCCAAAAGACGGTCCTTCTGCTGGTGTTACATTCACTACATCAATTATTAGTGCATTATCAAAAAAACCAGTTCCAGCAAACATTGGTATGACAGGCGAAATTACCTTAAGAGGAAAAGTTTTACCAATTGGTGGGTTAAAAGAAAAATCACTCGCTGCTACACAATTTGGAATTAGAAAAATTTTCATTCCTTTTGATAATGAAAAAAATCTACGTGATGTTCCAAAAGAAGTCAAAGAAGTTGTTCAATTCATTCCTGTAAAATACTACGATGAAATTTATAACGAAATTTTTAAATAAATAATTAATATAAAAAGCAATAGATGTTTTAGTAATTAAGATCTATTGCTTTTTTGTTTGTTTAAAACAATTCAATTGGTGATCGTTTATCACTCCGATTGCTTGTAATCAAGCATATATGGTGGTAATTCCTAGAAAAACAAAGTTTCTTTTCTTTAAATCTTTATAAATATTTTTTACAAAACTTAATATCTCTGGATTGTTTTCATTACCAAAGTTATTAATTGATTGGTTATTAGTAAAACTTCATATGTAATTAGCAAAACTTTTGAATTCAAGGATTATTTGTTGATAAGCTTTTGCATTATTAATAATGGCTTGTAATTTTTTTCTATGTCTAATAACTCTGCTATCATTCATTCAATTATTGATATCAATTTCATTACAATTACTGATTTTTTCCCAACTTAATTGATACATGGCATCTAAAATGTCATCACGTTTGTTTCAAATGATATTTCAACTTAAACCAATTTGAAAAATTTCTAAACACATTGATTCAAAAATTTGTTGATCATCGTATGTAGGGGTTCCTCATATATTGTCGTGATAGTAGATGTGATTGATTGAATCAATATTATTTTCAACTCAAAAGCAACGTTTTTTGTTCAAAATTTCAGGTAGAAAAGAATTGATGTTTTTATATGAAAAACGGTGATATTTTGTTAAACCATGTTTTTTACATGCATTAGCATGTATTTTGTTGTAGTAACCTTTGTTTGAATCTAGATTATAAAAAGGATATTTTAGATGTAGTGATTCCATATATTTATCACGACTAACTTTTGCTAATATAGAAGCAGCAGCTACATTTATACTGATTTGATCACCTTTGATTAAATTCAATTGTTTTATATCAATGTTATTTAGTTTTTCGAAATCTGTAATTACAAAATTTGGTTTGTTTTTTAATTTCTTAACACAAATCTCCATTCCTAAAATACTTGCTTGTTTGGGATTTATAAGATCTACTTGTTTATTATCGATAAATTCAATATGATATTCAATTGCGTTTTGAATAATTTCGTTAAAGAGTTTCTCTCTTTGTTTGTAATTTAATAATTTAGAATCATTAATTTCTTCGTTTTTGTAATTATTAGGTAATATACAACTTGCAACAACAATAGGCCCAATTGATGCACCGCGACCAGCTTCATCACATCCTGCTATTATTGGGTATTCAGGATACAATGTTTGTTCGATATATTTCTTCATTAAATTACCTCATTATGTATTTAATTAATCTCAATATTTTTGAATCATTAATTAAAGATTTATATTTTATATTTCATCTAGTGTTTAACTTTTTGTATGTAACTGGTTTTCAATGAGTAAATGTATCAAAACCTGTTTTTCCGTGATATTTTCCAAAACCACTTTGACCAATACCACCAAAACCTAGTTTATCATTCGCAAGAAAACTTAGATGATCATTAATTGAAACAGTTCCTGAATTTGTATTATTAATAATATCTTGAATAAAGTTTTTATCTTCACTGAATATATATAAAGAAAGTGGTCATTTGTTTTTAGATATATAGTCATAACATTCTTTAATAGCTTGATATTCAATGACTGGTAAAATTGGTGCAAATAATTCTTTTTGCATTATTGCATCATTAACGTCAGTTTCTTTTATGAATAAATCAATATATCTATCGTTTTGATCATATTTTAATTCTGGTGATAATTTTTTAATATTATCTAAATGTTGTTCATCGATAATTCTTGATAAATAATCTTTATTAATATTGATTTTGTTTGAAAATTCCGTTTTATGTCTGTTAAGTAAATTAATTAATTCATGTTTTTGATTTTTATGTACAAAAACATAATCAGGTGCAACACATGTTTGACCTGCATTTGTTAGTTTTCCTCAAATTATTTCTTTTGCAACATTTTCTAGATTTTTAATTTTTGGATCAATAATTACCGGACTTTTACCACCTAATTCAAGCACACAAGGAATCATTTTTTCAGCAGCTTTTTTATATATAATTTGACCAACTGCTGTATTTCCTGTAAAAAAGATAAAATCAAGATCTTCATTTAATAAAGACTGTGCAACTTCTTTTCCACCTAAATGTATATTTACATATTTATGATTAAATGTTTCGTTAATAATTTTTTCCAACACTATTGAAGTATGTTTTGAAAATTCAGATGGTTTTAAAACAACTGTATTGCCAGCACCAAAAGCATTAATTAATGGAATTAATGTTAAATTAAAAGGGTAATTTCACGGTGATATAATCAATGTCTTTCCATATGCGGTTGGTTTTAAATAACTCTTAAGATAAAATAATTCTTTTGGTGAAGTAACTCTTTTATCCTTGCTTCATTTTTTCAATTTTTTAATATATAAGTTTAATTCTTTAAAAACAACTCTAATTTCAGTTATTTGAGATTCTAGTTCGTTTTTATTTAAATCACGATATAAGGCATCTATAATTTCTTTTTCGTGTTTTAAAATTATTAGTTTCAACTTTTTTAAATATATAAGTCTTTCTTTAACATCAATTGTAATCATAAATATCTCCTTGAATAATTATTAATAATTATAGAATAACAATTTTGTAAGAAATTAAATTAATTGATTAATGAAATATATAAAAAATAAGAACACAAATAAATTGACATAAATAAAAACCCGAATCATTCGGGTCTTCAATTATTTCTTTTCAGGATAAACTGATGCAAATTTTCTGTTAATTCTGTCTTCAAATTTAACAAAACCATCGATTAATGAGTATAGAGTGTGGTCTTTACCCATTCCAACGTTTTGACCAGCAAAAATTTTTGTTCCTCTTTGTCTATAAATAATGCTTCCTGCTAAAATAAATTCACCATCTGTAGCTTTAACTCCAAGTCTTCTACCTGCTGAGTCTCTACTGTTTCTGGTTGTTCCACCAGCTTTTGTATGTGCCATTTACTATTTTCCTTTAATTTCTGTAATTTGTACTCTTGTATATGGTTGACGGTGACCTAATTTACGTTTGTGAGTTGATTTAGCATTGTGTCTATAAACAACGATTTTTGCTTGTTTACCTTGTTTTTCAATAATTCCTGAAACAGAAGCTTTTTCTACATATGGAGTACCGATTTTGTTTTCAACAGCTAAAACTTTGTCAAAAACAACAACGTCTCCTTCTTTGCCTTCAATCTTTTCAATATAGATTGTATCGCCGGCTTTAACTAGTAATTGTTTTCCACCGGTTTCAATGATAGCAAACATTGATGCCTCCTTATATTTTGTCACATCCTGAAGGTACTTATAATTAAGTTTTTAAAACCTTTTTAGTATGGTTACTCTATAAGTAACGCACTTATTATATCAAAATATAATATATTTATGATATTTGACTTAAGAAATATGGAATATCAGTGTAGTGCAAAACAAATTTGCAATAGTTATTGATTATATTAAAATCATTTCAAAGTTTTATATTTTTATATTTATATATAAACTAATAATTGGTAATAATTACTTCCTCTATTTCTCCTCTACCTAGACTATTTGAATTAATTATTCTTTTTGCTTTAATTATATGAATATTGTAATCTTTATATAAATCATTGATAAAGTCAGTATTATGGTTTGACAACATAACATAAACTCCTCTTTGATTTAGTTCTTTAAATACTTCAGATAATCTTTTTTGATCATCTTTATTAAATCCGTTTTTGTCATAATTCACAAAACCATTTTTATCGGGGAGAGTGTCATATGGGGGATCTAAATAGACAAAATCACCTTTTTTAGCTTTTAAAACCGCTTCTTGAAAATCAAGATTGGTAATTTCGATATTAGAGTTCTCAAAATATTCTTTAATTGAGTTAATGTTATCTACGTTGTATAAATTCACTTCTTGTTTTTTGCCAAAAGGAACGTTAAAATATCCTTTTGAATTAACACGATATAAGCCATTAAAACAACTTTTATTTAAATAAACTAATCTTGCTGCTTTGATATAAATTGGCAGTTCTTTAAAAGATAGATCTTTATCTAAATCTCTTAATTTGTAATAGTATTCTTCGCTATGCAATTTTGTATGAGTATTTAATTCAGAGATTAATAAATTGATATCTTTTTCATTTTCAAAACATTTATATAAACAATATAGTTCTTCGTTAATTTCGTTAATAAAAGCATTCTTGGGAGCTAATGAGAAAAATAAAGCTCCTCCACCTAAAAAAGGTTCATAATAATTTTTGAATTTTTTAGGCATTAAACGTTTTATTTCATCAAGAATTTGAGTTTTTCCACCAGCTCATTTTACTAATGGTTTTATATTGAAATTAATTTCGTTATTAAATAAATCTTGAATTGATATATTTAAGCCATTAATGATTTTTTCTAATGTATCTAATGTTATATTTATTGAACCATTTTCAATTTTAGAAATTGTTGAACGCTCAATTTTTGTTAATTGAGACAATTCAGTTTGTGAGATTTTATTTTGTTTTCTTATTTCTTTAATTTTGTTTCCGACTAAATTTTGTAGATTAATTGACATAATATAAAATTATATATATTTGTGTAATTAAAATACACATTTTATTTCGATATGATAACAAAATTATTACACGACAATAATTTTAACTGATGTTTATTTACATCTAATATAATTAAATTATTACTAATGTAGAAAGAAAATACGGTTTATGTTCAAAGATATATATAATAAAACTTTATCAATTTATGAAACTACTTTAAATCACAAGGCTAAATTTAAAGTTTTATACAAAATTTATCAATATCTTGGAGCAACATTGTTGTTTGCAATCTTTTTATATTTAACAATAGTAATTTCAATTGGACCTGGTTCAATTTTTAATAATAAAGAACAAATATTTAATAGAGTTGAGTTTTATTTATTTCTTGTAACATCATTTATTGTTGTGATTATTTCAATAATCGTTTTAACAAAACATATATTGTATGGTTTATTCTTAAAATACAAATATTGCAATTTCTTTAAATTTGCTAAATATTTTAAATCATATTTATTTTTGAATTTTGATATACAAAAGTTCAAAGATCTTAAATATATACTAACTAATTTCAATGAAGAGAAAATTAATAATAGATCATTGTTAAAATTTCTTTCATATTTTAACAATATCAATCATTACGAATTTAAACAATTGTTTTATGAATTTATTAATTTAAATGCGAATAAGAAGATAAACAAATATAACATTTTTATTTTCTTGATAGATAAATATAATAAAAACAATGACTTTACTTTGCTAAAACATTTTATATTAATGAATGATTTGAATTCATTGTGAATAAAGCTTAAAGACAAAGAAATTATCAAGAAATTTTCACTAATTTTTCAAAAAGAAATTGACAAACAATATATAGAAAATAATTATATTGTATGGTCTTTAATTAGATTTATAAAACCATATATTAATATTAAAAAATATAAAGATTGCTATTGAGATTCTAAAATGTTTTCAATATTTAATTATTTATTATTTATTCATAATGTTTTCCTACCATTAGTTGTTGGAATTGGTGAAATGGTAGATGAAAAGAAATGATATTTAGCAACAAAAACAAGCGAACTTAAAGGTATTTTTGAAGCAACCAATAAAGCTTCTTGATTGCAATTTGATTTTATTAAAGAACAAAAAGCTTTTTATACATTTTTATTGTTAAAAATCTTATTAATAATTGGAATTATTTTAACGACATTATTTTTTATAGCTATATTGACTATATTTATAAAAAGAAAAATTTGAACTAAAAAAGGTATAGTGTTAAATATATTAGCATTCATTCTGAGTTCTGTTGTTATATATTCTCAAATAATTTTGACAGAAGCTAATTATTTTTCAGATAACAAAGATATTTTGTTTGAGATTGTTATTGTAATTTTCAGTCTTAATTTAATATATTTGGAAGTTATACAAGTAAACATGTATTTATATAACATTGAACAAATTTCCAAGAAGTATTTTAAAGTTAAAGAAATAATATAAATAGATTATTGAAAGAAAACAATAAAAAATAATTTCAAATTAAAAAATAAACAGAAATAATAAATATGGTAAAATAACTATGGTTTTGATCGACAAAAAACTGAGCTATAAAAATTTAAACATTTTTTTAAAATACTATTTTTTTTAGTTATAATTATAGGGTATTTTAAATAAATGCCGACTTAGCTCAGCGGTAGAGCAGCTGGCTGTTAACCAGTTGGTCGTTGGTTCAATCCCAATAGTCGGCGCCATTATGGCCCTATGGTGAAGTGGTTAACACATATGGTTTTCATCCATACATGCGTGGGTTCGAGTCCCGCTAGGGTCACCATTGGAGAATTAGCTCAGCTGGGAGAGCATTGCCCTTACAAGGCAAGGGTCGTGGGTTCGAGCCCCTCATTCTCCACCATTTATCAAACGATACCAATGCCATTGAGGCATTTTTTTATTATTTTTTTGAATTTTTTATTCAAAAAACAGCAAAATCTGTTTTTTTTTTTTTTTGAAATAATTAATTTGACAAATTAAAAGTTAAGGAGGTGAATATATATGAGTAAATCAAGAAAATTAGCGATTGCCGGGTTGGTTTTAAACCCAGTAGGTTTTATAGTGATGTTAGCTGGAATTATTGCGTCTGCTACTGCACTTTTTGCAGTTGCTGCATCGGGCGCTGATGAATCGGTTGCGGGAGCAACAGTAGTTGCTGCTGGAGCTGGAGCGTTAGCTTCAATTGCTATAGGTTCAGTAATGTCA
The DNA here is from genome assembly GCF_900660735.1 of Metamycoplasma cloacale. GTDB lineage: Bacteria > Bacillota_I > Bacilli_A > Mycoplasmatales > Metamycoplasmataceae > Metamycoplasma > Metamycoplasma cloacale. The sequence continues at coordinate 228,671 of NZ_LR215049.1, forward strand.
TTAGCGGCATTTATTGTTTCAATAATTGCGGCGGTGAAAACAACTAATAGAACAGCTATGATTTTAACACTTGTTGGTCTTTTTGTATTACCAATTTTAGCGTGAGTTGGATTGGGAATGATTATTAAAGAAGATATGGATAAATAAAATTCTACCCAACTTGCTAGTTGGGTTTTATTTTCCTTAAGATAATAAACTTTGTAAAAAATATTTGATTGCTTTTATTTTAGAATGTTTTAAAAAAACAAATCATATGATAATTATCAAATTTAATTATTAAATTTCCTTTATATTTTTGTGATTAAAAAATTCCTTTATATAAGTATTAAAAAATTATTTAAATTATTTTTATATTATAAAAATGATTTTTAAGTAAAATAATTAATGTGAAAAACAAAATATTTTACTTTATTTCACTAAATGAAAAAATACAAATTAGACATTTTTTGTAATTTGTCTATTTTGTATTTTTTTAAACAAAGAACAAAAAAAGAAAGGATTTTTATGAAAAAATCTAAATTACTATTTACAATGTTGCCAGTTGTAATTGGGGCAGTACCAGTTATGGCGGCATCTTGTGTTAAACCAGACGGTCCTGATGGAGAAAAAACATCAAGATTTGATACCGTTAATGATAATAAATTAAGCATTTTATCAGGTTTTTCTGAAGGGAATTCACAAGGTAAAGCTATTAAAACACTTGTTGATGCATATAACGAATATGCTAAAACACATGCATCAGAAGGTTACTTAGAAGCTTCTATATTATGAAACCCAAATGGTTATGATACAGGTAAGTTAGTTAATGACTTGAGATCAACAAATAAAACATCTTTATATAACATTATGATTAACTATCCTGCTGCAGCGTCAATAATCGCTCAATATGATATGAATATTGCAGTGCCAAAAGAAAAATTTGACGCTTTAAATATAGTAGATGCATTTACTTCTGTAACAAGTTCAATTGTATTAAATGATAAAAATGAAAATTGAGTTGTTCCTATTTCACGTTCAACAGAAATGATTGCTATTAACCAAATTCTATTTGGAAAACTTCTAAATGATTTAGTAACATTAGGAGCACAAAAAGTAGAAGGCGAAACAGAAAAAATTGATAAATGAATTAAAGCATACACTGATTCTAAAGCTGCTAATACAGAACAAACTAAATCAGATGCTGTTGTTATCGATGAAATGTGAGATCCAGGTAAAACTAAAACTACATCTTCTATATACACAGAAGCAGTAGAAAAAATTAAGACATTTAAATTGTCAGATAAAAAATTTGAAAATTATAAAGACTTAATTGAAATGGTTTCATTGATGAAAAAATTATACATTAGTTCATCATCATTATATGTATTGGGTATAGATTCAGTTCCTAATGCAATTAACGCAATGATTGGATCAATTACCAAAAATGATTTAAGCAAACACTATATCAAAAAAGATGCTTCAAAATTTAAATCAGGTGGTTATGACTATACCTCATTCTTTGAAAACCCAAGTTCACCAGAATACGCAAGATTTAAAGAAGTATTTGATGTAATTCTAGAAGGAATTAACTCAGGCGCTATTTGAATTGGTGGTTCAGGTGCATATGGTTCAAACAATCTTGTTAACCATAAACTTGCTTTATCAATGGGTTCAACATCTGGTTATAGCCATACATATGTATCAAGTAATTCATCAAGTTACTTCCACAAAGAAGGTGGAAAGAAATTTACTGTTGCAAACATTAAAGATTTAACATTAACTAATGGTAAATTGAAAGCAAGTAAAGATGATGTTTACTGAAGCACAGATGAAGGTGTTAGATCATCAAAAAATAAATATGTTTTAAAATTATTAACATCTGAAGCTGATGCAAAAGTTAAACAATTTATGGAAAGTAATCCAGGAACTAACTATCTATCAACAGATAGAGATTTAGTAATTGAAGAAAAAACTAATAAAGTTTATGCTGTTAGTGGTTCTGAAAGAAAAGAATTAGTTGGTGCATTGGTGTTGAAATCATATAACTCATTAGCTGATGGCGCAACAAAAGACGATGCTGAAATTGATTCTAACTATTCACCTGTTGTATTGATTCCAGGTTCACAATTAATAAAACCAACTGTTGCAGATACATTGCAAAAACATGAAGCTGATTGAATTTCAATGCCATTGAAAGCAACATCTTCAGGAGATGAAACATTTTCTGTCTTTACACAAGGACCATCATTCGTTTTATTACATGCAAACGAAACTGAAGATCCAGCAACAATTAAATTTATTGAATGATTCTATACTCACAATTTTGAAAGCATTCAAATGGATTCAAAGAATACATACACAAATATAACTCCAATTGATGCATTTAACCAATACGGTAGCTATGTTTCACCTACAAAATCATTCTTCGCATCTACAGATGAAACAAAATTAAACAAAATGAATGAAGCACAAAAAATTGCATTCAATAACTTTAAAAAAGTTGTAGATAATCCAAATCAATACAAATCAATTGAAGATATTCCTTCAACTTACTCAGATAGATTGAGAAAAGCTTTGGAAGCAAATGCAAAAGCATTAGTAAATACTGCAAGTGATAATCCATTCTCATTGACTTACAATGATTTCATTAAGAGAATGAGCGAAACATTTAAAATAGATAACTAATTAAAATAAATCAATGAAAAAGAAAAATTTAATACTATTTAGTATTTTTGGTTCAATTGCAACCGTTGCCTTACCTGTTTTATCACTAAAATGTGAAAAAACTAAAGACAAAATCGAACCAGTTTGAAATGTTGCACCTAAAGCAAAATGATATACAACTGATTTTTCAAATTACCATGAAGTTGGTCGTGAATTTGATAAAACATTTGAAACAACTGTATTCGATAGAAAAAATGCAACTAGAGTTAAAAAAACAATTAATTATTGACAAAAATTTAGTTATGTTGATGGAGAAGTTGTTTCCATGGCTGACGGGGATACTATTACAGTCAAAGCTGAAACAGACTCATGAAGTTATGAATGACAAACTCCGGCATTTAAAGTTGGTCAATTATTAAAAGTTAGAATTGAATCAATTGATACACTTGAAGAAAACGTACCAAATGTTCAAGTAGATCCAGAAGAAAAAAAATGAGCACAAAGAGATCATGAATTTGCTGCTAAATTATTACCTATTGGATCAAAAGTTCGTTTAGCATTTGCTAATGTTTCAAATATGACTTATGACAGAGTTGTTGCTCATGTATTCTTTGGTGAGAATTATTGAAGAAACTTTTCTGTTGAAATGCTAGCAGGAGCAGTTACATTAGCCAGAATTGGAGAAACAGAAATCGCTTCTTATGAAGCTAATTACAATGAAAATATTAAAGAATCTCCAAGTTCTATATTATTACCTTATCTTGCTTATGCATTTAATGAAGGTATTTCAGAGAAAAAAGGTTTTTATAATCCTTCAAACGATGAATACTTTGAATCGCCTGCTGAATTTTCAAAAATGTATAAGGCACATGGTGAAATGTTGCCACAAAGTTTATATATTTTAGATCCGGCATTAGCACCAAAAGGATATACTGTTTCTAGTCGAAACATTTATCATTTTATAAAATCAAAAACAACAACAAACAGTGATAAATAGCAAAATTAACTATCTCTAAATTAAGGAAAAAAATGAAATCTAAAGACAATAAAGAAATATCATATGAACAAATTCATCAGTTTTCTAAAGAACGTTTCGAACAAAAGAAAACAATCCCTGCAATTGAAATCAGAGATTTAGTCATTGACTTTGGTGATGCTGTTGCTGTTGATAATGTTTCATTTTCAATTAAAAAAGGAGAACTTGTTACTTTATTAGGACCATCAGGTTCTGGAAAAACAACAACCTTGAATGCAATTTCTGGATTGTTAAGACCTACTAGCGGAAAAATATTTTTCTCTGGTATTGATGTAACAAAATACTCTCCACAACAAAGAGAATTGGGACTTGTGTTCCAAAACTATGCTCTTTATCCTCATATGACAGTGTATGAAAATATCGCGTTCCCTCTAACAAATGATCAACATTGAAAAGAGGAAACTCTTGAAAAATCTCAATTAGCTCAACAAGATGTTTTTGAAGTTATTTTAAAGCACGAAAAGGTCAGTCAAGAACAAATTAATAAATTAAAACAAGCATGTTTTTATAAAATAGACATTCCTAAAGAAACTAAAAAATACATCATTGAACTAAAAGCCTCTTTAAACAATATTTCTGAAAAAGAAATTAATCAATTAAATTTCTTAAAAACTAAAAAAATTGCCGAATTAAGTAGTTTAACAAAAAAAGTTATTCAAGATATTAAGGCAGCTAAATTAAGTAGTTCAGAAAAAATTCACGAATTAAAATTTGAAGCTAATTCGAAAATTTCTAAATTAAGAAAAATTATTGAAACAAAGCTTTCAAATAACCAATCAAGTAATGCAGAATTAAAAGAAATTCAAGAAATTAAAAAACATTTAGAAATTTCGGTTGCTCAAGTTAAAAAGCAATCTAAAGAGGAAGTTTTAAAATTAGAAAAAGAATACGATATTAATTACAAAACAGCTAAAGAAAAAATTAATAAAGAAATAATTAATGCAAAAGAAGCAGCTAAAAAAGCTGAAAATCAAAAAAAACAAAGTCCGCTAAACAAACAAATTCTTGAAGCTAAACAACGTTTAAAAGTTGTGACTTCTCAAACAAAATCTAATTATAAAAATAAAACATTAGAAATTTTTGCTCCTATTTTCAAGAAATATAATTTAAATTCTTCATTTAATTCAAATATGAGAAAACTAATTATGTTTATGCCAAAAGAATTACAAGAAGAAATTGAAACTTTATCAGCAAATATTCTAACAATTGAACAAGCAATTGTTAAAGATGTTTTAGAAGTAGCACAACGTGTAGAAATTACTAAGAACTTAAAGAAAAAACCGACCCAATTATCAGGGGGTCAACAACAACGGGTAGCTATTGCTCGTGCTATCGTTAAAAAACCTAAAATATTATTATTAGATGAACCATTGTCAAACTTGGATGCAAAATTGCGTATTTCAACAAGAAAGTGAATTCGTTCAATTCAACAAGAATTAGGAATTACAACAGTTTTCGTTACACACGATCAAGAAGAAGCAATGTCTATTTCTGATAAAGTTGTATGTATGTCAACTGCTAAAGTTCAACAAATGGGTAGTCCGATGGAACTATATACTAAACCAGCAAATGAATTTGTTGCAAAATTCCTTGGAATGCCAGAAATGACAATCTTTAATGCTGAAGTTAAAGATGGTAAGATTGTTGTAAATAATAAAGAAATTGCATCAGTAAATAATTCACAATATTCAAAATCTAATATTCATATCGGTTTTAGAGCAGAAGGATTAGTTGAAGATGATAAAAACTATTTCTTCACTGGAAAAATAAAAACAGTTGAATATCTTGGAAAAGAAATTCAAGCTCAAGTTTGAATTGAAGCAATTCAAAAACTTGCTAACATATACTTAACACATAAAGCACATTACGAAATTGACGAAGAAATTAAATTATCAATTAAAACTGACAATATGCATCAATTTGATGCAGAAACAGGCGAAAGAATATAACCAATGAAAATCTATTTTTGAAAGAAATTTAGAATTAAAAAAGTTGGTGAAAATCTTAGCGTTTTAAATCAAAGAACACCTTTTTGAAAACCATTTTTATTGCTACTTCCTTCATTGTTAACAATTACATTAATGACTATTATTCCTTTTATCCTAGTTATTATTGATTCATTTTCAGTGCGGGTAGGATTTAAAGCTCATGATATTGGTTTTGGTTTTGAAAACTTTAAAAATATTTTTAATGATATTCACTTCAAAATAGGTGTTAGAAATGCATTTGTGTATTCAATTGTGTCATTGCCAATTAGTTTATGCATTTCATTATTGATATCTACATCAATTACAATGTTAATTAAAAAATGATCAAGAAACTTCTGACAAACAGTATTTTTCTTACCATATGTAACATCTGCAATTGCTGTTTCAATCACTTTCTTCTTTATCTTCAAAAAAGAAGGTGGTTTCGTAAATATCATTTTAAAAAATTTAAAACTTATTGATAAACCAATTCCTTTCTTAGAAAGTGGTGATTATAAATCTTGAAAACCATTTATAGTTATTCTTCTAAGAGGAATTTGAGGTAGTTTAGCATTTCAAATTTTAATTCTATCAACAGCAATGCTATCTGTAAATCCACAATTATACAAATCTGCCTCAATTGATGGCTCATATAAATTCAAACAATTCTTCGCAATTACACTTCCTTCTATTAAAAGAACAATTTCATTCTTGATCACAATGGGATTGATTGGAGGAATTAAAGTTTTCCCACTTTCATTGTTTAATAACAATGAACTAGATGCCTTGAATAATGGTGGTTCATCATTAATGTTATACGTTTATAGATTCGTAAAACAAGGTTCATTTAGTACGGGGGCAGCCGCATCTATCATGTTATTCTTAATTGGTGTATTAGTATCATTCAGTTTAAGAAAACTTGTGTCAATTACATATATTATTGGAACAAAAATCGGAGAAAAAAATGTCATTAGAAAGATTGAAAATCAAACATTGAAGACAAAACCGGTATTTAAAATCTAGACAAGATCTAATGACAAAGGCTGTCGAAACAACTAAACCTTTAAGTGTTATATTATCGTGATCATTCAAAATTGCTATTCTATTATTTTTTGGATTTATTATCGTCTTTCCATTCCTATTCATGTTAAACCAATCTGTTTTGGATAGAAGATGACAAAATAATACAGATGTATTAGTTTGATATCCGAGAGCATATGGTGATAGCACTCAAGTATTCTTCTTTGAAAACTTCAAGGCAGCATTTCAAGATGGATACTTTAAAGCTGTATTATATACAGCCTCAATAACTGCCTTATCAGTAATTTGTAGAATTTTCTTCTCAATGACATTTGGTTATGCATTTTCAATGAAAAAATGAAGATTCAAAAACTTGTCATGAGCATTATTCCTAGCATTATTAGTACTACCAGAGGTTGCATTATTATCTGGTCAATATAGAGTAATTGTAACATTGAATTGGAAAGATGGTATAGCCCAATATATTGCCTTAACAATGCCATTTGTTGCATCAGTATTTTCTGGATTTATGTATAGAAATGCATTTGAAGAAATCACCGGTTCTGTAAAAGAATCAGCAATGATCGATTCTGCAAATGAATTTGTATTCTTTACAAAAATTGCAATGCCAATGGTTAAAGCAACAACATGAACAATCGCTATTTTAACAGCGCTAGCATCTTGAAACTCATTCACATGACCTTTATTAGTTATTAGCGAAAAAGAAGGTTCATGATCAGTAATTAACGTATGATTAACACATACAGGTAAAGATCCTGCAGATGAACAACCAATTGTATATATTTCAGTACGTATTGCTGCAAACATTTTAGGTATTTTACCTATGTTCATTACATACTTCTTATTAAGAAAGAGAATTATGAATGCAATTTCAAGACAAGGAAGAGCAACAAAAGGATAGAATTATGAATAATAAAAATGAAAAACACATGCAATTTGAAATGGATTCTATTAAAAAATATAATCGTAAAAGAATTGCTATTAAAAGTATTATAAGTGTTGCTGTAATTTTAGTTATATTAGTCGGAGTTTTTGTTGCAATATTAGCAGCTTATGGAATAATTGCGTTTCCTATAATAAAATCTGCAAATTAATATTAAATGTAAAATATTTTGTGAAAAAGTTCTATTTTAAAATGAATATAAACTTATTTAAATACCTGATTTATTCAGGTATTTTTCTTTATTTTAATTTTTTAATTTAAAATATATATATTAAATTGAGGTATGAAATTGAAAAGAAAATATTTATTTTTATCATCAGCTATTTTATCTACAATAGCTGTTCCATTAATATCAAGCTCATGTGAGAGAGAAGAAAAATTAGTTGAATTTGCAATTCCTTTTTCTATAAAAGATAAGCGGTCACAAACTTTAAAAACATTAATAAATCGCTATAATCGTGAATCTTTATTAAAAAATGAAAATCATCGCTCAATCTCTTTAATTTATTCATCAACCTCACGTGAAACTTTGTATTACAAGTTATCATTGCAATTAAAAATTGACGATCCATCTATACCGAGTTTAATTATGTATTATCCATCTGCGGCGTGATTGATTAATTCATATAACAAAGCAATTGATTTTAGCAATGAAATTAAAAATTCAGGAATTATTAATCAATATTTAGAAATTAATAATAAGATATCCTTAAATCATTCAAATAAATTCGTGTTACCATTAGGAAATAGCACTGATATGTTGGTAATTAACAAATTAAATTTAGGATATTTTCTATCAGAATTAAAATCATTTTTATCAAACAACTTTCCTGATAAAAAACTTTTAGATGATAACAATAGTTCAATTTTAAATTCAGTCGTTGAACATTACGAGCAAAGCAGTCCTACAATTAAAGAACAAATTAGAAGCTTTTGAGGAATTAATTTTCAAGATAATTTAGAAAAAATTAAGAACAAAAATTTTAATTATAGTGATAACATATTTAAATTCAATGATGATTTATTTCAAATTTCAAATGACATAGCTGATATTATTGAACCAAATTTAAATGCAAGAATTTTATATAGCAGACATATAACTAATTTGTTTTATAATTTATCTTTTAACAACGGAAATGGTAATTATGATGATTTTATTTTAAAATATAATCAAAACAATTTAATCGACTATGATTCAATATACGATCCAAATACTAAACAACATCAAAGCTTAAGAAAAACATATGAATCACTTAATAATTTAATTAATAAAAAAGCGTTATATATTGACAAGAATCAAACAGATAGTCAAAGATTTATTCCGCCCGCATCATATGATACTATATTCACTTTAACAACAAATAATGCTTACAATTGAATTATCGGAGATAATGCAATTTATGATGCGAACGGTGCTGAGAGAGAGTCATTATTAAAAAAAGAAGATTTCTTATTTTTCCAAGCGCCAACTAAAAATAATGCAACTCAAACCATAGAAACATTTATCAATCAAGGTGTTAATATTGTTGGTATTAAACATGACAATGAAAAAGATAAGGTTGTTAAAGATTTTATTGAATGGATGTACGATCAAAATAACAAAATTGATTGAAGAGACACAGCAACTATTAATGATGAAATGCTTTCTTCATTAACCCCTAGTGAATATTACGCTTATGTAAATAATTACATTTTTCCTTCATCAAACTTTATAGAAAACTATAAAAATATAAATGAATCAAAAATCAATCTTTCAAATTTAAATTATATTCACATGATTGAGAAATTATCTTCGAATGAATCAGTTTTATTTGAAGAACCAGTCGATCATCTAAGTGATGCATTTAGAAATAAAATTAAATATACAATGAATTCAGTTGCTCTGAAAAATAATTTTGATGAGACAACATTTGAATGATTTATTGACATATTAAGAACAACTTCATAAGAAAGGATTTCATGAAAAAAAATAAAACTTCAACAGAAGTAAAAACAAAAGTTGACGTATCTAGTTATATAGATACCAATATAGAAACTGGTTTAACTTCTTTACAAGCAAGTGAACGTCAGAATGTATTTGGTTTAAATCAACTTCAAGAAAGTAAAAAGAAAAATTTATTTCTAATTTATTTAGAACAATTTAAAGATTTACTTGTCATTATCTTGATGTGTGCAACACTTTTATCATATATTCTCGCAATCGTTCATGGTGTTCAAAATAAATGACAAGCAAGTTCTGAATTAACTATTTCATTTATTGAACCAACAATTATTTTATTTGTAGTACTCACAAACTCCTTAGTCGGGGCAATACAAGAGGTTAAAAGTCAAAAAGCAATAGATGCTTTAAAGAAATTAACTCCGTTAAAAGCTAAAGTAATTAGAGATGGAAATTTAATTACAATTAACTCAAATGAAATAACAATTGGAGATATAGTTTTCCTAGAACCTGGTGATGTAGTTCCGGCAGATGGTTATTTAATTAAATCTTCAAACTTAACAGCTATTGAAAGCTCATTAACAGGAGAAAGTCTTCCATCTTCAAAAGATGCTAATGTTACTAGAGATTTAAATATACCATTAGCTGAAAGAAAATTTGCACTATATTCTTCATCAATCATTGCAACTGGAACTGCATATTTTGTTGTTACTGCAATTGGTGTAGATACAGAAATTGGAAAAATTGCGCAATCTACTGATAAACAAAAAGCAACAGAAAGTCCATTGCAAATGAAAATTAATAAATTAGGTAAAATCTTTGCAATTACCGGTATTGTACTATTTGGACTATCTGTTATTACACAGATTATAATGCAAGCAATTTCTTCAACAGAAGCATTAAAAACTGACGTCTTTTGATCAACAACCATTATTAATGGTGTTTCATTAGCAGTCGCTGCTATTCCTGAAGGTTTAATTGCCTTTTCATCAATTATTTTGGCAATTGGTGTGCAAAGAATGGCTAAACGTAATGCCATCGTTAAAGATTTAATGGCAGTTGAATCATTAGGAAGCTGTGCAGTTATTTGTTCTGATAAAACCGGAACATTAACTCAAAATAAAATGACTGTTGTTGATTTATATCTAAAAAATCAACAACCAATGTCAATAACAAGTTGAAATAATAATTATTTAGAAATGGTTGAATTTGCCGCATTATGTACTGAAGCTAATTTAGTATATAAAGATAATCAAGCAATTGAAACAGGTGACCCAACTGAAGTTGCTTTACTATATTTATTAGAAAACCATTCAGGATACAAGACTAAAAGAGATCTAGAAAATAGTTATCCTAGATTACTATCATTACCTTTTGATAGTGATAGAAAATTAATGACATCAATAAACTTAATTGATAATCAAGCCATTGCAATTGTTAAAGGTGCTCCTGACGTTCTTTTAAATAAATGTAATAATTTAGATGAATTAACAAAAAATAATATTTTAGATATAAACAATGAATGAGCTAACAAAGCATACCGTGTGTTAGCCATTGCTAAAAAACATATTCCAAATGATAAATTAGAACAATTTAAAGCATTGCCAATTCAAGATCAATTCAATGTTTTAGAAAATAATTTAGAGTTTATTGGTTTAATTGCAATGATTGATCCCCCAAGAGAATCATCAAAAATTGCGATTGCTGAATGTAAATCAGCAGGTATTAAACCAATTATGATTACCGGAGATAATATCAATACCGCAATTGCTATTGCTAAAGATTTAGGAATCTATCAAGATGGAGATTTGGCATTAACTGGATTAGAACTTGCTAAATTAAGTGATGAAGAATTATATCAAAACATTGAGAAATATTCAGTCTATGCGCGTGTAGTGCCTGAAGATAAACTAAGAATTGTTAAAGCATGACAATCTAAGCATCAAATCGTTGCAATGACAGGAGATGGAGTTAACGACGCCCCTGCATTAAAAGCGGCTGAAATTGGATGTGCTATGGGTATTACAGGAACTGAAGCTTCAAAACAAGCAGCTGATATGATTTTATCTGATGATAATTTTGCAACCGTTGTTCATGCTGTTGAAAATGGAAGATCGATTTATCAAAAAATTAAAAACGTTATTCAAAACTTATTAATCACATCTGTTGCTGAAATTATTTTAGTTTTCCTAGGTTTAATTATTTTTAAAGCAATATATAAACAAACAATTGATGCAATATTAGCTGCTGATCCAAAATTTGAATTTTATATTTTATCTGCTTCACAGTTATTATGAATTAACCTATTTACTCATGGTTTTCCTGCAATTGCTCTAGGATTGCAAGATTCAAAAGAAAATTACATGAATAGAAGACCAATTTCAAAATTTGAATCTATTTTTGCAAACAACATGGGTATTAATGTTTTATGACAAGGAATACTAATTGGTGTATTATCAATGGTTGGATTCTATTTAGGGGCAGAATGAGCAATTAAACATGATAATCCATTAAATTTCGTAAAAACAGGGTCATCCGTTGCGTTTCTAATTCTAGGAATTGCTGCAACCTTTAATGCAATTAACTTAATGTCTAAAAAACCAATTATTATCAGTAATCCATTCTTTTACTGAAGAGTATATGCATCAGTTATTTTCTCACTAGCATTTCTATTGCTTGTTGCGTTGGTATCCGATATTGCAAGAGTGTTTAAAACATACGAAGCATTTGCTCAAAGTCTAACATTATTAGCATATGGTCTTGGATTACCATTTGTAATAGTTCCAATATATTTTGTTCATAAAGTTGTATTATTATTAATAGAAAACAAAAAGAAAATTACTCAAAAAATCAACAAATTTGAATTAGTTTTACCACCTAAAAAAGTTTTAGAAAAATTAAATAAATCTAAAATGTTAAACAAATAAAGGAGGAATTATGAAATTCTTTAAAAAATCAAGAAACATTTGTGTTATTGGTTTAGGGAGATTTGGAACTGCAGTTGTTGAGGAATTATTAAGTGATGAACATAATAATATTCGTTTAGCATTAATTGATACTGAAGAAAAATCTTTATTTAAATTTAAAGATCAAGTAGCTTCCATTTATGTTGCTGATGCTGCTGATCAAAAAACATTAGAAGCAATCAATATTACTGATTTCGACGCAGTTATCGTTGCCTCTTCTGACAATATAGAAATTGTTGCTTCATTAGCAGAAATTGGTGTTACTAAAATTATTGCTCGTGCAACATCAAATCGTCATGCTAGAGTATTAAAACAAATTGGAGTTTCACAAATTATTCGTCCTGAAGAAGAAGCTGGAAAAAGAACTGCATTGATTGTTTCAAATCCTAATTTCACAACATATTCTGAATCATTGATTGAATTACAAGATGATTATGTAACTGGTTCTTTATTTGTAACTAACCCTAAAATGTTTAATCAAAAACTAAAGGATTTAGGTTTTAGAAATAAATATCATGTTTCTGTGGTTTTGGTTAAAAGAAATAGTCAAACCTTCTTACCAAGTGGTGATTTTGAACTAAATGAAGGTGATTTATTAACAATCATTGGAAAAGTTGAACACGTTTCTAAAGTGTTTGAATATTGTAGAAAATCTTAAAGCATCATTGATGCTTTTTTATTATATTTCCTATGTTTTTCTTAAATCTATTAAATATCGTTTTAATTGTTATAAAATTAATATAATTTTAATTTATTCATTATCTATTCAAAAAGAGGTTATTATGGAAGAAAAAAAAGATTACAAATCAACATTATTAATGCCAAATACAGATTTTTCAATGAAAGCAAATTTATCTGCTAAAGAACCAGAATACATCAAAATGTGAGCAGAAAATAAAATTTATTCAAAAGTATTAGCTCAAAACAAAGGCAATACCACTTTTGTATTACACGATGGACCTCCATATGCCAATGGTAATATTCACGTTGGGCATGCTTTAAATAAAATTTTAAAAGACATCATTGTGCGTTTTAAAAACATGCAAGGTTATTATGCTCCATATGTAGCTGGTTGGGATACTCATGGTTTACCAATTGAACATAAAATGTTATCAGAGGCTAAAAAACAAGCAAAAGATTATTCAGCAATTGAATTGAGAAAAAATGCAGCAAACTATGCCCTTTCACAAATTGAACACCAAAAATCTCAATTTCAAAAATTAGCTTTATTAAGTGATTTTTCTGAAATTTATGTTACATTGGATAAAAACATTGAAGCAATGCAATTAAGATTGTTTCACAAAATGGTTAAAGATGGTTTGATTTATAAAGATTTAAAACCTGTTTATTGATCTCCATCTTCTCAATCTGCTTTAGCTGAAGCTGAAGTTGAATATGCGGATCATATTTCACCATCAATCTTTGTTGCTTTCAAAGTTAAAAAAGGTAATGAATTTATTAAAGCAAACGATAATTTATTAATTTGAACTACAACTCCTTGAACATTAATTGCTAACAGCGGAGTTGCAATTAATGACACTTTTGAATATGTTTTAGTATCTCATGACAATCAAAATTATGTAGTAGCTAAAGAATTGCTTGAACAAGTAGCTAATACTGTTAAATGAGAAAATTATGAAGTATTAAAAACATTTAAAGGAAAAGAGTTATTAAATATTACATACGAAAGTCCAATTAACAAAGCTGAATGTAGAGTTGTTTTTGGACACCATGTTTCATTAGAAAACGGTTCTGGTTTAGTTCATATGGCACCATTATTTGGTGAAGATGACTTTATAATCGGGAATAAAGAAAATTTAGCAAAAATTATGCATATTAATGACGATGGAACCATTAATGAAAATGGTCTACAATTCAAAGGTATGTTTTACGATGATGCAAACGTTGAAGTTGGTAAATATCTAACTGAAAATAATTTATTAGTTCATTTCTCAAAAATTAAACACTCATACCCACATGATTGAAGAACCCATTTGCCAATTATGTATCGTGCTACCCCTCAATGATTCGTTTCATTAAAAAACATCAAATCTGATATTGAAAAAGCATTGTCGGAAGTTATTACATACAATGAATGATCTAAGAAACGTTTATCATTAATGTTGGCTAACCGTGAAACATGATGTATTTCAAGACAAAGAACTTGAGGAGTACCAATCATTATTTTCTACGATAAAGATAAACAACCTGTATTAGATGATGAAATTTTTGAACATGTAATTAAATTAGTAGAACAATATGGTTCAGATGTTTGATACGAAAGAACAGCCGATGAATTACTTCCTGAAAAATATCAAAATTTAGGTTTTACTAAAGAAACTGATATTATGGACGTTTGATTTGACTCAGGTTCAACATCAATCTCTGTTAAACCAAATAATCTTGAAGCACCTTTTGATTTATATCTAGAAGGTTCAGATCAATACAGAGGTTGATTCAATAGTTCATTAATTAACTCAGTGGCATGAAGAAAACAATCACCATTTAAAGCATTATTATCACATGGATTTGTTTTAGATGGTAAAGGTAATAAAATGTCTAAATCAAAAGGAAACGTTATCGATCCTTTAGATGTCGTTGCAAAATATGGTGCAGATATTTTAAGACTATGAGTAGCTAACTCAGAATTTACAAACGACGTTACTATTGATGACAAAATCTTGATGCAAAATGTCGAAATTTATCGTAAATTTAGAAACACAATTAAGTTTATGTTAGGTGGAATTGCTGATTATGATTTTAAAGAAGTTGAATTGACATCTATACATGCCTTAATGTTAGAAAGATTGAATAATTTAGAAACAAAAATTGTTGATAATTATGAACAATATCGTTTCATTAACGTAATTAAGGATATTAACAACTTTATTATTGAATTAAGTAGTTATTACATTTCAATTACAAAAGATATTCTTTATTTAAACAAAGAAAATGATTTAGAAAGAAGACAAGTACAAACTGTCTTTTGAAAAGTAATTGATGTATTAACTAGAGCGTTAGCTCCGATATTACCTACAACATGTGAAGAAATTTATTCATTTATTAATTCAAAAGATAAGAAAGAATCAATCCATTTAACAAAATTTGTGGAAAGACATGAAATTTCTGATGTATTAGAAGAACAATGAAAACAATTCTTTGAACTAAAAGAAAGTGTTTATAAAGCAATCGAAGAAGCAATTCAAGGCCAAGTGATTAAACGTCAAAACGAAGCAATGGTTGTTTTACCAAAAGATTTATATCAACAATTTAAAGATATGGATTTAATTAAATTATTGATGGTTGGTAAAGTTGTTGAAGGAAATGAATTATCTGTTTCAAACTTTGAATCACAAAAATGTTTAAGATGTTGAAACCACTTTGAATTATCTGATTTTGATGTTCAATTAGAAATATGCAATAGATGTAAAAAGGTAATTAATGGATAAAAAAACAAATAAATTTTTTCAATGATTTCCTATTTTTACTAAGAAATTTTGAAAGCAATATACTTGAAAAGATTTCGTAATTAATTTATCAATCTATTTTATTTTCTTTGCAGTTACATTACTAATTGACTTATTAACAAAACATTATTTATTTAAATACACAGTAAACGAACAAAACGAAATTGTAGTTCAATCAGGTGTGATTTATCAAAATGCATTATTCGGATTTAGATCAGTTAAACACGCCGGAACTACAATTGAAATCGGTTTAACCAATGTTGGTTTACATATAGTTAGCTTTATTATTATCATTGTTACACTATCTGTTTCATTCTTGTTCAAAGATAAGAAAAATCGTTGAATCATACCATTTTTAGCATTACTATCAGGTGGTGCAATGGGGAATATGGTTGATCGTTTCTTATTTGATTTTGTTAGAGATATTGTATTTCTTCCTTGAATAGATACAGGTACCTTTAATTACGCCGATGCCTGATTGGTTATTGGGGCTATCGGAACTGTAATTTCAGGTTTAACAATTTATATTATTAATTGAAGAAATGAAAAGAAAGAAAAACAACAAAAATTAGAACAAGAAAAACAAAATGACGAACAATGATCAGACCTTTCTTTTAACAGCGAACAAAGTAGCAATATCGTAGATCCTAACAACGATATTTAGATAATTTAAAAAGCATCGTTATTCATATGATGCTTTTTTTCATTATGTAATTGTAATTATTTTAAAATTATTATAGTTAATATAATGAGTAAGAGTATGAAAAAGAAATATATATTAGAAGATTATGATTCAGTTTTGACTGAATTAATTGAGAATGTTTGAAAAAATGAAATAATTAAATTTTCAAAAATCAATGAAGATGGAAGAATAAATTCAACCATCAATGAAGAAGAAGCTATAAATATCTTATTGTCAAAATATCAAGATATTAAAATTTTTAAAGATTGAGAATTGATTATTGAACGTCAACCAAAACCAAGATATTGGTATGATATTTTGATACATAATAGAGATAATACATTTTATTGTCCAATAAATATTAAAATATCCAATCTCAATAGAAATACAGCAGATAATTTAAATTCAAAAGAAGGTTTATACTTTTCTTTAACCGGAAAAATAGAAGAAAAAACACCTAATACATGAGGTAAGTATTTTGAATTATTAGCAAAAAATTTCACCGAACATGATAGTGATTATTTCTTTATCATTATTAATAAAAATAATACATCTGATATCTTTTATAATTCGTTAAGAAGAATACCCCATTTGACATCAAACGGAAACAACCCACCCTTTCAATGTGTCTGATCTAAAAATAGAAATATTGAAATTAGAACATATGAAGAATCAAAAAATTATTTAATGTCAGTGTTGTATGCTACTGTTTTAAAAAGAGCACAAATATTAAAAGAATTTAGAATGATATTCACAAAGCATACAAATATAAAGAAAAAGTTATAACAATGCAACTAAAATACTTTGACTGAAATGATATCTTCCGTCAGTTTTAACACCGAGTGCATCTCAAGATATTTCATTTAATTGATCGACAATTTTTTTTGTTTCATCTTTGTTTGTATTGACAAAAAGACAAAGTACAGAGGCATCGTAATTAATAAATTGACCTCTTTTTTGGTTATTTAGTAAATAAAAGGGGTCTTTTTTTCTAGTTTTACAATTGACAAATATTTGATATGTGAAATCTTTCGGTGGTCTTGGCACAGGTCTTATTCATGTTTCTGGTTTGTATTCAATATATTTCAATTCCTTTGTTCTCTCGGTTGTAGAAACAACAAAGGCTGTATCGCCTGTTTTTAATTTACTATTAAAACCAGAAGCTCCTCCAACTTTTGCAATAATATTATTCGCTAAATTAGGTTTTTTACCGAATAATATTTTTCCATTTGAAAAGAAATAATCAATTTTTTGTCAATGATTTTGTTTTTTGACAATTTTTACAATTGCAGTTGGAACACAAGCATTTGCTCATACATTTTCTTTAATTTGTTCAAAATATGTAATTGAAAAATTTTCATAAATAATTTTGTTTAATTCCTTTGAACTTGTAGAAGTAAAAATATTGATCGGAATTATTCAAATAAGTTCGCCATTTTCGTTTAAATCATTAAGTGCTTTTTCAAGGAAATATAAAAACAAGTTCGGTTTATGTTTTAAAAGATTTGATTTTGGTTTATTTTCAATGTTTTTAAAATCAACATATGGTGGATTACCTATTATGACATCGCATTTATAATTTGTGTCAAAATAAGATTGAATAATTGCATTTTCATGCGCTATTGTTGGATCGATTTCAATTCCAATAACATGATGATATTTTTGAATTAACTGATAATAAAAATTACCACTACCAGAACTTGGTTCTACAATTAAATTAGGATTATCAATTGAAATTAAATTAATCATTTTATTTACAATAAAATTTGGGGTAAAAACTTGACCTAATTTTTTAACATTCATGATTGATCCTCCTTATTTAAAATACTTTTTAATTATATCATTCTTGCGATGTTTAATTCATCATACGTAGCAACAAAAATAGAATTTTTAAAAAAGTGTTAAGTATTTTTACTTGACACTATTTTTTGTGGTAAAATTCAATAGCTTATTATTAATATAAGACATAAGAAAGGATTAATCATGGTTAAATTAAGATTAAAAAGAACAGGAAAAAAATTTAATGCATGTTATAAAGTTGTAGCAGCTGATGCTAGAGCACCTAGAGATGGAAGATTTATCGAAGAATTAGGACACTACGATCCACACGCTAAAACATTAGTTTTAAACTATGAATTAGTAACTAAATACTTAAACGAAGGTGCAAAACCAACTGATACCGTTAGAACATTACTTAAAAAAGACAATTTTTACGCAAACTACATTTCAGAAAAAACTAAATAATTATGAAATTTAACATTCTTACACTTTTTCCAAAATATTTTGAAACATTCAAAACTCAAAGCATTATCGCTAAAGCTATTGCACTAGGACATATTGAAATTAATATCATCGATTTCAGAAAATTCTCTAGAGAAAAACATCATAAAGTGGATGACACAGTTTATGGTGGCGGCGATGGTATGTTACTTCAAGTTGAACCAATTGATTTAGCATTACAAACAGTGCCTAATAGTTATAAAATATTGGTTTCACCGCAAGGAAGAGTATTTAATCAAAAGATTGCTCATGAATTAGCTAAACATGATGAAATTACATTAATCTGTGGTCATTATGAAGGTTTTGATGAAAGAATTTTAAACTTCGTTGATGAAGAGATGTCAATTGGTGATTACATTCTTACAGGTGGCGAACTGCCAGCAATGATTATTACTGAAGCAATTGCCAGATTAAAACCTGGAGTGTTAAAAAAAGGTTCACATCAAAACGAGAGTTTTGAAAATGAAGGATTGCTTGATTATCCACAATATACCAAACCGGCTGATTATAAAGGTTATAAGGTGCCAGAGGTTTTATTAAGTGGTGATCACAAGAAGATTTTGGAATGAAGAAAACAAGAAGCTTATAAGAAAACTTTAAAGAATAGAAAAGACATAATTGAAAGGATAAATAATGAGAACTAAATTATTAGAAATTGTTGAAAGTGACCAAATTAGAACTGATTTACCAGAAATCAGAGAAGGTTACAACGTAAAAGTTCACGTTAGAATTAAAGAAGGTAACAAAGAAAGAATTCAAGTTTTTGAAGGACTAGTAATTGCTGCTTACGGTGAAGGTATTAATAAATCAATTTTAGTTAGAAAAGATTCATACGGAATCGGTGTTGAAAGAACATTCAAAATTAATTCTCCATTAATTTCAAACATTGAAGTGCTAAGAAAAAATAAAGTTAGAAGAGCTAAACTTTACTACATGAGAGATCTTAAAGGTAAAAGCGCAAGACTTAAAGAAATTAAAACTAATAAATAATTTTATTTTAAATAGAAAATCTCGGTTGAATTCCGAGTTTTTTATATTTCACATTAATTTTTATATATGCCAATATGATAAAATTAATAATATGAACTTAGATAAATTAAAAGAATTACAAAAGAAATTAGAATTAAGTTATTGTCCATATTCAGGTGTACATGTTGCTTCGTTGGCAATTGATGACCAAAATCGTGAATGATGAGGTGTTAATACCGAAAACCCAGCTTATCCAAGTGGATTATGTGCTGAAAGATCAGCTTTATTTGGAAGTGTTGCATATGGTGCAAAAGTTGGTTCATTTACTGACATTCACGTAATTAGCAATAAAAAACATTTGTTATATCCTTGTTCGGGGTGCTTACAAGTTATTACACAATTCCTTAAAAGAGATGGTTTAGTGCATTTACATAATTTTGATTTAAGTAAAAACCAAACTTTATCAATTAATGAATTAGTACCTTATCAAGTGAGAGATGAAGACATTCGTGATTAATTAATTTAATAAATGTATTTTTTAGATACATTTATTTTTTATTTTTCAATTTTGATTATTATTCATTAGTTTTTCTTGATATTTTTTTAAAAAATATACAATTATAAGCAATATGAAATTTAAAGAAAAAATTGCTTGAATTCCTTTATCAATTAATGGTGTTGCACTAGGTTCATTAGGTGTTTTAGGAATATTTAATACTTTATTAATGAAGTTAAATACATACGATGATTTGTTTATAAGCGGAATTAGCTTATTAATCTCTTCAATAATTTTATTAATAGCAACTTTTTATTTTATTTTAATGTTCTTTAAATTCATCTTCACTTTTGAAATCTTTAAAAAAGAAATGAAGGATTTGAAATCATCTTCATTTGTTGCGACGTTTTTTCTTACTTCTCTAGCTTATGCAAATGCATTAGCTCATATATCTAGAATCATTTTTCAATATGACGCAATTGCATTAAACAAGGCATTAATTTTACCAAATATAATTTATGCAAATTCAATTACCATTGGACTTTTATATTTTGGATACTTTTTTATCAAAGTATTTTGCAGACGTAATTATTTTAAAAATGACATCTATGGAGCTTTTTGTGTACCACTTTTTGGAGTTGCCGTTTCATGTTGTTATTACAATAATTTTGGAAATATCATTCCAAGTATTTATTTACAGATTTTATGAATCTTTACAGCTGTGTTATTTGCAATCATTTGACCATTCATTATTTTTAAATTGATTATACGTTCAAATCAAGAAGAAACTATGATTCCATCACAAGCAATGGTTATTTCTCCCCCAAATATGTTAGGTTATGGTTTTTTTGTCATTTTCGCTTCAAAGAATAATCATTATTTTAAATTTATTAATAATAAATTCTATTTAATAATTTCAACTATCTTTTTAATCATAGGTATTCTTTCAATCTTTGCATATATATTAGCAATTCACCGTACTAGATTGATTAAGTCAAATAAATTAACATGAGCTGCATTTACTTTCCCATTTATTATTCATATTCTATTTCTATATTCATATAACGAAAAAATTATTTATCTAATCGCAAATTATTACTGACTATATTGTATGATTTTAAATATCACCGTTCTTTTATGAATAGCGCAAGTTATTTTTGTATTTTATTTAAATATTCTTCATTTTAAACATTTACATAATTTATTTAATAACAAGAAAACTGAATATCAACGTCCTTATTTCTTTGTAAATAACTTTAAAATTAAACGCAATTTATAAAAAAATGTAAAATATATTTATTAAACACAGCCAACTGCTACGTAAGTAGAGGAAAATCCGCTCTAGCACAATCTGCGATGATTGTAGTGTTCATGCTAGATCTAATAAATCTAGGCAGAGTGATGATCTGATGACTAGTGCAACAGAGACGAGCTTATTTAGTTAAGGTGCAACGATGTAAACTCCATGAGTTAGAAACCCAAATTTTGGTAGGGGAACTAAACAAAGGGAATTGAACTAATGTTTAGAAATGTATTATTACATTTAGATAAATAGTTGGCGCTCATTTTGAGTACAGAAAGCGGTTTATCGTGTTTAAAAATCAGAACAACTAGGAGTTTTCCTAGTTTTTTCTTATTCTTTTCCTATATATCAATTATTTTGTTAGACAGTTTAGATAATTACATTAGGAGATTGAAAAATGAATGAGTATTTATTATATTTTGTGTATAAATATAAAGGTAATTGAGATGAAATATATCATGCTTTAAAAAACTTTGAATTAATTGATAGTGATTATCATAATCAAATTAAAAAGCAACAAGAGATGTCGACAAGTAAGTATGTAACTGTGTTAGATGATGGATATCCTGATGTATTAGTTAATGCTGATAAAATGCCTTTTTTGATTTTTTATCGGGGTGATTTAAAGTTACTAGACAATAACAATATTGTTTGTTTAACGGGTAATTTAATATCGAAAAACACCCTTGAATTACTGAAAGAGATTGAAAAAATTGATCAAGAAGTTACTTTTGTTAGTCTATTATGAAAAGGGTTGGATGAATTAATTGTTAAAAAGATTTTAGAAAATCCTAAATTAAAATTAGTCTTAATAGCACCATCGGGACTAAATAAATTAGAAATTGATTTCATTGATAAAAAAGATTATGCAAGAATTTTATTAATCAGTGAATATCCTGACGATTATCACGCAGTAAAGAAATCTTTTTATGACCGAAATAGGTTATTGAATGCTATTGCAAAGAAATTAGTTTTATTAGGAACAAAAGATAATTTGTTATATTCAATTATTGATTACTTTATTGCAAATCATAAAGAAATTGAATGTTTTATGACAAATGAATCAGATGTTTTGAATAATAACATTGAATTAATCAATAATGGAGCAAAAATGATAACTAATTTAAATGGTATTGTTAAACATAAATAAAATTGAAATTTTCATATAAAATTATTAAGAATAATAATTTATATTATATTAATTAGATTTTATAAGGAGATAATTTATGACACCACATATTAATGCAAAAGACGGTGCTTTTGCTAAATTAGTTTTAATGCCTGGTGATCCATTAAGAGCTAAATATATTGCTGATACATATTTAACTGACGCGAAATTAGTTTCAGATGTTCGTAATGTATTTATGTATACAGGATACTACAATGGCCACAAAGTTTCAGTTTGTGCATCAGGTATGGGAGTTCCTTCAATTGGAATTTATTCATACGAATTATTCAAAGAATATGGTGTTGAAGCAATTATTAGAATTGGTTCAGCAGGAAGTTTTAAAGCTGAAATTAAAAATTATAGTTTAGTATTAGCTGATAGTGCATACGGTGAAAATATTGCATTTAGAAATGGTATTTTACCAGGACATACAGAAACTGTTGTTATGCCAACTAAATCATTGAATAAAGAAATCATGGATAAAGCTAAATCTTTAAACATGAATGTTTTAGAAAAAAGAGTTATGACAGAAGAAGCTTTCTATACAGATAAAACTGTTGAAGAAAGAGTTGAAATATCGGGCGGAGCAGTTTGTGTTGAAATGGAATCATATGGTCTATTTTCAGTAGCAGAAAAACTTGGTAAAAAAGCAGCTTGTCTATTAACAATTTCTGATAATTTAGTAACACACGAATATACTACTAGTGAAGAAAGACAAAATTCATTCAATGAAATGATGAAATTAGCTTTATCAGTAGCAGAAAACTACCAATAGGATTACTATGAGAATAATTGATATTATTGATAAAAAAGTTCATAAAGAAGTATTAACAAAAGAAGAAATTAACTTCTTTATTACAGGTTATACAAACGGAACAATTCCTGATTACCAAGCAAGTGCCTTATTAATGGCAATTAGATTAAATGGAATGAATGATGTTGAAACTGCATATTTAACTGAGGCAATGATGTATTCAGGAGATACACTAGATTGAAAATATTTAGGTAAAACAATTGCTGATAAACATTCAACCGGAGGTATTGGAGATAAAGTTTCTATTGCTTTATGCCCAATTCTATCTGCACTTGGTTTAACTGTAGCTAAAATGTCAGGTAGAGGATTAGGTCATACCGGTGGTACTTTAGATAAATTAGAATCAATTAAAGGTTACAATTTTTCAGTAACGGATTCCGAATTTAGAGAATTAGTTGAAAAACACAACATTGCAATTGTTGGACAAAATGAAAAATTAGTTCCTGCTGACAAAAAAATCTACGCTTTAAGAGATGTTACAGCAACAGTTGAATCAATTCCTTTAATAGCAAGTTCAATTATGTCTAAAAAATTAGCAACTGGTTCAGATTGTATTTTATTAGATGTTAAATGCGGAAATGGTGCATTTATGAAAGATCTTGAACAAGCTAAAAAACTTGGTGAATTAATGATTGCTATCGGTAAACAATTAAACAGAAAAATTGCAGTTGAAATTACTAATATGGAACAACCATTGGGTAGAACAATTGGAAACAAAATTGAAGTACTTGAAGCAATTGATACATTAAAAGGAAGAGGTCAAACTGACTTTAATGAAATTATTTACTCATCAGGTTCAACTATCATTATGCTTGCTGGATTGGCAAATTCAGAAAAAGATGCACGTTTAAAAATTAAAGAAGTTATTGAAAATGGAAAAGCATACAATAAGTTTTTAGAATGAATTTCAGCGCAAGGTGGAGATATTAAGGTTTTTGATGATCCAAAATGATTAAACCCACAATACAAATATGAAATTAAATCTAATGCCGAAGGGTATTTAAAAATAAATTCAGCTATTTCATTTGGTTTAGTTGCAATGAAATTAGGTGCTGGTAGAGAGAAAAAAGAAGATAACATTGACTTCGAAGCTGGTATTTATTTAAATAAAGTTTCAAATGAATATGTAAATAAAGGTGATGTATTATTTACAATGTATTCTTCAAAACCAATCGATGTAAAACTTGAAAAAGAACTTTTAGATTCAATTGAATTTAGTAAAGAAAAACATAATATTAAACCAGTATTTGCTAAACTTTATTAATAGTATTAAATAATGAATGGAGAAAAAATGGATTACAATAAATTAGTTGATCATACATTATTAAGCCCAGAAGCACTTACAAAAGATATTGACAGATTAATTGACGAAGCAAAAAAATACAATTTTAAATCAGTATGTATTGCTCCTTCATATATTAAATATGCTAAAGAAAAACTACAAGGAACAGATATTCTTGTATGTACAGTTATTGGTTTCCCTTTAGGATACAATGCTACAAGCGTTAAAGTATATGAAACAGAAATCGCTATTAAACACGGTGCTGATGAAATTGATATGGTTATTAACATTGGTCGTTTTAAAGATAAAGAATACGAATATGTTTTAAATGAAATTAAGAAAATTAAAGAAGCATGTGGCGATAAAGTTTTAAAAGTTATCGTTGAAACTGCATTATTAACAGCTGAAGAAATTGCTAAAATTACCGAAATTGTTTCACAATCAGGTGCTGATTTCATTAAAACATCAACAGGTTTCTCATATAGAGGCGCATCATTTGACGATATCAAGATTATGAAAGCAAACGCAAGACCAGATTTATTAATTAAAGCATCAGGTGGAATTAAAACCGGAGATGATGCAATTAAAATGGTTGAATTAGGTGCTAATAGATTAGGTATGTCGAAATCAGTAATAATTATGGAAGATTTAAAACTAAAAAAATAATTTAGAAATGCTAATTAAAGTCCCTTAATTGGGATTTTTTAATTATTTTAATGTGATTTTGTTATAATTATATTAGTTCAATTCCACGATGAATTGGATTAACCTAGTTAATGTCTTATAAGTGTATTTCTATGCATACTTCTCTGAATAATTGAAAAAGAGATCTGCGGAGCTCTTTTTCGTTTTATTTAACGAAAAATACAATTAATATTTCCTGTTATTTAGATATTTTTAACTAAAATAAAAAAATTAATTATTTTGATTTAAAAATATTTTTTTGTATATAATATTTAACGTAGCAACCATAACGAAGAGGATCCACCTGAACCCATTCCGAACTCAGCAGTTAAGCTCTTCAGTGCCGACGATACCTTCACGGGAAAATAGGTCGTTGCTTTTTTTTATTTTTTTAATATATTTTTTTAAAATATATTATAATTATTTAGTATTTAAAAAACCACCTTGCCCAGGTGGCGGAATGGTAGACGCTACGGACTTAAAATCCGTTGGCTGTAATGGCCGTGCTGGTTCAAGTCCAGTTCTGGGCACCAGTTGCGCCCTTAGCTCAGAAGGTAGAGCAAATGGCTTTTAACCATTGGGTCAGAGGTTCAAATCCTCTAGGGCGTACCATTTCAAGAAATTGACCAAAAAATCACTCAATGAAGAGTGATTTTTTTGTTTTATTAGTTAATATCAATTAAAGTATATTTTAGTAATTCACCACCATATTTTTCTTTAAATAAAATTTGATTGGTTGTATTATCGTCTAAATCATAAAAACTTCTTGTAGCGATAATAAATTTATTTAAATCAAATATGTCTAATTTGTCTGGTGCTTCGTATAATTTCGGGAATGTTCAAATATAAGGAATAATAGAAATTGTTTTTTCTTTGAATACAAAGAGATCTTCTTTTATAAAATCGGTTCCGTTTTCTAATCTAATGTTTTCATTTCTAAAGTTGGTAATCATTTTGACTACTTCTTTGTATAGTTCATTTGCTTGTTCTCATTTTTCTTGTTGAGAAATTTTGGTTTTAATCTCGTTTAAATAATTTTTTAAATCATTCAGAAGATCTTGATGATTCTTAAATTCATAAAAAACAAAATCTTCTGTATCTGTTATTACTTCATTAATCTTATCTTTTATTTGTTCAAGCAATTTATTATTTTTTGTAACAGTTAAATTGATAATAAATCCTTCTTCTGTTAATAAATAGAAATCTAAAATTGTTTCATCATTATTGTTTTTAGTTTCTTGAATTGAAAAATCGATGATTTTATTAGATTTTGGCGAAAAGAAAGCACCGAGGGTTAAATTATTTTCGTGTACTTTTTTAATCGTGTTATTTATGTTTGAATTAAACTGATCAAATACTGGAAAATACATATAAGTAAAGTGGTTTATATTGTATAAATAGAATAATCAGTTTTCCTCAAATAATTGATTAAATTGGTTTTTTTGTTTATCTTTAGTAAAAAATGGTTTATCTGTATTTGATAGAGCTTCGTTTCCAAATATATTGATTAATGAATTATTAAAAAAGAGAGTTTTCTTTAAAGTATTAAAGTATTCGGTTTTCAAATTAGTTTGTTTTTCAATATATTCTTGTTTTTCATTTTCTTGATTGTCGTTGTATAGAATGTTTAATATTTTTTGAATAAAAACATTATCTATGAAAATATTTCAATCGTTCTTTTCATTAATTACTGAATTTATGTTGTTATTAGTAATATTTTCCTTAATTTCTTGACTTTGACAAGACACAACAGCAATAGGAGTAACAATTAATGGTATAGAAAGGAATAATGTATTTATTTTTCTAAACATAGTTATCCTCTTTCAATAATAACAACATAGTTGCAGGTTCGTTATATTTCTTTTTCTTGATAACGTCATTTTCAAATCTATCATAACCATTTTGAATTCCATGTATTACTGCACTGTGGAAGATATTTGAAATCAATTGTAATGACACATAATCACCTTGAAAATTAGGGAAAAATAGATTTTCAGAATTGAATTTCATAATTGGATTTTCACTTGATTCATTGATAATTCTGAACCTAAAAATGCCATTATCTTTTAATAAATATAATATAGATGAGTTAACACTTTCAGCAGATTCTTCACCTTCTTCAAGTTTTTCTAAATAGTTGTTGTCAAAACTGTGAGTATTTACTTCATTAAGTGTTGAAATATGTTGAATATATTCATTGCTCATTGAAGAATTTTCTACAGCCGGAAGAATAAATCATTCTTTAAAAACTAATTCAAATTTATTTAAATTATTAAATATAAAGTATCAATTTGTTGAATATAAATTGTTTAATTCTTCAATTTTATTTCTATTTTGTTTGTTTTCTTTAATTATTTTGGTTAATTCAGTAATTTGTTTTAATAACTCAATCTGGTATTCTAGATCATTTTGTTGATTTAGATATTTTGTTTTCAATAATTGATTGTTTTTAAATATTTTTAACAATATATCTTCAATAATGATTTTTGTTCTTTTAGCATCATCTTGAATAACGTTGCTATTTTTTACATCGTCATCAGGATTTAATAAATTTTTTAAAATCTTTTTATTTTGATTAGAGTAATTCTTACATGAAATAGTACATAAAGGTAATGTGCATAATGTGGCTGTTATAATTAAATTTTTAATTTTTAACATTTGCAAACCTCCATGTAAATCTAAATGTATTTAATGAATTTTCATTCATTTTTTTAATAGCTTGGTAGCTGATTTCTGAATGAATTAAACTAAAATCATTCAATAAACCAATATCGTTTATTTGATTAATAACGTTTGGTATGTATTCTTCATCAATATTTGTTCAATATTCAATTTCTTTTGAATATTTGAGTTTTCATTCTTCTTTGAATAATGTTTCATATTCTTTGATAAATTCATTAATTGTTTTATTTTCATTAACGTTGTTAAAAATCAAAATGTCCGGAATAATTTTAACTACATGATTTTCATTAATATCTACATATTTAAAACCCTTAATAGCTGAACGTTGATTTAGTATTAAATAAAAGGAAGTTAAATTTTTATTTTTATATTCAAAATTTAATTCTGGATAAACAAATTCAATATAGTTTGTAATATTGATATTTTCATTTTTATAAACTAGATCTTGAAAAAGATTTTTTGATACATATTCGAATGATTTTGTTTGATAATCATCTTCATCTCTGTAATATTCCCCGTAGGGATTAAAAACGAATTTAAAATTATTTAAATGGTTTAGAAATCACAATCAATCTTTATTAATTGTTTGTTTCAAAATTTCTTTAGAATTGGTTACTAATTTTGAATACAATTGGGCAGATTCAATTGATTTATCCCCTCTAAAAATAGGATATCACATTAATGCATTAGCTAATTCTTCAATCTTTGTATCTAGTATATTATTTTGTCAATTAATAAAATTTTCTATTTCAGTGTTGTTATTTTTAAATTGAAAATCTATTAAGTTTTTAATTATTGTATTAGTAGATAAATCGTTTTTCTTATATAATGAACTTTCATTTAAATTGATTTTTTCTTCTTTGTTTTCTTTATAACAAGAAATTGTTATGTTAGGGATTATTAGTGTCGATAACAGAGAAGATGTGATAAATAAATTATTTTTTAATAATTTTTTCATAAAACATCTCTCCTAAATGTTTGTATTTTGGTCCGCTATATACAATAGAACCATTATCTATCAATGTTACTTCTGTAGTAAATTCATCAATCTCGCTTAAAATATGAGAACTAATAAAGATTGTCTTACCATTATCAATTAATTGTTTTAGAATTGAAAACAATTCAAATCTAGCACTTGGATCTAGGTTTGCAGCTGGTTCATCTAAAATTATTAATTCAGGGTTGTGAATTAAAGCTTGAATTAATAGAATTTTTTTCTTTTGGCCCGATGAAAAACTTGATGGTTTTTTATTTTTTAGATTTAATATATTGAATTTCTTTAAAAATTCTTCTATTTTTTGGTTAATTTCATTTCTAGGTATATTTGTTAAAAGTGATAACGCTAATAGGTATTCATACGTAGTAATTTCTTTTGGGAAGATTGGATTTTCAGGAACATATCCAACTATTTTTTTGCTTTCTGCTTTTTTATGAGAAATTCCATTTATAAGAATTTCGCCATCTAAATTAGTATATGCACCAATAATAGATTTGATTGTTGTAGTTTTACCGGCTCCATTTTCACCAATAAAGGCATGAAATTTACCTCTATTTACATTAAATGAAATATTCTTAATTCCAACATTTTGTTTTTTGTCATATATTTTGGTTAAATTTTTAATTTCTAGAATTGGATTGTTCATTATTTATAATCCTTTCTTAGATACATAATTGAATTTAAAACTACAAGTAAAGCTGATATGGTAAATCAAATTAATACGTATATTGATTTATAAATAATTTTTTTATCTCTTTTTATTACAAAAATTTCATCAATAAATTGGAATAAATAATTTTCACTAGGTTTTAATTCATATCTGATAACAACTTTGTTATCTTTAACAACAGATTTAGTATTTCAACTTTCAAAGCCACCAATTTTATAATTGAAACCATTTATATTTAAATTAATTGCATTTGGTTTGAATTCATTGTCATTATGAATTAAAGATTGAAGTAAAATGTAGAAATTATTGTTATGTTGATTGAAGTATGTGTAATAAATTAAAGCAACTCCAAAGTATATCTTTCTTTCAATTTCGCTTTTAATTAATTTAAGTTTAACTGCATTTTTATCTAACAATGCAATATCTGTTGCATTAATTTTGTATAAATTTGAATTTTCATTATTTATTTCATTGTGGATATAGTTCAATAAATTATTTTTAATTTCTGAATAATTGCGTTGGTTTAAATTATTTTCAGAACCTTTTATAAATTTATTTAATAAATTATTTGCAAGAATATTAAAATCAGTATTTTCTAGTAAGGGTTTCATGATATCTCATTTTAGTTCGCCTACTAAATTATTGGGATTTGAATAAATAAATTCATCTTCAGGGAAAACAATTTCCTCATTTTCAGCATTTTCTCTTGCGTATATGATATTTGTATTAATTGGTGAGGGACTAAAGTGAGAATAATTTTTTAATAAACTTGGAACTAAATATTTATGTTCATTATTATTCAAAGTAAATTTTAAATTGTCAGCGTTTTTATCGATTTTATAATTGTATGATATGGATTCTTTTCCGTTGTAATAAATATAATTTGATAAATGTGTTTTATTTTTATCTGACAATAAAGAGAAGATATCAATGTTGTCTTCATTGAAAATATCAATCATTTGATATGGAAGTGATAATCAAGAATATGTTTGTCAAGAATTTGATGAATTTTTTGAATATTCAAATGCTTGTAATAAATATGCATTTTGTGCGTCGCTGAATTTGTTTTTATTAAATCCATTTGGAATTAAATATATTTCATCTTTATTATTATTTAAATAAAATTTTTCAACATCTATTTCAGTATTGGAATGGTGGTTTTTATATTCAGTATTTAGATAATAAGCTAAATTATTGTTAATTGGTGTTGAATTAGAAGCGATAAAAGAACCCGTTAAAGCAAGAGGGGTGAATAATAATATTGGTACTGTGATAGCAATTTTTTGATTAATTTTGTAAGCAATAATACTTGTTATCATTCCGGCTAGTGTAAAACTAAAGAAAATGGTGACAAATGATATTAATATAAATAAAGGAATTGATGAATAGTATTTAATTGATAATAAAAAGATTAAATTACCTATGGTTGTTATTGTTGTTCAAAACAAATTAAATAGAAAGAAAGTTAATAGTTTTCCGATAATAATATTTTTTCTAGTTATAACCTTTGAAAATACTATGATTTCTATCCCCTCTTCCTCAACATCTTTAAAGATGTTTAAAGACTTAATTGAGCTATAAATTATTGTTAGTAAAAGGGTGATGAAAATAATTGTATAACCAAGTATTGGATTGTATTTTTGATCTAGTTTAATAACAAAGAATATGATTGACATAATCACGCTAAAAATAAAAAATACAATTGGTATGATAAATGAATTTTTCTTTTTAAAAATTAATCTAAACAGAAAGTTTGAATAGTTGATTGTTCCTTGCTTCATAAAGTTCTCCTTGATATTATTTTAACAAAAAATATTTACTATTATTTATATTTATAATGATTTTATTTTAAAAAAAATACCATTTTAAAATAACATTAGAAAACAAAAAAAGTGTAATGAAAGTCCTTTTGTAGCAATATTGATTATATTAATCAAAAATTTACCCCATTTGAGGAATTTAATTTGTTATAATTAGTTTAAAATATTACAAAATTTATAATGCAATTTAACTGTGAAAAGCAAATTAAGGAGTATAGATGGCAGTACCTGCTAAAAATCATTTAGATTTAAAAGATATCGTTCTTCATGGAAATACTTTTTCTGAAGAAATTAAATATTATTTATCAAAATTTCAAATGACACAAAAGGAATTATCAATTCGTTTAGGTTTGAGTATTAAACACGTTAATAGTATTATTAATAACGAAATTGCCGATATATCTGTATCAATTTTAGAAGGATTGGAATATGCATTTCGTTTGGAAACTGGTTCTTTAACCGCGGTTTATCATATGTATTCTAATTTAAAAGCAACAAGAACATCTGCAAATATTGAGGAACAATTGAAGAAATTTGGAATCAATTTTATTATTGATCATCCCGAACTTTCATATCCATTCAATATACGCATAACAGAACAAATGCCATTGCATTTGAAGTTCTTAAATTTAAAACGTTTTTATGGAGTGTCATCTTTAAATGATTATCCTGAATATTTAAAAGAACATGTTTTAGCTGAATATGGTAAATATTTCAATAAACCAAATTCGTATATTTGAATTAGATTTTGTGAACTATCTGTTAAATTTGATAATAACAAACCAGTAGGTGTATTTAGAAAAGGATTATTCAGTCCAATTATTAAAACATTGTTAATCATCATGAGCAATGAAGAATTAACATTTGAAAAGAAAATTGCCAAAATTAAAGATTATTTATTAACCAAAGGAATTATTCTAATTACTAAGCATTTCATTGAAAAATCTGCAATTAGAGGAATTACTTTGAAAAAAGGTGGAAAGAGATATATCTTTTTATCTGATATGTACAATGTTGAATGCTATATCTTTTTTGCTTTATTACACGAAATTGTACATTGCTATTTCCCAGAAGAAACTGAAGAAAACATTGATTTAAAAGTTATTGAAGAATATAAAAAATACGAATCTCAAATTAATACTTCTTATAAAGCAATTTACGATGCTATTTTAACTTATGAACAATGCCAATTTATTTTAAAAGAAAATCCTAATACCGACATTTCATGCGTATGAAATGTATTGAAATCAAAATATCCACAAGTAACTTTTGAAGATGAAATTATCAATAAGTGAGACAATAATGATGATCTATAAACCACCAAAAAGATTTTTCTACAATGAAAGTGAATATGTCTTAGATAACGACAATCAAGTCCTTGTTTTAAAACCTCATTTTCATAAAAAATTAAGCGAAACACCTTCAACACAATTTGGAGGTTTTAGAAAAATGACCGGTTCAGCTTTGGGAGATATTTTAGAGGTTTCACAATATAGTAGTGAATTTGCTGCATTTGCTAGAATATGTGGCTTATCACTTCCTGTTTTAGATCGTAAATATGTTAATGCCGGTCAAATAATTGAACCTAAAATCCTTGAATTGGTTGAAGTTGCTTTAAATGAAAAATTGCAAAGATTTAATGCGGTTGATTATCAATATGATTATTTTAAAGAAAATAAACTATTTGGTGGATTACCAGATGGCTATGCAAAAGAGAAAAATTTAATTATTGAAATCAAAACTACTAATGAAAAAAATAAAGCCAATTGAGAGACATATGGCTTGCCACTTGGATATTTAAAACAAGCACAATTATATGCTTATTTAATTGGTGCTCCAGCCTTCTCTATTGTCGCAATCTTTTTAAAAGACCAAGATTATTTAGATCCAGCAAAAGTTAATGTTCATAAAAGATACGTTTCTAATTACACATATCACGTCAATGAAAACCAAGTTAAAGATGATTTGAATTATTGTGAAGCGTGATATAAGAGATATACAACTGCAGGAATTAGTCCAAAATGAAAATCAATTGATGCAGATTTGCTTGAGTATCTTAAATGTAAGAATTTGGATGAATGAAGTAATTTATATAATAAATGAGTAGAAGAAGGAAAGGCTGTTCCTGAAAATGAATAAACCTAAGTATTTTTCATATACTCATTTTTTTAAATTAAATAAATTTCATCCATATTTCATGTTAAATGATACTCATATTGAACCCGAAATTATTGACGAACTAGACGATGAAGAAAAGTTTGAAGAAAATATATACAATGAACTTGATTTCAATATTGAAAAATCATGTAATCAATTAGAAGAAGTATTTATTAAAAATTATTTATCAAATGAAGAAAAACAATCTTTATTTGATAAAACATATTTTGAAAAAATCAAATATATTGACAATAAATATCACAATGATAATCAGTTTAAAAACTTAATTAATGATAATAATTTATTTAATGATTTAACACAATTAATTAACGAGTTCAATAACATTAAAGTATATGAAACAGGTTTAAATTTATATAGTGAAAAAGCTGTTAATTTTTTACTTAATGATTATAAAAATTATTCAAACATTAATGAAAAGAAAATTATTTGTTTATCAAAAAAAGCATCTAACGATTATTTAATTGCCGCTACTAAAAATGCAATTGCAGAAGGTTTTGAATTAATAATTAATCCAGTTTTTGAATACAAAAATGCAATTTCTAAACCATTTTATTATGATGCTAAACATAAAATAGTCGGGCATTTAAACTTTTCAAGTAAAACAAAGTTAAAAAACATAATCAAAGCTTATTATGATGTTAATTTAATTCGTGAATCAGGTTTTTTAGTTATTGAATATGCAATTTTATTACCCAAAGTAATGAAAAGAAAATATGTTAAAAAAGGTCAAATTGATTTTATTATCTCATATACAAGTAGCGATAGTAAATCTGGTTATTCATCAAAAACATTTGAAAAAGGTTCGCTTGAGTATCAAAATGCAGTTTTAAATAATAAAGAACAACGAAGATTAATTGATTTCGTTGATGATGGAAAATATTGAAAAAAATTTGACATAAGTTCAGAAGAACATTATTGTTGTGATTTTGAGAAATTTATTTATTTCATAAATAATATAGACAGAGAACCATTGCTACATAAATTTGATTTTGACAATTGTGAACTTAGAGATATCAGTGGAACTACCTTGTATGATTCAGATAATTCAGTTCGTTTAAAATATTTGGAAAAGAAATATCCCGAATGAGTTTCATCGTCAAAGGTTGTTGCAAACATTGTTTTATTCAACCAAATAAAACAAGAGAAATATGATTCATTAATGAAATTCAAAACATTTTATTCAAACAAAATAATTTGTGTTAATGAAGACATAATGAATTTTCTGCAAACAAAATATAGCGCATTATTTGATAAAAATTCAAAGTTAGTATGGTTTGATTTTGAAGGTGTATCATTGCCTATTCCATTAATGGATTATAATATTGCGTGAAATCAAATCCCTTGTCAAACATCAATTATCAAAACTGAAAATAATGAAATTTATGATTCCTTTGACTATATATACGATCCACAAAAATTAAATGCAGATGTGTTATGCCAAATTATTGATGATATATACGATCCATTAGCTAGCGGTTATGTTGTGTTCAATCAAACATATGAAAAATCTAGAATTAATGAGTTAATAGATATGATTTCATTATTTAATACAAAGAATGTAATCAGCGATGAAAAATATGAAGATATTAAAAACAAAGGTAATAAAATTGTTGAATTAATGATTGACATTGCTGACTTTTTTAAATGTAAAACAGCTGACGGAGTATGTTCGGCAGCAATACATATTTCCGCGTTAAAAGGTTTGTATTCAATTAAGAAAATTGAGAAATTCGTAACAAGTAATAACTTTGATTTAAAACATAAAATTACTCCGTATTCGGAATTAGAAGTCAAAAACGGATCAATGGCATTGCAAATAGCCACATCAAGAGCATGTAATGCAATTAAAGATTTAGAATGACAAGAATACTGTTCTAAATTGAAATTATATTGCCATAACGACGTTTTAGCAATGATAATGGCATTTGATTTAATTCAATATGTTTTGGAACATAAAAATGAATATAATCGTCAATGTTCAATTATATTGAATGAAAAATTATCATTTTAGGAAAAATTTAAGAAAAGAAAGGGAATACCTTTCTTTTTAATTGTTAATAATTATAAATATGAGTAATTATAGAAATCGCGGAATGTTTTTAGAATCCATTATCAATGCAACAAATATGTTTTACCTAAATCGTAATATTGCAATGATACATAAGAAAAATCTTGATATCACTTTTAAAAATGTCAATGTAATCAATAAAGAACTTCAATTAACAGGAACTAAAATTAAAAGCAAAAGTACAGTCGATTATTATGGTATATACAAAGGTAGATTTCTTGCTTTTGAAGCTAAATCAACTGAAGAAAAGAACTTCAGCTTAAACAATATTAAAAATCATCAAATTGAATATTTAGATTTAATTACAAAATTTGGTGGGATAACGTTTTGAATATTCTATTTTAAATTGCAAAATAAATTTATTTTTATTAATCACAATAATTTTAAAAAGATTATTTCAAATAAAAAACACCTGAAATTTGATGAAATTCTCAAATCTGGAATTGAGATTTCATTGGAATTTCCAGGTATCATAGATTATTTATCTTTAATTGAATGGAATTAATTTTTGTTTAATTCATCTTTGAATACAGATGAAAATTTAAATTTAGGTTCAATTTTTGCAGCAACAACAATTTTTTGTTTTGTGAAGTAATTTTCACGTTCTTTTTCTTCTTTTTTCACTGCAGAAAATGTACCAAAACCTGAAATTGAAACTTTTTCTTCTTTTGCAAGTTCTTCAGCGATAATTGCTTGCATGTGATTAAAGATGGTTTCAATTAAAACTTGTGAGTGACCAGTTACTTCGCTGGTTTTAGTGATTAATTGTTTTTTGTTCATTGATTACCTCCAAATTTAATTTTTGTGAATTAATTATAGCACAATTATTCACATCTCAAATGACTAGTTAATAAATCTTGAATAGCTTTTTCAATGCTGTAATTTTTATATAGAATTTCATATAATGTTTTTATAATTGGTAGATTTAAAATTTTTGTTTTGATATATTCGTTATAAATTAATTGAATAGAATTTAAACCCTCTACGGTCATATTGGTGTTAATGGTTCTACTTTGAATATATTGTTTACCAAATGTATAGTTTCTTGATTTATCAGATAGACAAGTTAACATTAAATCGCCTAAACAAGTTAAACCATATAACGTTTCTTTTTTACCACCAATAAATTCGTTATATAGTTCAATTTCTTTGAATGCTCTTGTTAATAAAGCGCATTGTGTATTCATTGAATAACCTAAACCATCTAACATACCAGTTGCGATTGCTAACATATTTTTGAATATAGCACCAGTTTCGGCACCTTTGATATCAGTTTGTGTGTAGATTCTTAAATAATGGTTTGAGAATAATTCCTGAATATCTTGAGCTACTTTAAGATTATCACAAACAGCTGACATTAAAGTAATTTTTCTTTGAACTAATTCAATTGCAAAAGATGGTCCAATTAATGAAACTACATTGACAATACCAGAATGGTTTTTGATTTTTTCTTTAATTGCTTCATGAATTGAAACATTTGAATTTGGTCAAAATCCTTTAGCAACATTAATCAATGTAACTTTTTGATTCGGTTTAATTTTAGCAATAATTTCGTCAACAACACTACCAGCAAATTTTGTCGGAACCGCCAGTAAGATATAATCACTATTGATTACTTCATCTAAATTATTTGTTGTTTTAAAACAAGGAATGTCAAAGCTTGAATTGAAATATTTAAGATTGCAACCTTTTGATAAATCGTTTAATTCTTGTTGGTCAATTCCGTATATTGTTACATCAAGTTTATTATCATGCAATGGTACAGCGCAAGCTGTTCCCATTGCTCCACTACCAATTATTGAAATTCTTTTTAACATATTTATTCCTCTCCATTTTTATTTTTTAAAATTAATTCAATAGGGGTTCCTGAAAAATCAAAGTTTTCTCTAATTTGATTTTCAATGTATCTTAAATATGTAAAGTGGGCTAATTTTGTATTATTTACAAACAAAATAAATGTAGGTATTTTAGCAGGTATTTGTTTAATGAATTTAATTGACAATCTTTTTCCGTTAATTGAACTTGCTGGTTTCATCATTTGAGCAGACATAATGACGTTATTTAAATCAGAAGTTTTAACATCTCTGAAAATATTTCTTTTTACTTGAGTGATTGTATCTTGTAATTTATGAATCCGCGAATTATTTTTAGCAGAAATAAAGACAATTGGAGCTCAATCAACAAATTTCAATTTCTTTTTTAAATTCTTTTTGAAATTATCCATTGTTGAAGTATCTTTTTCAATTAAATCTCATTTATTAACAACAACAATCATTGGTTTTTTAAGATCGTATGCAATACCAATGATGTTTTGGTGAAAATGGCTAACTTCATCAGTTGCATCTAATAGTAATAGACATAAATCTGCTTCTTCAATTGATTCAGTTGCTCTCATTAAAGCATAATGTTCAATACTATCTTCTAATTTGCTTTTTCTTTTAATACCAGCTGTGTCAATAATTTCATATTCTTCTTTATTGATTTTAATAAATGAAGATACAGAATCTCTGGTTGTACCAGCGATATTGCTTACGATTGAACGATTTTCGTTAGTTAATCTGTTTAAAAGAGTACTTTTACCAACGTTTGTTTTACCAAGTAATGTTAGTTTAAAAGATCTAGATTCTTCTTTATCACTGAAATCAAGATTATTGATAACTTCGTCTAATAAGTTTCCTAATCCATCACCGTGAATTGCACTGATTGGAAAAATGTTTTTAAAACCAAGTTTATAAATTATGGGGTCAATATATGAGCTTCCTTCAAGCTTATTTATTCCAATGATTATTGGTTTATTACTTTTTCTTAACAATTCAGCTACATAGTAATCTTCGTTTGTTAATTCATCACGACCATCTAAAAGGAAAATAATTACATCAGCTTCTTCAATGGCAATTTGCGCTTGAAGTTTAATTTGTTGTTTGAAATCTTCATTTTCAATTGTGATTCCACCTGTGTCAATGATGTTAAATTCCTTACCAACTCATACACCTTTGTCGTATAGACGATCTCTAGTTACACCAGGTGTATCATAAACAATTGATTTTCTTTTGTTAATGATTTTATTAAATAAGGTTGACTTCCCAACATTTGGTTTTCCAATAATTGCAACTGTATTTCTCATTATTCTAGTTTTTCCTTTACATATTTATATAGAGCTTCAAAATTTTCTTCAATTGACATACCAGAAGTATCAATTTCAATACTTCCTTCACTAACTTTTAGTGGGTCAATTTTTCTATTCATGTCATTGTAATCACGTTCCTTAATTGATTGCAATACCTCTTCATAGCTTCCGCTAGGAATACCTAATTCATTATTTTGTTTAATTCTTCTCAATGCTCTTTCCTCAGAAGATGCTCATAAAAAGAATTTAACTTCAGCTTGAGGTAAGATACGGTATGTAGCATCTCTTCCATCAACGATAATACCTTTTTTAGCAGCCCCGTAGCTTTGGATAAATTTGTTAATTTTTTCTCTTATTGAACCATATTTAGCAATTTTTGAAGCGGCTTGTGATACTTCATCGGCACGAATTTCTTTAGAAACATCTTTTCCTTTGAAAATAAAGCTTCCGTCGTCGTGAATATCTATATCATGAAAATCTCAAGCATCATTGATGGCTTGTTCATCATCTAAATTAATGTTTTGAATTAAAGCGTTGTATGCAATAATTCGATAAAAACTTCCACTACTTAAAAATTTATAATTTAATTTTTGTGCAAGCATGGTGGCCATAACTGTTTTCCCCACTCCACTTGGTCCATCGATGGCTATATTAATTCTTTTATGTTTCATAAATTACCTCTTATTGTTTAATGAATTTCTTATATTTAATAAATTTTCATTGGTATTATTGTTATTACTACGGATTGATGAAATATTTTTAATTGAATTTAATACTTCATTATTTTCATCAAAAAATTCTTCAATTTTTCTTTGTTTTGTATATAAATTGTTGTGAATATCATTGATTACATTGGAATCTATAAAATATTTTTCAAAATCGTTATCAACAATTTTTGAATAATATTCACTTGTATTGAAAAAGCTTTGAATATTCTTTAGTTTTTTATATTCTGAATTTAAATAACTCAAAAAATTTTTATCAATAGATTTATTAATTTTGTTTTTCATTAATTAAACGTTGTTAATTGTGAAGATTTTTCTTCTAGGTTCTGATTTAATTTTTGGATCAGTTTTATGTTGATAGTAGTAATTGATTTCTAAGTTATTTAATCCTTTTGTTGGGATTCAAGATACATATGGGCGTTCTTTAGTGATATATGCTAAAATATCATAATTTTCTAAACTATATATGTTAGGAGCAACATTGCTTTCAATAACAATATTTTTAAATCAATTAAAAACATCTTCTTGGAATTTCTCGCTTGCGAATCATTCTTCACCAGTACTATCATTTTCGTTTTCACGATGAGTAATAATTCGTTTAATATCTTCTTCATGATTAGAAAATGCTTTTTTAAACTCAATATTTGAATCTCAATCTTCACTTCATGAAACGAAGCTTATCTTTTGACTTCTTTGGTGATAATATTTTGATTTATCGGTATTTTGAATTCATTTTCATTCAAACACACCTTTTGCATATTCAAGATTTAAATTAACATCATAGAACACTTCTAAAACATCTGGTTCATTTTCGTTATATTTTAAATCTGTATAAGTAAAGATAATTGTTCTTTGTTGATTGTATGTTAAGTTATTTGAAACAATACTTGTAATCGCTTTATGCGGATCAAAAATCGCTGAAGGAAGATTGTTATTAGGATTTTTCTCTAATTGTTCCTCTTTGAATTTCTTATTTTTTAAGTAGTTGTTGTAAATGGTTTTGGCATTTTGTGATATTTCAATTGAAGATGATAATTCTATTTTATTAATTTCTTTTTCAAAATCACTTGGGCTATAGAATTCTTTTTCTAATGAACGTGAATTTTTATGAATGAAATAAATAGCACCACCTAAAATTCCAACAATGGATGTAGGAACAACCGTTCAGAAAATCCCTAATCAAATTTTTTGTTTCTTAGTTTTTTGAACTAAATTATTACTTGCTTTTTTCATAGTATTATATTTTAAACAAAAACCCTCTAAGATTTACAATCTTAGTATTAATAATTGCAATAACATTTAAAATCTATCAAAATAGAGTTTTTTATTGCATTTTATTTTAAAAAAATAAAAAAGCAAAATTATTTGCTTTTTCTAAAGAAACGTCTTTTTTTAGTTGTTTCTAATGCACGTGTATATCTACATTTTGGGAAATTACTGCAAGCTATAAATTTTTCTTTACGAATTTTTGTATATCTATATAGTAGATCTCCATTACATTCAGGACATTTTTCTTCAATGAATTCTTGTGGTAAAATGCTTATTTCCATTGTTTTTGATGCATCTTCAAAATGGTCAATAAATTTATTATAGAAGTTACTAATGATGTTAATGTAATCTTCTTGACCTTCGGCAATTCTATCTAATTTTTCTTCAATATGTGCTGTATATTCTTCATTAATTGTTTTAGAAAAACCATTAATTAATTTATCTAAAACTGTTAAACCAAAATGGGTTGGATGTAATTGGTTATTGATATTTTCAACAAATAATCTTTGTTTAATAACATTGACAGTTGAAGCAAATGTTGAAGGTCTACCGACTTTGATATCATCTAACATTTTGATCAATGAACCTTCATTATATCTTGAAGGTGGTAATGTTTCTTTATCTGATTTAATGTATTCTTGAACATCAATTTCATCACCAATTTCGTATTTATCAAACTCTTTTGATTGTTCATAACCAATTAATTCATAATAACCTTTGAAGATAACTTTTGAATATGACATTCTAAATTTATATCCAGAATTTTGCAATTCATAGCTATAAACTTCTCTTTGGGGAACTGTCATAATTGATGATAAAGTTTTGTTATAAATTAATTCATAAATATAAGCATCAACTTCGTTTAAATCATATTCAGAAATAGCTTTATTTGGAGTTAAATATACATCAGTTGGTCTGATTGCTTCATGGGCATCTTGAGTACCACTAAAACCTTTAATTTCGCTAGCTACATATTCAATTCCATATACGTTTTCAATATATTTTTTGGCTTTTTGAATAAATGATTCACTCATTCTGGTTGAGTCAGTTCTTGGGTATGAAATCAAACCTTTTTCAAACAATTTTTGCGCAGAAACT
Source organism: Metamycoplasma cloacale (assembly GCF_900660735.1). Classification (GTDB taxonomy): domain Bacteria; phylum Bacillota_I; class Bacilli_A; order Mycoplasmatales; family Metamycoplasmataceae; genus Metamycoplasma; species Metamycoplasma cloacale. The sequence continues at coordinate 270,985 of NZ_LR215049.1, forward strand.
TGCACAATTGAAGATGAATATTTAGCTTCTTTATATAAAACAGATTGTTTAAAAGGGGTGATTTGTGTTTCTCTACGTTTGGTGATTTTAAAATCAGTAACTAGTAATGACATTTTTTGATTGATTGTATTATAAATACGATCCACTTTATCACGATTAATTCATGTATTGTCATTATCAAAATCTTTGATATCATCGTAGAAGAAAACAGCTTCTGTATAGTCATTAATTTTTGCAGTTATTTTGCTATATAAAGTTGGAATGAAATTTTTAATTTCTTTTTCTTTATCGCAAACAAGTTTTAATGCAATAGATTGCACACGGCCCGCTGAAGGAATTGTTGGTGTGTTTTTCACTTTTTGTTTCATTAATTGTGAAAGTTTAAACCCAATAATTCTATCCATCATTCTACGTGTTTTTTGTGCATTAACTAAATCTTTATCAATTTCTAATGGATGGTTTAAAGCATATTCAATTGCTTCTTTGGTGATTTCGTTGTATTTAATTCTTTTATATTTATTTTCAACTTTCAGTACATCAACTAAATTTTGAGCAATTGCTTCACCTTCACGGTCGGGGTCGGTTGCAATTAATACTTCATCAGCATTCAAAACGGCGTCTTTTAATTCTTTAATGATTTTAGATTTTGTACGATCAACAATCATTTTAGGTTCTCATTTTTCAAAATCAATACCTAAATTACTTTCGCCTGAAGTTGATAGTTTTAAAATATGTCCGACAGATGATAAAACATTGTAATTACTTCCAACGTATTTCTGAATTGTCTTAACTTTATTTGGCGATTCCACTATCAATACTTTATTTTGCATAAATCCTCCCCTAAAAAATAATGTTCTAATTATATAACTTATTTGCGTTTAAACTTTGCAAAATAAAAAAGACTCTAGAAATCTTTCTTTCATTCTTCGAAAGTAGAATCTTTTACATTTGCAAATATTTCATCAATTTTTTCTTTATTTTTCTTATCAATTTTTGGCATATATGGTTGTAAGGTGATAATTAAATCGCCTTTTCTTTTGCTTCTAGCGTTATGAATACCATAACCAGCAATTTTAATAATGCCATTTAATTTTGTATCATGAGTTAATTTAATTTTCTTATCTCCGTGTGGAGTTGGAATTTCAATTTCATTTTCTTGAAGAAAATGTTGAATAGAGATTGGAACTGAAATTAGTATATCGTCATTAATTCTTTCATAATATTTATGTGGTTTAATTTTTACAATTAAGTATAAATCACCATTTTTTCCACCATTTAATGATGGCATACCATAACCTTGTAAGATAATATGTTCACCATTAGCAATTCCAGCTGGAATATCAATATCAACTAATTCAATACTTGAATTGATTTTGCTTCCTTTACATGTTTTACAAATATTTTTAATGGTTTTACCTGTTCCATAACATTTTGAACATGTTGATACTGTTGAAAAGAAACCCATTCTTTGCATAATCTCACCAGTACCATTACATGTTGAACAAGTAATAATATCGCTTGGATTTTCCGCTCCACTACCTTGACAGTGATTACAGATTGTATTTTTATTCAAGGTTAGTTTTGCTTTTTTACCATGTACTGCATCGAGGAAATCAATTGAAACTGATTGTTGTAAATCATCTCCTCTTGATGATCTTTTTTGTCTTCTAGATGAACCTCCGAAGTTAAATAGATCTTCAAAAGGATTGCCACCACTAAAACTTCCACCGAATGATTTAAAAATATCATCAAAAAAGCTGTCTGAAAAATTAAAGTTGTTTTTGTCAAATGCGTTATGTCCATATTTATCGTATTTACTTCTCTTTTCAGGATCAATTAACACATCATATGCTTCTGTTGCTTCTTTGAATTTCTCTTCAGCATCAGCAGCTTTATTACGATCGGGGTGATATTGCATTGCTAATTTACGATATGCACTTTTAATTTCTTTTTCAGTTGCATTTTTAGCTATTCCTAAAACTTCATAATAATCTCTTTTTGAATCTTTACTCATAATGTAAATATTTTAGCACAATTTACGTTAGAGTGCTAAAAATGTAAATCTTCTTTCTTTAAAATTGCAATTCTGTTTTTACCATTAATGTCTTTTTTAATAATTACATTTGGATAATTTTGCTTAAATCAAATTGATGCATTGTTATCAATTTCAAAGATTAAAACCCCATAATCATTTAAATAATCATAAGCTTGTTTTAAGATTAATTGATAACAATATAAACCATTATTTTTGGCAAATAAAGCATTTTTTGGTTCGTGTTTTAAAGAGTTAGAAAATGTATCATTTTTGTTTAAATAAGGCGGATTCGAAACAATTAAGTCATATTTTTTGTCTACTTTTTTAAATCAATTAGATTTTAGGATTTTGACATCTAAACCATTTAATTTCGCATTATGTTTTGTTTGTTTTATGGCATCTCTTGATTTATCAACTAAAGTGACATCGCAGTTAATGTTCTTTTTAATTGCTAGTCCAATAAAACCAGAACCGCATCCTAAATCTAAGACCTTTGATTGTTTATTTAGATATTGATAACATTCAAGAATAACCTCTTCTGTTTCGTATCTCGGAATTAATACATTGTAATTTAAATGCAAAGTTACATTTTGCATTTCTTGTAGTCCAATAATTTTTTGTACTGGAACATCTTTTTTTAATAATTTAAGCTCTTTTTTAGAAACAAAAAGAGGTAAATTATATCTTAGCTTTTCTCTAAGTAGTACCTCTTTTTCAATCATTATAAACCAGCCTCACTAATTTTTTTAGCCTTTTCATCAGCACTAAGTTGTTCAATGATTTTTTCTAATTCACCTTCCATAACAACTTTTAAAGAAGTAGAAAAACCAATTCTGTGATCAGTAACCCGATCTTGTGGATAGTTATATGTTCTAATTTTTTCGCTACGATCCCCAGTACCCGCTAATTTTCTTAAACCACTTTCTTCTTCTTCACGTTTTTTAATTTCTAATTCATATAGTTTAGCACGTAAAATTTTCATAGCTGTTTCTCTATTTTGAATTTGACTTCTTTCATCTTGTGAAGTAACAACAATTCCAGTTGGTTTGTGTGTTATTCTAACAGCTGAGTCTGTTGTATTAACAGATTGTCCCCCAGCCCCTGATGAACGAAAGACATCAACTTCAATATCATCACTTGAAATATCAATTTTTACATCTTCATCAACTTCTGGTAAGACAGTTACTGTTGCAGTTGATGTGTGTACTCTACCTTGAGTTTCAGTTTGTGGAACTCTTTGAACTCTATGAACTCCTCTTTCGTATTTCAATTTAGAGAAAACTTTTTCACCTTTAACTGTAAAAACAATTTGACTAAATCCACCTGCGGTTCCATATGTGTAATCAATAATTTTGATTTTGAAATCATTTGTTTCACAGTATTTTTGATACATTTTGAATAAATCACCTGAGAAGATATTAGCTTCATCACCACCAGCTGCTCCTCTGATTTCCATAATAACGTTTTTATCATCGTTTTCGTCTTTTGGTAATAAAAGTTCTTTTAATTCTTCTTCCAGTTTTTCAATAATTTTTTCTTGTTCAATAATATCGATTTTGGCTAATTCAATTAATTCAGCATCTTTTTCAACATTTAAAATTTCTTTAGCTTCTTTATATATATTTTCTGCTTTTAAAAAGTTATTAAAAGCGTCATAAATTTCTTTAATTGAGCTTTGTTCTTTATTTAATTTTGTATATTTCTTAATATCATTAAAAATATCTGGGTTTAATAATTCGTTAGCAATTTCTTCATATTTTAATTTAATTGCCAATAGTGATTCACGCATTGATTTTTCCATAACTTAAAAATTATAACAAACACATATTAAAAGCAAGAATTTTTTTATTCTAATTAATGCAATTTAATTTTGGTTATATATAATATAAAAAAGAGGTTAAGATGGTTTTTAAATACAATCAATCTGCATTGGATTTTTTAAAAAATGTTGATGTAAAATTAAGAAAAATTATTGATAAATTTGGAATGCTTGAAATACCTTTAGAAAGAGATATATTTCAATCTATCATTAAGAATATCATTGGTCAACAAATGAGTATTCAGATTCAAAATAAAATATGAAATAATATCGAAAATACATTAAAAGAAATAAATCTAGAGACAACACAAAATTTAAATTATAATGATTGAAAAAACTTTGGTTTATCAAAACAAAAAGCCGGTTATATTTTTGAATTTATTCAAAAAGTTAAAAATAAAGAATTTGATATTGATAAATTAAGTTCAATGAATGATAAAGAAGCAATTGAATATTTAACCACTTTAAAAGGAATTGGTATTTGAACGGCTGAAATGGTTTTAATATTTTGTTTAAATCGGATGAATATATTTAGTATTCATGATTTAGGAATTAAAACTGGATTAAAGAATTTATATAGTTTAAAAGCAATATCAGAAAAACAATTAAATAATTTTAAAAAGAAATTCTCGCCATATGGTTCAATAGCATCATTTTACATTTGAAAATGTGTGGAAAAAGATATTTGAAAACCTAATGGAATTTGACAATTAGATGAATATTTTGATTTCTATCAATCTAAAATCGGAGTAATTTTATTACAAGCTAATCAAGAATCTTTAACAAAAATTTCCATTAATCCTAATCAGATTTATACCAAAATTGATTTCCTTAAGAAAAATCATTTTCCTTATATAAATAATGATTCGAAAATTATTAAACAAACTAGAGAATGACTAGATAATTATTTTAATAATCGAGTTTTAAAATTTGATATTCCTTTAAACATTGTTGGAACTGATTTTCAAAAAGATGTTTGATTTGAAATAAGCCAAATTGAATATGGAAAAACTAAAACATATAAAGAATTAGCAGAAAATATTGCAATGAAAAATGGGATAAAAAGAATGTCATGCCAAGCAGTTGGAACAGCATGTGGAATGAACAATTTTCCTATTGTTATTCCTTGTCATCGTGTATTATCCATTAATTCAATTGGTGGTTTTACAGGAAATATTAAAACAAAAATTAATTTATTAAAACATGAAAAAACTACAATAAATAACAAATAAATTTGTTGAAAAATTTTAAAAATCTATATAATATCAATGAGTTGCCGTTTTAGCTCAGGGGCAGAGCACTTCCATGGTAAGGAAGGGGTCGCTAGTTCAATTCTAGTAAACGGCACCATATATTTTTAAATTCCGATTAAAATGAGTATCTACTTCATACTCATTTTTTTTTATTTAAAATTCATTATATAAATAATTAATAAAATAAAAAAAACGATCATACATTTCTGTGTTGATCATTTATAAAACTTAATAGCTTAATTTAATTTTCTGAACTTTTTTCAATAGTGATGTTTTCACCGGTTATGTTAAAAACAATACTTGAATTTTGTTTTTATTCTTTTTTTCAATGATATTTATAGTTATATATTACTTTTTAGTTATTTTGTTGAGACTTTTGTATATAATGAAATTGTTTAAAATATGAGGCAAATATGAATAAAATAAACAATATATTAAAAGAATCATTTATAAAATATTTAAATACAAGTGCTAGATCAAATGAAAAGTTAAAAATTCTACACGGTTATATTGCTAATAGCATCAAAGAAAAATTGAATGACAATTATAGAGTGGATTCGATTAATACCAACAAAGGTAAAGAAGAGGTGATAACAGGTAATTATATGCCGAAAAAAGTTGACATAACTATTTCTAAAATAGTTGATAACAAGCCAGTTCACATTGCTGGTGTGGCAGTAAAATTTGTTATGAGTAATTATTTTCAAAATTCAAATAATTATTTTGAAAACATGTTGGGTGAAACCTCAAATATTAGAAAAGCTGGAATACCATATTTTCAAATATTTATTATTGATCATTGATTACCGTATTTTGATAAAAAGAAAAATATTTCTAAATGAGAAGAAATTACATCAGAAAAATTATCAAAATATAAAAAACTATCATTTGAAGATGTAATAAATAATTTATTTGTTCCGTCAAAAATGTTTTTGCATATAGTAAATAAGAAATTTAATAAATTTGAAATAGATGATTTATTTAAATGCAAAGATTTATCTGAGTATAAAGATTTTTGTTTAAAAAATGATTTTAAATTCGTTGATTATAAATTAGAGAATTTTGAATATGGAGAAGCAATAATTTTAAATGATTATGGCAAATTTATTAATTATATTGTTGATGAGATAAAGAAATACCATTAATTAGCATAATAATTTAAATAATTAGATAAATCTTTTGTATTAAATGTATAGTATCCACCGGATTTATATTTTCCTAAAACAGAAATATAATCGATAAAATTTTGATTAATTATTAAATCTTGAATTTTTTGAATTTCGTTTTCATTATAAATATTTATATATAAACCGGAATAAATCAATTCGCCTTTCTTTATTATTTTTGTTTTAATTGTCTTCAAATCTTTGATAGTTGTATTGATACATAATTTAATAAAATTTTTATCTTTAATACTTTGCGTTCTGCCGTATATTCATCAAATATCTTTATTTTCTAGATCTCTATTTTGAAGTTTCTCTTTATTTTTTAATAGATATTCCTTAATATTTTGTGGAATATTATTAAAATCTATTGGTACAAAATCATCATCATATAAAAATAAAGTTTTTGACTCTTTTAGAGTAGAACCTTTAATAATATTAATAGTGTATTTACTACAAGGAATACTATCATTAATTAATACTTCATCACATAAAGTAGCCACTCCATTTTTAACTGTATATTTTTTTGTTTTTGTATTTGTAATAATGTTTTTTAGCATTCGCAATCTCTCTAATGATTTATCAAAATATCAAGAATCATTAATATTAAACTCACCATAAGTTAAAATGGCAGGATTATTAAAATCATTTTCAAAATATTTAATTGTTTTTGATTTATTATTTTTATTTAATAAAAGAATTGTTGAATAAGTTGTAATCTTTTCAAATAATTGAGTATGTTTAAAATTAATAACTTTTGTTAATATTTTTAATTCTAAAATTTTCTTTCTTGCTATTTCCGCAGCCTTACTATTAAAAATTGAACTCGGATTAATATAACATAATTTACCATTTGGTTTCAACATTTTTATTCCTATTTCATAGAAAGCTAGAAATAAATCTGTCATTCCTTTTTTACAAAATTCAAATTCGGACAAATCTTCTACTGTATTGTGTATTCTAACATAAGGCGGATTTCCTATAACTAAGTCAAATTTATTTTTGTAATTTTTGTAAATTTTTAATGTATTATTATTATTTATATTTCATTTTATTTTAGGTAATTTATGTTGCTTTTCAATTTCTTTTAAATTATTTAAACATTGATTATAAGCCATTTCATCAAGTTCAATTCCAACAATATTATTTTCTAATATTTTCTTTAAATTTGTTGGTTTCTTGTAAATTATTTGTCTTACTATTTCACAGATAAAAGCACCATCCCCGCAAGAATTGTCAATTATTTTAATTTTAGTAATATCATCAATATCACAAAATTTTATCATCTCTTTAACAATTCAATTTGGCGTAAAAACTTGACCCTTTTCTTTACTCATATACTCACCTGTATTTTATATCCCATGCCGATAAATATAATTTATTATTATTTTATTTACATCATTAATCAAATTCATAACATTGAAGCAAATATTTTGAACTCAATTCTTTAAATCTATTATTAATTATATATTTTATTTTTCTATAAAAACTATTTATTACTTGGAATATGATATCTGACTTTCCCCTCCTTTTATTATAGGTATTTTTTAATCTTGTGATTATTTGAATTGTGCTTAGATAACATTTTTAATTCATAAGCAATTTAGTCTGTAATTCTAAGATAATATACATCTTCTGTTATTATTTTTTAGTTATTTGGTTCTGGTATTTTATAGAATTTCTTTTTTTTGTTTATGAAAACCAATAAATTGACTGAAATATTTTTCATTCTATTAATCCATTATTGTTATTTATTAAATAATCAAAGTGCTTTGTATCTTCAATTAAAAGTGTTGTAAATTTGAAATATTGCTAATTTCGACAATTTTTTTATATCATAGAATATTTGATAAATTTTAAATTTATAATAACGAGAGTTTATGAAAGCGATTTAAAGTGCGAAATATAGCGGATGTAAATTGCTTTTGTGATAGCATCATTTATATTCTTATTTATTTTTGAGTTAAGTTTAAATTTTAAAAATTCAACTTATTCAGTTAATAATTAGGATATTAAATTTTCTATTTTTTGAACGCTCATAATTTTTCTCTACTATAATTATAGCATAAATATAGCATAATTATGTAATAATTTATATTTTTTTATTCTTATAATAATCTTCTAAAATAGTATCAACAACTTTGGATTTTGTTATGTTATATTTCTCTGCATCTTCTTCCACTTTTTTAACTAATGAACCTCTTATAGAATAGTGAACAGAAACTGTTAGATCTTTTTCTTTTTTAGTAAATAATTCTTTTTTAGCCATGTTTTTTCCTTGCAAATAAATATAGAATAATTATAGCATATAATCTTAATATATATAAATTAAAGAAACTAGGGTAAATTTAATAAAATTATACTTATTGTAGAATAGAAACCATATATAAAAAAGCTATTTGCTTGTACTGCCTTTGATATGGCATTTACGGCATCTAGCTTCATATTCTTGATAGTTTCCTAATACATTTTGTTGATCTGATTTAATTTTACGATAACTAGTTGATGCGGCATGTTGACATTGCACACATATTGCTTGTAATTTAGTAACACGTTCTGCAATTGCGAGTAATTGCGGAATACATCCAAAAGGTTTTCTTGTATAATCTTGATCTAACCCGGCAATGATTACTAAATAACCTCTGTTAGCTAAATCGTCAGCCACTTCAACTAATGTTTCATCAAAGAAATGTGCTTCATCAATGACAACTGCTTTGTATTGATCTTCTTTTAATAATTCATAAATTTCTTTAATATTTTTTAAGCAATGAGTTTTTGATTTAATCCCAGCTCTACTTACGATTTCATTGTCAGAAAATCTTGTATCAAAACTTGGTTTAATTACTAATGGTTTTAATTTAGCATATTCAATGGTTCTTAATCTTCTTAATAATTCCTCACTTTTACCACTAAACATAGGCCCGGTGATAACTTCAATCATACCTTCGTTAAATATCTTATACATATAACACCCCTTTTATTTTATAAGTGTTTTAAGTTTATCAAAAAATGAAATAAAAAAATGGAGAATTCTCCATATGGCAGGGGTAGCAAGACTCGAACTCACAACACACAGGGTTGAAGCCTGTTGTTCTACCATTGAACTATACCCCTAGATACAAATATAATTTTAACAAAATATAAAATAAAAGCAGAAATTTCTGCTTTAAATTTTATTATTTAACAAAACGATAATGTCTTTGATATATTTGAAAGACATTAGTTCTTCATCACTGATTGTTATTTTTAATTTTTGTTCAACATCACTAATTAGAACAACTAAATCTAAACTATCAATGTTTAGTGATTTAATTTCTGTTTCTTCATTAAATGATTGTTTAGTTAATTTTTTAATTTCTTTAAATACTAATTCCTTAATATCCATAATTTAAAATTATATATGATTGGTACTTAATTTATATGTTCTATATGCTTTTTTTGTTTCGTTTTCTCAGATGAATGAAATTTCTACATCATTTTGAGCAAAACGATTGATTGCATATTTAATAATTCCACCTTTGATAATTAACCTACTTACTATATCTTTTATAATAAATAACACCATATCATCATCTATTCACGGTTGACCATCTTTGAAATTTAAATGATAGTAGTATTCAGCGGATGTAATTTCAGGAAATACTTCTAATGAATTAATAATTTCTTTTTCTTTATTAATTACTTCCGATTCTTCGTTATTATTATCTTCTCTATCTTCATTTTCTTTATCTTCAGCATTTTCAATTTTGGGTACAATATTGATATTGTTATTTTCTATATTTGGGTTGTTTTTCTTTTTGACCATAATAACTGTTGTTAATGCGATAGAACTTGCAATTAAAACACCTGATAATGTAGAAAAAATAATGATTTTCTTTGATTTTAACGTCATCTATTCTCCTCCTTTCTTTGCTAATTCTTCTAACGAATTTACCTCTTTAATAATTTTTGTTATGTTGCGATATTTAATAATCGACCAATTGGTTTTAGTAAAGAAAGTGGGTTTTTGTAATATATTCAATCTAACTAATCCTGTATATAAATCTAGATAAGGTTTATTAAAAAATTGTTGATAAATTAGAATAAATTCTTTTTTATGATTTCCAAATGATAAACTGACTTTATGATTGAAATTACCTGAAAAAGTAGGCGGAATAACAATACCTAATTTAGATTTTTCATTTAAAACATCAATAACGATTTGGTTGTTATATTTATCGTAATATGATCAACAATTTAAATCAATTGTTTTACGTTGACTTGTGAAATTAAAAAATCCATTTATTTTATTTTCAAGTATATTAGGAAATTCAATAGCTTTAATTTGTCAATCAATGTAATCGGTTTGTCTGATGTTGTGAATTTGCGTATCTAGTTTATCTCATTTACTAAAAATATCAATTTCATATAATTGTTTAAATCATTCAGCTAATGATAATTTATACGGACGAAAATTAAAATATAACCGATTGATATCTGAATTTTGTCTTAAACTTGTATCAATATTTTCTAGATTTTTAAACGCAATTCTAATATCTTTAATAAAAGATATTATTGCTCCTTCTTGATTTAAACGTATTATTTTATCTTCAAATTGCTTGTCAAGATAATAGCTTAAACTGTATAATTGAATTAATTTATTGTTAGATTCAACAATAATCTCTACATTGATATTTTCTAGATCTTTAAATGAAAAATCACTAAAACCTTTCATTTGTTTTACAATACACTCAATTGAATAACAATTGTCTTGCTTATTCAATCTTGCGTTTTGTAAAATCATTTTGTTATTTAAGGTTAAAACTATGTAGGTATTATTGATAAATTCAGTATCGTTTTTATAACTGAAATCAATAATAAATTCATCGCTTTTAATAAGTCTTTCAATATTTAAATTAAATTCTTCACTTGTGTTTGCAAAAATGTTATTGTTAACTCTTTTTTCTATCTTGTATGATAGTTGTTCATGTTGAATAACAGGTTTTTTAGTTTCAATTTCAATGATATTATTTATGAGCATGTAGATATTTTAAAAATAGGTTAACAACTAAATGAAGTAATTTGTAATACGTCGTTTTTGATCAATAATTGAGATATCAATATGAATCTTTATTATTGAAGATAAAATTTTCTAAAAATACCTTTTGTTCGTCTTTGGTTAAAGAATTTATAAAGATTTCAAGATAGTCCTTTGATTTATCTATTTTGTTTAAATTCTCTATTTTGTAAAACTTACAGAAGTTTAAAATAAACTTGCGTTTCTCATTTAAGTTCATATTGAAAACATATTTTGCTTGTTCCATTGTATATTCCATTTTTCTCCTTTAACTCAAATTTAAAAACAAAATTAAGAAAAATGAAACTAATTGACACAAATAAAAATTTATATTTATTTATAAATATATAATTATTGTAGTTTCTTTAAAAGAGGTAAAAATGGAAGAACTAGAAACATTAAAAATTCAAAAAGCAATTAGTATTTCGGGTTATTGTTCTCGTCGTGAAGCAGAAGAATTAATTTTAAAAAAACAAGTATTAGTGAATAATGAAATTGCTAAAATTGGTCAAAGAGTATCAATTAAAGATGTTATTGTTGTAAATGGAAAAACAATTAATTTTTTAAAACAACCTGATTTATATATTTTATTTAATAAACCAAGAGGTTTAATTTGTACTAATAACGATCCAGAAAATAGAAAAACTATTTTTGAGTATTTAAATTTAAATCAATATTGTTATTCTGTTGGAAGACTTGATTTCAATACAACGGGAGTGATTATTATTACAAACGATGGTGGATTAGCGAATAAATTAGCTCATCCTTCTAGTGAAATTACACGTTCATATCTAGTTTCGCTTGATCGTTCTTTATCAACACAAGAAATAAAGTTTTTAAACAGTAATCGTGTTATTTTAGAAAATAAACCTTCAAAACAAAATGTTAGTTATGTCAAGGATAATGATTATATAATTTCTTTAAATGAAGGACGTAATCACCACGTTAAGAAAATCTTTAATTTAGTGCAAACGAATGTATTAAAATTACATCGTTTTGCATACGGACCATTAACTGATCATAATTTAAAAATTGGTAAATTCCGTAATTTAACTAAAGATGAAATTAAATTGTTAAAAAGTTTATAAAAAATAACTCAGAATCTCAATGGATTTTGAGTTTTGATTTACAAAAATAAAAAACAAAAATAAAAAACAAAAATAAAAATCAAGCAAGTATTTTTGTTTGATTTTTTATTCGTTTGTATTAATTATATTATCTTTGTTTTCAATAACGATTGCAGTTAGTTGATTATGATTAAAATGATTTTCAAATGAGGTTTTAACTTCTAATTCATCAAGTGGTTTAAAGATATTGATATTGTTGATTGATCTTAAACTATTTATGTTGTTTCTAGGTTTAATATCAATGTTTTCTTCGGGTTTAACAATTAAATATAGGTTAGATAAATTCATAACTTCTGCGTTTTGCATTGAAAGTTTTAGATATTCAATTGCGTTTAATGAAGAAGCAATAATTGGACGTAGGTTTGAATGTAAAGCTATTCCGTTTGCTATAAAACCTTTCGATAATTCACGTGCACCAAGAATTAAATTATTACCACTTTTGTTGTTATGACTATATATTCCACCTCAAGCTTTAATGTTAGTGTTTGAAGATGATTCTGAATTTAGTAAAACAATATTTTTAAAACCTTCTGTTAAATGAGTGATAATCTCTTCACTATATTTAATTGTTGGTTTGTTTTCGTCTAATATCAATGAATTTAGATTTATTTTAACTTGATCTTCTAAGAAATATTTTAATTTTTCACTTTGGTTTCAACGATTGATTTTATTTGCTTTTTTATTGATTTTATGAATATATTTTTCTCTAATTTCATCATCTACATCAAAGTTGTCAGCTTTTTTAAATGTTGAATTATCTTTAAATGAACTTAGTTCATCTTTGCTTGGAGCATAGTTATCACTTGAAATTGCTCCTTCTTTTGGTGTACCTTCAGCCGCTAATGTTTTAACTTCAATAAATGTCGGTTTATTACTACGTTTAGCTTTTGAAATAGTTTTTACTATTGCAGAAACTTTGTTTTCACAAACAATGTATTTAAAACCAATTGCTTTAAATTTAAGTTTAATATTTTCTTTAACAATTGAAGATGTATATGTTTGAGATTGAACACCGTTTGAATCATATAAAATAATTAACTTATTTAATTGATGAGTTCCGGCAAAAGACAATGCTTCAAGAGCAATTCCATCTTGCAAATCAGCATCAGAACATAATGCATAAGTATAATGATTGATTTCTTTAAAACTGCTTGATAGATAACTTTCTGCTCATGCAAGACCAACGGCAATTGCTAAACCTTGACCGGCATTAGTTGCAGTTGCATCTAATAGATGCTCGCGGTTTAAAATTGGATATTGTAAATCTTTGTATTTATCTAATTGTTTTAAATCTTCTATATTTAGTAGATCTAACATTCTTAATTGCGCATAAAAGGTGATTAATTCGCTTTGATTGCATAAAACAAAACGGTCACGATTTACTCAATTTAGATCGTTGATATTGAAATTAAAGTGATAGTAAAACAATGAATGCATAATTTTAGCACAACTATATGAAGAACCAAAATTGCCGAAATTAATTCGGTTAATTACAGCTCCTGCATTCATTTTTAAAGTATCACATACTTTGATATCGAATTTATAGTTTGTCTTCATTTTCTAATCCGTGAAATACTAAATTAATATTTGTTGGTTTATTGTTAATTAATGAAAAAACTTTTTGCTCAATTAAGAAAATTAACTCTTTAGTGCTTAGACAAAAATTCATTAATTTTTTAATTTTTAAATCAATTGAAATAGTTAAATTAGATAAATTTTTATTAACAACAATTTCCGGTTCTTTCATTAATAGAATATTTTCATTTGTATTAATAACATCTTTAATTGCTTCCAAAATAACTTCTTTTTCTACGTAGTAGCAAAAGTTCATTTTGGTATTAACTTTAATAATGTCACTTTCTTTATTTAACATTTTTATGCTCTTCCTACGTATTTACCAGTTTCTGTAGAAATTAAAATCTCCTCACCTTCTTTAATGAATAAAGGCGTTTCAACTTCATAACCTGTTTCTACAATAACTTTCTTTTGAGCAGCTTTTGCTGTATTGCCACTTACTGCATCTGGTGATTCAATAACTTTTAATGCAATATTTACTGGCAATTCAATATCTAGTACTTCTGATTCAAATTTTCTAACAACAACTTTTTGACCTTCTTTTAAGAAATTCATTTCTCATTTTAAAACTTCAACTGAAATTTCAATTTGTTCAAATGTTTCTTGGTCCATGAAAATTAGAGATTCACCTGCATTGTATAAGTAATCCATGGCAACTTTGTCAATCATGGCTTTTTCTACTTTATCTCCACCAGTGAATGATTGAATGGTTGTTGTACCTGATCTTAAATCTTTTGCTTTAACTTTAACGTTAGCTTGACCACGTCCTTGTTTTGAATGTTGTGCTTCAAGTACAACATAAATATTTCCATCAATTTGAAAAGTAATTCCTGCTTTTAAATCATTTACGTTAATCATAATGTTCTCCTTAATTAATATATTTATTAAAATATGTTTATATTTTATATGATTAATTATTTTTTAATCTAAAATTATTCATATGAATAAAATTAATGATTATATAAATAAAGAACTAAATAAAAAAGAGATCAAAATATATAGTATTTTAATTAAAAAAATCACTAATTGATTGCAACAAAAAGTGAAATCAGCTAACGCAAAAGGTTTAAGTTTAGGAATTAGCGGTGGTATTGACAGTGCTACTTTAGCTAAAATTGCTTTACTTGCTTTTCCAAATAATTGCAATTTCTATTACTTTAAAACCAAAGATGATATTCAAACAGAAAAAGATATAGAAGCGTTAAAAAAATCTTTAAATGTAGATATAAAAACAATTGATTTAAGCGATATATTTAATAACTTGAAAAACCAACTTGATATCAAAAATCTAGCAAGTTTATCAAATCTAAAATCAAGATTATTTATGTCGTCAATATACGCCTTAAGCCAAGATAAAAATCATTTAGTATTAGGAACTGATAATTATAATGAATACTACTTAGGTTATTTCACTAAATATGGTGATGGTGGTTGTGATTTACTACCTTTTGCTAATATCAAAAAATCAGATATCTACATTTTAGCTAAAATGTTAGATATTCCAAATTCAATTCTAACCAAAAGCCCTTCTGCTAATTTATGTATTGAAAGCAATGATGAAGAAGAATTAGGTTTTAGTTATTTAGAATTTGAAAAATATTTAATTAATAAAAATAATGTCTCAAAGGAAATTGCTAATAGAATTGAGCATTTACATAAAATCAGTGAGCATAAAAGAAATTTAATTCCAAAAGGGCCAAAATTAAAATAGTCAATCGACTATTTTTTTAATTATGAATATGTAATTCAGCGATCTTTAAATTGTTCATTTAGTATTGATAATTCAATATTTTTTGTGTTAATTAATAATTTAATGACACCTGATTCTTTATTATAAAATTTTTGTTTAATTTCTTTACTTCCAGTTAATTTTATATCTCTATTTTTTCAAATCTTACCCTTAATTTCAAAAGTAGCTGTACCAATGAAATCACTTTCGATAAAAGCGCCATTATTTGCATTTTTTCTATATTCAAATCCAACACCTTTGTTTCAAGTATAGCCATCAACTGTACTGTATTTAAATATTTGATGATTATTCTTTCTATCAATGTTTTCTTCCTTTACTAGTGAGAATAAATTGCTATTTAATTTCAATAATAATTCAGGTTGAAACATCATTTCTGGTTCATACATAATTGGTTGTGCTTCATTGTTTTTATAAACACAAGTTTTGATTTCCATAATATCGTTTCAATCGTATTTAAAAGCACGTTCTGTATTTACTTTAATATCAGTGATATAACTTGTTTTTTGAATTAAGTCTTTCTTTTGAATAGAAAATCTTGAGTCATCAACAATTTTAATTTTTAAATGTTTGATGAATTCTAATTTAATATTATTATTTACGACATCGTAATTAGATCTGAAATTATTATTCAAATTTCAATCAACTTCAATGCCGAATTTAATATTATGATATTGTCTAGCTGCAAATACGTTTCGTAATGAAATATGTTTAATTTTTGTTACATCTAAAATATCATCATATCCATCATTGATAAAAAAGCGATAATAATTGTTATTTATTTCCCTTTTTCTCATTGAAGTGATATCGATCTTTTTGTCATCAATTTTTAGATGCATATGATTGACGTTATTTGAATAAATCTCCTTTGGAATTTCTATATACATTGAATCATTGCTACTATTAAGTGAGCGTTCAACTTCAATAAAAATTGGGCGGTTATTTAAAACGGAATTATTTGCAACATATGCTGGTTTTAACAATGGTTTATAACTATATGGTTTGACGTTAATAGAAAATGTATTACCAATTGTAACGTCATTTTTTACAGCAGTTACTTCTGGGATATTCATTTATAAACTCTTTTGTGTTTCTTGTAGTAAAGAAATTAGTTTTTGATACATTCATTTTTTAAAATGACACATGAATATTTGACGTTTGCATAATTCAGCTTTAGTCATGTTTCTTTCCTTCTGTCTCATATACGAGACAATTTCATTTTAATAATTCTGATACAAAATTTATAGTTAATAGAACTCAATTAAATTTTTATTTATTAATAAATAACCCTTTTAGAAAGTTTTATTTAAATGCAACATTCAGATTAAAAACATTATTAATTTATGTAATTTACGGTAATAAGTTGATTTAGAAAAGAAACTTCTATATCAATATTTATTTTCAGTTTCCTTTAATAATGTATTACGGAAGATCAAAAGATAATCTTGATCTAAATTTTGAATAACAGTTTTTGAAAATAAAGCAAATCATTTGTCATGCATATCTTTAAATTTCAAAATCGCACATTCTTTAGAAAATAGTCCTTTAAAATCTATTCATTTATCGATTTTTGAATGTTCAAAATTAATCTTTTTTAATATTTCGAAATAAGCTAGAATTAATCATAATTTGTATTTCATATTGTCCTTTTTCAAACACAATCACAACCTTATTCTATACCAAAAAAATATCTATATTTAAGTTATTTTCCATTAATTTATACTTTTACAAAAATGATAAAAAAAATAAAAACGTAGAAACGTTTTTAAAAAAATTATGATGGAATTTTAAAGATATTTTTCTGGGTGTTTCTTTTTCATTTCCGCTAAAAAATCTTCTTTATCCATTGAACCATATTTTTGCATTAATTCAACACATTCGTTGTATTCAGCTTCTGCTCATTCAACATCTTCAAAACCTAAAACTTGAGTTACATTTTCACCTTTAAATGCTTTATATGTTGAGAAGAAGTTTTTCACGGAAACTAATCACATTTGATCTAAATCTTTTAGAGATTTAATATGATCTAGACGATAATCATCGGCATGAACAGCGATTAATTTAGTATCAGTTTCTCCTGAATCAATCATTTTCATTGCACCAATTACTCTTGCATCCAATGAAGTTCCAGGCATAAATGTTTCACTTGAATATACCAAAACATCCAATTCATCTCCGTCTCAGTCAAGAGCTTCTGCTAGATATCCATAGTTAGCTGGATATTTAAAATCACCTCTTAAAATTCTATCTACTTTGATTTTGCCTGATTTACGATCATATTCATATTTAATGTTTGAATTTTTACTAATTTCAATATTTACTTCGATTTTTTTCATATCTAGAATTTTACTATTTTTCCTTGGTTTTTCTCATATTTTTCCTATCTTTAATAAACCTAAAAATAAAGTAAATATTATTGAGTTATAAGGAGAGAAAAATGACAATATATAAATATGGAAAAATCGTACACGTAAGTACAAATTATATTATTTTAGATCATAATGGTGAAGGTAGTTTGATATACGTTGCTAAGGTTGAACGTTTTAATAAAGATGAAGTAAGAAAGGTATATATTTCAACGATTCAAAATGAATATTCAAAAGCGACTTATGGTTTTGATAATTTTAAAGAATTAGTGATATTTGAAGATTTAATTAACCTACAAGGATTAGGACCGAAAACAGCAATCATTATTTTAAATCAAGGTTGAGAAAATATCATTAGTTGAATTGCTAATGGCAATTATGAACAATTACAAAAAATACCATACGTTTCACATAAAGTAGTAAACAATATGGTCTTTAGTTTACAAGAAAAATATCGTAAATTAATTTCTAAATTAAATAGCGATGAATTAGAGAAAATCAATGTTGAACAAAAGATTGATAAAAATACAACAGAGTTTGAAAATGCAATGAAAATGTTAGGTTTTAAAACTAAACAAATTAAGTATGCATTAGACAATATGAAATTAACCAACGATATTGAAAAATCTATTGAAGAAGCAATAAAAATCATTGGAAATCAATATCATGAACAATAGATTTAGAGTTGAAAAATTTGACGAATTTATCGGGCAAACAAAAATAAAACAAACTTTAAAAGTATTGATTAATAGTTCATTTGCACAAAAGAAACCAATTGATCATATTTTATTCTACGGACCACCTGGATTAGGTAAAACTACATTAGCGAAAATTATTTCTAATGAAACTAAACAAAACATAGTTTTTGTTCAAGGACCTCTTTTAGAAAAGAAAAGTGATTTATTAACACTACTATCCTCTATTAAAGAAAACGACATTATTTTTATTGATGAAATACATTGTATCAATCACAATTTGGAAGAATTGTTATACACTGCAATGGAGGATGGTGTTATTGATATAACATTAGGTGTTGACGGGGATAAAAGAATAATGAGAATGACATTAAAACCATTTTCATTAATTGCTGCTACAACTAAATTTGATCATCTATCAAAACCTCTAAAAGATCGTTTTGGTTTTATTGGTAAATTAATTAACTACAATACAAAAGAAATAGCAGAAATTATTAGTAATTCAGCAATACGAAACAATATTTCAATCGATAATAAATCCATCGAAATGATTGCGCTGCATTCAAATAATAATCCTAGAGTTGCAAATATGCTTTTAAAACGTGTATTTGATTTTTCACTCTATGATAATCAAAAAATGATTGATGAAGAATTAGTAAAGAAAACATTTGGTTTTATTGGTATTTTTGATGGAGGTTTAACGCAAATTCAGATTCAATACCTTGAAACTTTAAATAATGTTTTTACTAAAAAATATGCTTCAATTGATGCTATTTCTAGTATTACAAAAGACGATAAACAAACGATAATAAATGAAATAGAACCACAATTATTAGTTAAAAAATTTATCGAAAAATCTCCACGTGGTCGGAGAATTACAGATGAGGGGGTTGCGTATTTAACTAATTTCAAGATATTATAAATATTTATAATATAATTTTAAACTATGAAAAAAACAAAAGGAATTAGTTCAAAATTTAGATGATTTATTAGCATCTTTGTCATTGTTGGGATGATTTTATCAATTATTTTTGGTTCAATTTTCTTTTTGGGACCAAAACTAAACAAGGATAATATCAATTCAAACGTACAAGCTTCAAATATATCATTAAAAATTAAACCAACAACAAATACAAATTTAGCGTCTCAAGATCTTCCAAGTTCTAAGGCGATTTTAAATACAACAAAATCTTATATTCAAAATAAAAACACATTATCATCAATTGATATTTCATTAAGTTCAAATGACACAGTAAATATCACAAGTTATGCACATAATGATGATCAAACTAAAAATGAATTAATCAATTCTTTAGTAAATAAGCCGCATTTAACATTTACTGACGAAAATGGTAATCCTGTATTTTACAAAGGCCAATTTTTATCAAGATTAGAACCTGGAGTTCGTAAAACATTAAACGATTTTATGAATGGAGATCCTGGCGATTTTATTCCTAAATTTGTCGCAAATCCTGCAACTGCAAAAAATAAACAAGGTGTTTCAAATAGAATAACTTTAAAATTTAGTGATGATGGTTGAACTGAATTTATTAAATATGGTTATGAATTAGCATTGATGATTTATTATCCTCAATATTTCAATAATTCATCTCCAAAAGCATATATTTGAATCAATCTTCAAGAATTTGTAAATATTGCAAAAACTCAATATCCAGATGAATGACTAGCAGCTGGTGAAAACCCTGTTAATTTCGCATATGTTGGAAACTCAGCTAAAGTTCAAGAAGTTGCAACAGGTGAAGTTGATGAAAAAGGTCAACCAATTAAAAAAGAAATTCAACCCGTTTTAAAAACCGATACAATCAATGCAGCTAAGTATTTAATTACTGTTTCAAATCCATTTGCTTTAAGAACAAGTAATGTTAATGATTCGGCAATTTATTTATTAAACGATAATAAAAATGGATATACAGACGAAGAACTTGCGACAGCTATAAATTATGGTGTTGCTCCATTTGAATACGTATTGCAATCTAGTTATTTCATTGAAACTAATTCAACAAATGTTAATAAGTATTTAGTTGTATTTGCAATTCTTTTTGCTTTAATGTCAATTTACTTAATTATTCGTTATAGATTATTAGGTTTTATATCCTCTTTAACAATCCTATTTCTAACATTTATTTTATTAGTAGTATTCACAATATTGAATATATTTATAACCCCAATTATTGGTTTAACAATTCTAATTTCAATTATTATGGCATTTATGTTGATTATGCATCACATGAATGTTTATAGAAAAGAAATTATGGAAGGTTCTAATGCTGTTAAATCAATATCTAAATCAACTCAAAAATCTTTAATAACATCAATTGATTCAACTGCAATATTGATATTAGCAATATTTATGTCAATATTTATTAGCATTTCATATTCAACGATTATTGCATTGATATTCTTTACATCAATAATGATTAGTTTTGTTGCATCATCGATGTTAAATACTTATTTAATTAGAAACGTTGTTAAAACAGAGAGTTTTGAAAATAAAGTTTCTTGAGTTTTATATAAAGATAATAAATTCTATTCAAGAATCCAAAAAATGAATTTAATTAATAAATCTAAATTCTATACAATCGGTTTTGCTATTTTCGTTGTGTTGGCATTAATTTCATTCTTCATTATTTCAGGAATAAATAAATCAGTTTATAACGGATTAAACTTAAGCTCCAACTTAAAAAATGGTATTGTTTATTCAATTATTCCAACAAATGGAATCAAATGAAATTTAGATACAACACATAATATTGCATCAATCATTTCACCTACAATATCTAACGTTCAAGGCGAAATCAACCATCATTTAGCAAACATTAAAGATCAATCTTATATTATTGAAATTTCAAAAATTAATAGTTCTATTTTAAATGATTTAAATACTATTTTAAGTTCATCAAATATTGACAACTTTAAAATCATTGAAAACCATATTACCCCAGTTAATATATCAACAGATATTGCAACCGCTTCAATGGTATTGGGCATTTCTACATTACTAATGTTTATATACTTAATGATCAGATATTCATGAAGAGCTGCATTAATGATGTTTATAAAACAAACATTCGCATTTATTTTAGTCTTATTAACCGCTTTAGCAACATACATTGAAATTTCTTCACACATAATTGATGGTTTACTATTTGCTTGTTTATACAACGCAATTGATTCAATTCTATTTTCAAACAAAATTAAAGAAGAATTTAGTAAAAACCTTAACACTAAAAACTATATATATTCAAAAGAGGAAATTAAAGAGTACTTCAGAATTGCAATTAACGATTTATTCGGCGAACAAATTATGATGCTATTAATTGCTGCATTATTAATGAGTTCAACAACAACACTAATGACTTGATTAAACCCTACAATTGTATTAATCTTCGGAATTAATATTATTATGATTGTATTAATCAATCTATTCTTAGTTCCATTAATTTGAATGCAACTTGAGATTAAGAAAAATATTAATAAACAAAAAAGAATTAACGATGGTTATTGAAACAGCCAAAAAGTAGAAGAACAAACATTTATCGAAATTAATGATTATTCAATTTAATAAAAACGAGGTTATTTATGTTTAATAGATTAAAAGGGACGAGAGACATTTTTGGCTATGATTCAAAAATATTAGATTATATACGTAATACATTTTTTGATATAGCTAAAAAATACAATTACTCTTATATTGAAACGCCAATTATTGAAGAGGCTGAATTATTTATTAGATCATCTGGCGAAACAAGCGATATCGTTTCAAAAGAAATGTATTTATTTAAAGATAAAGGTGATCGTAATTTAGCTTTAAGACCAGAAGGAACTGCTTCTATCATTAGAGCTTTTGTTGAAAATAAAATTGATAACTTACAGCAATCAAAATTATTTTACTTCGGTCCTATGTTCAGATATGAGAGACCACAAAAAGGAAGATATAGACAATTTCTTCAAGGAGGTGTTGAGTTAATCGCCCCTAAAAATGAATTAAATAACTTCGAAATTATTAAATTAGCATATGACTTTTTAAAGAAATTAAAGATAGAAAATCTTGTATTAGAAATTAATAACCTTGGTTCAATCCAAACAAGAAATGAATATATTAAAAAACTAAAATCTTATTTTGAACCATACAAAAAAGATTTTGATGAATTAACTTTATCTAGATTAGAAAAAAACGTTTTAAGAATATTAGATGATAAAAATCTAGCAGAATTAGATTTTGTTAAGAACGCCCCTAAATTATTAGATTATTTAACAGTTGACGAAAAAGAACAGTTCAATTCTTTATTAAATCTTTTAAAAGCATTTAATATTGATTATGTTATCAATCCTAATTTAGTTAGAGGATTAGATTACTATAATGACATTGTTTTTGAATTCGTTTCTTCATCTGAAGCTCTAGGAACTAAATCAACTGTTTTAGCAGGCGGAAGATACGATGGTATGATTTCTGAATTCAATGGGCCTAATTTAGATTCAATCGGTTTTGCATTTGGCGTAGATCGTATTATGGAAATAATTAAAAACGATTGTCAAAATATAGAAGAATTAACAGATCAAATTGATATATTAATTGGCTATACAAGTGATTTTGATAAAGACGAAATTGTTAAAATCGCTTATGATTTAAGAAAAAACTTTACAGTTCATTTAATTAATCAACCAACAACTATTAAAAATTTATTTAAACAGAAATTTAATCTAAATCCTAAATTATTAATTTTCAAAGAATTAAATTCTAAACCAATGGAAATAAAAATAAAAAATCAAGAATTAGATGAGACAATCATTTATTCAGATTCTAGTGACATTTCAAAAATATTAAAGTAGGTATATTATGAAAAAACATTATTGCGGAAAATTAAATATTGAAAATCTAAATCAAGAAGTTGAACTTTTTGGTTGAATTTCAAATAAAAGAAAATTTAAAAATCAACTATTCATCGATTTACGTGATTCAAGTGGTATTGCACAGCTTGTGTTCAAAGATGTTACAGATCCTTTATTAACTAAAGAATCATGTATTTATGCAAAAGGTTTAGTTGTAAAAAGATTAGAAGCTAATCCAGATTTGTTTTCAGGTGAAATTGAAATTGCAGTTTCTGAATACAAAATTTTAAACTCATCAAAACAATTGCCTTTTGAAATACATAAAGACAATTCAGCAAACGAAGATATTAGATTGGAATATCGTTTTCTTGATTTAAGACAAGAAAAAATGATTCAAAATTTACGATTAAGACATAAATTGAATTTATTGGTTAGAAATTTCTTTGATAAAAAAGGATTTATGGAAATTGAAACCCCAATTCTTTCTAAATCAACCCCAGAAGGTGCGAGAGACTATTTAGTTCCAACAAGAAGAAAAGGAAGATTTTTTGCCTTGCCTCAATCACCTCAATTGTATAAACAATTATTAATGGCTGCTGGTTTTGAAAAATACTTTCAAATCGCAAGAGTTTTCAGAGATGAAGATTTAAGAAAAGATAGACAACCTGAATTTACACAATTAGATATTGAAATGTCATTTGGTGGAAAAGAAGAGATTTTCGCTCTTTGTGAAGAAATGTGAAAAGAAGTTTTACATAATTTAGGATATGAAATTAAAACTCCTTTTGAAAGAATGGATTATTTCTATTCACAAGCACATTACGGAAATGATAAACCAGATACAAGATATGAATATTTAATTCAAGATTATTCAAAAGAATTAAGTCAATATTTTGAAAATTACAATTTTGTTAAAGCTATTATTTTTGATCGTGATATTCAAGAAAACATGCAATATATTAATGAAACATTCACTAAAAATAATGGTGAAAAATTAGAATTGATTAATTTAAATTCATTAGATAAAAATGGTGATTTATATAAAACATTATCTAAATTAAACGAAAAGAATTTCTCTAATCCTTTATTTATTATCTCTCTTGGTAATAAAGAAGAAAACGCACTTAAATCATTAGGAGCTGTTAGAACTGTTTTAAATGAACTATATCAATTGGCAGATCCAAATCAATTGAATTTCTTATGAATCGTTAATTGACCAATGTTTGAATATGATGAGGAAACAAAATCATATGCACCAGCACACCACGCATTTACTCAATTTGAAGAATCAACATTGGATTATTTAAAATCAAATGAATTAGATAAAGTTAGAGCAAAATCATACGATTTAGTATTAAATGGATTTGAATTAGGTTCTGGTTCTATTAGAATTCATGATATTGAAACACAAAAAATGATGTTTAATATATTAAACATATCTGAAAAAGAACAACAAAGTAGATTTGGTTTCTTCTTAAAATCATTCAATTATGGTTTACCACCTCATAATGGTATTGCCTTTGGAATTGAAAGGGTTTTAATGATATTGACTAAATCTCAATCAATTAGAGATGTTATTGCATTCCCTAAAAACGCTAAAGGTTTGGATTTACTATCAGGTTCACCTTCTGATGTTACTAAAGAACAATTAGATGAATATGGTTTAATTGTGAAAGGTGGTAATTAATGAAGGCTGGATCGCTAGCAATTATTATTATTTTATTAATTATTTCTTTTGTTATTATCTTTGTATCACTATTAATGTCACCGGATAATAATAGCTTTAGTGGAGCTTTAGTTGGTAGTGGTGATTTAGATTTATTTAAAGTTTCTAAAGAAAGAGGAATTAAAAAAGTTTTAAAATGATCAATGTTATCATTGGGGTTACTACTCTTTATTCTTTGCATCGTTTTAAGAGTTTTAATTCAAAGCATTTAAACTTATGGATAAAAAATTAAAGTATACATTCAATTTAAATGAAATGAAGTTGCTTGAATTTTTAAAAGAAAAAAATCAAGCAACTTTTTTAGAAATTGCTAAAGTATTCAAAATTAATAGAATTGATAATAACAAACTAACTAACTTGTTGAATAAATTATTAAATGAATTTAAAATTGATAAATTCAAAGATAACTATCGTTTAATCAATTTTGTAACTGATTTAAAAACAAATATTTCTGTAACATCAAAGAGATTTGGATTTGTTGATTTTCAAGATCAAAATGGTAACAATTTAAGTGCCTTTATCCCTTCTTTTCAATTAAATGGAATATTGGATAAAGATTTACTTGATGTATCAATTTATAGTTATAAAAATGAACATAACGAAGTTATGTATAAAGCAAATATCAAAGCAAATTTAGAGCATCCTTTTAAATACATTACAGGTTTTATACAATATGGTAAAAATCGTCAACCTTACTTTAAACCATATGACGAAAAAATGAATGGTAAATTCATTATTTTGAATGATAAATCAGTTCCAAAGGATTTAAAAGAAACTGATATTGTAAAATGCGAAGTATTAAAACCTAATTTAGAATCAATTGTTTTAATGTATAAAGATGTCATTGCTAATATTGAAGATAAAAATCATTCAATGTATAAGTTATTTGCAACTTATGATGTTAATGAAACATTTGATATAGACGTTTTAACCGAAGCTTCAAGCATTCCTCAATTTGTCTCTGAAAAAGAAATCTCCGAAAGAAAAGATTTAAGAAAACTATTAACAGTAACTATTGACGGGCTTGATACAAAAGATTTTGACGACGCTATTTCTTGTTATAAATTAGATAATGGCAATTATAAATTGTTTATACACATTGCCGATGTTTCTTATTACGTCAAAGAAGGTTCCCCAATTGATAAAGAAGCTTTAAAAAGAGGAACTAGTATCTATCTACCAGATAGAGTTATTCCAATGTTACCATTTGAATTATCTAATGGTATCTGCTCATTGAATCCAAATGTAGATAGATGTTGTTTAACTCTTGAATTGGAAATTGATTCGTTTGGAAATAATAAAACTTATGACATATACCCAAGTGTTATAACCTCTGATTATCGTTTAACATATAACGGTGTTAATGATTTTCTAGAACATAAATTAGATGTGCCTAATGAAATAGCTGAATTGCTATTAAATGCTCAATCATTAGCTTCTATTTTAAGAGCTAAAAAAATCAACGAAGGATATGTTGATTTCGAAATTGAAGAACCTAAAATCATTATGAAAGATGGAAATGTTGTTGATATTGTTATTAAAAAAGAAGGTATCAGCGAAAAAATGATTGAAGATTTCATGGTTAGAGCAAACGAAACCGTTGCTGAAATGATGCAAGATAAAAAATTACCTTCAATATATAGAATTCATGATAAACCAGATGATGAAAAATTAATGAATTTACAAAATTTATTATCATTTGTTGGTTTAAAACATTTAAAAGTTCCATTTGATGGAAATCCTAAAAGTTTTGAATTATTAGTCGAAAAAATTAAAGAAACTAAATTTGATGATTACATTAAAATGTCTTTATTAAGAACAATGCAAAAAGCATCTTATAGTTCAAATAATATTGGACATTTCGGTTTAGCTTCTCAAGCATATTCACACTTTACAAGTCCAATTAGAAGATATCCTGATTTATTACTACATCGTTTGATTAGAAATTACATATTTCAAAAACAATATGACCCTTTAAAAGAAAAAGAATACATTGAAGAAATTTCAAATATTTCTTTATTAAATTCTGAAGCAGAAAAAAATGCAATGACTATTGAAAGAGATATTGTAGATATTAAAAAATCAGAATTTTTCCAACAATTTATCAATAAAACATTTAAAGCAACAATTGTTTCGATTGAAAAATTCGGTATCTTTTTCAACATAGAAGAATATCAAGCAAGTGTTTTAATTAGATTCGAAGATTTAAACGATGAGGTGTTAAAAATTTCTAATTTTGAAGCAAAAGGCTTAACTCATTATTTTGCCATCGGTCAAACAAGAGATATAAAAATTACTAGCGTAGATTTATTAAAAGGAAATATTAACGCAATTATTGCTTAAATATTCCTTTTTTTTGTAATATTATTAGTATGTCGACTTTAATTTTAAAAAACAAATTTAGTAAGCAAGATTATGAAATAATCGAAACATACGAAACAGGAATTTCATTACTTGGTTGAGAAACAAAAAGTTTGCGTGCAAAAAATGCAAAATTAGAAAATGCTTTTTGTACTATATCATCAAGAAGAAATGAAATTTATCTTCATAATTGCTATATTGCGCAATATATGAATGTGAAATGTGAAACTTCAAGAACAAGAAAACTTTTAATGCATAAATATGAAATTTTACGTATTAAAAACAAAGTTGATCAATTATCATTGATTATCATTCCGATTTCGTTGTATTGAAAAAATAATCATATTAAATTAGAAATTGCTTTAGCTAAAAGATTAAAGAAACACGACAAAAGAGAAAAAATCAAGGAATTAGAAGCTAAAAGACAAATGAAATCCTTAATTTATTAAATAAATTATGGGGGTGTAATGGTTTCGACAGGTATCTGACGTAATGAACTGCAGTGGTATTGTAGACCATAATGCATCTAGGCTTTTTTAAACGCAAACTTAGATAAAAAAGAAGATCTATCATTAGAAATGATGATGAGATCAAAATACTCTTCAAATCTAGCTTTCGCTTAATTGAAAACTAGTGATTCAATAATTTTGCTCAAGTTATTGAATCGGTTTAGAGCTTGGCATTAGCGTGTTCAGTTAAACTAATGTGACACTTTGACTGACTTATGTAATGAAGTTTGAGAATTTAATAATTACAATTAAGTATATAAAATTTTATAAACTGTAGACGTTCATTAAATAGGGTGCGTGGACCGGGGTTCAATTCCCCGCATCTCCACCATTTTTTATTTTATTTTTATTCTTGTATACAATATAATATTAATAACATATATAGCAAATTCTAATAAGGAGAAATTATGGTAGTACGTTATGTAGTAAATCATGAAAAAGGTTGAGCAGTTAAAAATCCTAATGGCCAAAGAGCATTAAGAGTTTTTAAAACACAAAAAGAAGCAATTGAATATGCTAAATCATTAGCAGATACAACAAGTTATATTGTTCAATCTAAAAAAGGAACTTTTAGACAAAAATAACTTATGAATAAAATTCTTGACGGCAAAAAAACATCATTGAAAATCAAGGAAGAAATATATGAGATCACAAGTAAATTATCAAAAGATGATTTGCCAGTTTTAGGTATTATTCAAATTGGAGATTTAGAAGAGTCCAACATATATATAAAACATAAAATGAATATGGCTAAAGAATTGAACATTGATTCAATTTTAGTTAAATTAACTGATAATCCAACAGATGAAAAAATCTTTGAAACAATTAAGGAACTTTCAAATCAAGTAACGGGAATAATTGTTCAATTACCAATGGTTTCACAAAATGTTTCAAGCGTTCAAAATATTTTAAATTCTATTGAAGAATTACAAGATATAGATGGTTTAAGAATTATTGATAATCAATTTAATCCTTTATTTCTTCCGGCAACCCCCAAAGGCATAATTTTGTTGTTAAATGAATATAAAATTGATTTTTCAAACTATGATGTATCTGTTGTTGGTCAATCTAACATCGTAGGAAAACCTTTATCATTTTATTTTGATACTCATTCTAAAATTTCTCGCAGATATGACAAATTGACTCCAAAAGATAATTTAAAATTTTCCGATTTAGTTATAGTAGCAACTGGTGTTAAAAATTCAGTTACTGTTGATATGTTGAAAGATGATGTTATTCTAATGGATGTTGGTATTCATCGTGAAAATTCAAAAATTTCTGGAGATCTAGATTTTGATGCGTGTATTGAAAAAGCTAAATATATAACACCAGTTCCGGGTGGTGTAGGACCAATGACAGTAATTTCTTTAATTATTAATTTAATAAAATCTTATTGTTTACAAAATCCTGATAAGCTAAATTTATATAAAAAAATTAATAAATATTTTTAAGGTGAAAACCTTATTTTTTTTTATAATAAATACACACATTTTAGTGTGATAGATTAAGGGGGATTTATGATAATAGGAATTAGTGGAATGATTGCTGCTGGAAAATCAAGTTTGTCTGAAAAATTGCATAAACATTATTCATCATCAATTATGCTACATGAATTTGAAGAAGATGATGAAGTGTTTAATACATTTTTGAAGTGATTATATGAAAAGAAACCAAATTTAACCATTGGATTTCAAAGTTATATAGTTGAAAACCATTCAACAAAATTTACAGAAATAGTTAAGAAGTTTAATGAAATTGAACGTCATTACGAAAAAGATCATATTTTTCTAGATCGTTTCTCAATTGAGCATTACATTTTTGCTAAATTAATTTTAAAAGAAAAAGGCCAACGTTATTTAGATGCTTACGACGCTTTATTTGAAAAGTTAATTAGTAAAGAAGAATTACCAAATTTAGCAATTTATCTAGATATTTCATTTGAAACATTCAAACAAAGAATTTTTCAAAGAGGAAGAGAAAGTGAAGTAGATAATTGAGAATTAAACTACGAATATTTCAAAAATTTACATGCAAATTATTTAACAATTTTTAAAGAAATTGCTGAAAGATTTAATTTGACATACGAAATTATTGATACAAACAATAAAACAGAAGAAGAAGTATTCAATGAAGCAATCTCAATTATAGAGAAACATACACACCTAAAATAGCAAGGCTATTTTTTTTATTTTCTCTTTTCTTTGGAACGCTTTTTTATTAAAAATATATATAATTTTTTATATGATTGAAATTAGAGACTTATGTTATAAATATCCAGGCGCAAAGAAAAACGCATTAAACAATGTAAATTTAAAAATTGAAGATGGTAAATATGTTGCTATTTTAGGACATAATGGTTCCGGAAAAAGCACTTTTTCTAAATTGTTATCAGCAATTTATAAAGCCTTAAGTGGCAAAATCATTATTGATGATATTGAATTAAATGCAGATAACTTACAAGAAATTAGAAGAAAAATCGGAATCGTTTTCCAAAATCCAGATAACCAATTTATTGGTTCAACTGTTGAAGATGATATTGCCTTTGGATTAGAAAATAAAATGTTAGAACACGAAGAGATGAAAGGAATCATTCATAAATTCGCTACACAAGTTGATATGATTGATTACTTAGATCGTGAACCTCAATATCTTTCAGGAGGACAAAAGCAACGTGTTGCAATTGCCTCTGTTTTAGCTTTAGATCCGCAAATTATTATTTTTGACGAAATAACTTCAATGCTTGATCCAAAAGGTAGAAGCGATATTTATAGCATTATTCATAATTTACATAAAACAACCAATAAAACACTAATTTCAATTACCCATGATATGGACGAAGCTTTACTAGCTGATGAATTGATTGTGTTTTCACAAGGTCAAGTAATTGCTCAAGGAAAACCAATTGATATATTAAAAAATAAAGAGATTATTGAGATTGCAAAAATAGATTCACCTTTTATATACAAATTAAGTGAAACTATTAAAAACATTGAACCAACTTATAATGAAAGGGAATTAATTGATCAACTATGCAAATTGAAGTTACAAAAATAGTTAAAGAATACAACAAGAAATCTCCTAATTACATTAAAGTTTTAAATGAAATATCAGTAAATATCAAAGAAGGTGAAGCAATCTCTATTATTGGTCCAACTGGTTCTGGTAAAACTACATTTATTGAACATTTAAATGGTTTAATCATTCCAGATTCCGGTTATTTAAATTTCTATGAAGTTCCGGTTAAAACTAAATTAGCAAAACCAAGTAAACCATCAAAGAAAAGCGAAAACTACGAACAATATTTAAATGAATACAAGATTAAATTAGCAGAATGAAAACAAAACAAAATTGCAATTGTTAATACCGATATTAAAATTGCTAAAACTATTAAAAGAATTAAAAACATTAAATCTTTAAGAAAACAAGTTGGTGTTGTTTTTCAATTCGCTGAATATCAATTATTTCAATCAACTATTGAGAAAGATATAATTTTTGGTCCTATTTCAATGGGTGTTGATAAACAAACAGCAAAGGAATTAGCTAGAAAATATATAAAAATTGTTGGTTTATCCGAAGATTATCTTGAAAAATCACCATTTAATTTATCAGGCGGACAAAAAAGACGTGTGGCACTTGCCGGTATATTAGCGATGGAACCTAAATTTTTAATTTTAGACGAACCTACTGCTGGATTAGACCCTCAAGGTGTTGAAGAGATGTTAAATATTTTTCACAACTTATATCTAGAAGGTAAGACAATTATTATCGTTACTCACGATTTAGATAATGCTTTAAGATGAACTAATCGTACCATTTTTATCAAAGATGGTCAAATTATTAGAGATGGAAATACATATGAAGTATTAAATGATGATAAATTTCTTGAAGATAATCATTTAATTCCAACAAAATTACTATCATTCGTTAACAAATTAAAAGAAAATGGTATTGATGTTGGTAGAGTAACTAATTTAGATGAGTTGTCAAAAAGATTGAATGAAATATTAAATAAGGAGCATTATGAATAAAAATATTGTCGGTAAATATTTGAACATAAATACTTTTGTTCATAAATTAGATCCTAGGTTGAAATTTTTAACCAATATTTTATTCATTGTATTGCTATTTGTTGCGGATCACTTTATTACAAACTTTATTTTATTAAGTTTAATAATCGTTACTTATTTAATTTCAACTAGATCAATAAAATCTCTCTTTTTAAGATTGAGAATGCCACTTTATATTGCGATCTTTATATTACTAGTCAATATGCTGACAATTAAAGGAGCAATTGCGAGTGATCAACCATTTATTCCTTTAAGCACTAATGGTGGTGTTGATGCATATACCTATTATCGTGGTCAAACTATTATTAACGATATATATTGAGCACCATTTGGTGTAACTAATACTTTCCAATTAACAAAATTTTCATTAATTAGAACCGCTTCAATTTTTGTGAGAATTTATGGTGTTATTTTAACTACAACTATTTTAACAACTACAACAAAACCAGTACATTTAACAAGAGCAATTAATGATTTATTATACCCATTAAAATTAATTAAAATTCCTACAGAGATTATTACTAGAATTATTTCTATTGCCTTAAGATTTATTCCGACATTACTTGAAGAAGCAAGTAGAATTATGAAAGCTCAATCAAGTAGAGGTGTGGATTTCAAAAACGGAAATCTTAAAGATAAAACCAAATCATTTATTGTATTAATTATTCCTTTATTCGTTTCTTCATTTACAAAGGCTAACGATTTATCTGAAGCAATGACCTCAAGAGGTTATGAACCTTATGCTAAAAGAAGTTATTATCGTCAATTATTTGTTGGTTGAAGAGATATGTTAGCTTTATTCATTATCGTTTTATCAGTTTCAATGGTAATCGTTTGTCAAATTGATAGCGTTAATCTACCATGATGATGAATCGCAACATATCAAAGGGTATAAAATGAATAGTAAAGAGATAAAAATTAAACAAGAAATACTTGATCTTCAATCTAAAATCAATGAATGAGATAACGCTTATTACAATCTAGATAATCCCATTGTAGAAGATGCTGTTTATGATAATGAAATTTTACGTTTAAAGAAATTAGAAGAACAATATGCTTATTTATTTACATATGAAGAATTAAAAAATTCACCAACACAAAAAATTAATGCATTTGCTTCTGAAACATTTACTAAAATTCGTCATAACGAACCAATGTTGTCATTAAATAAAGCTTATACATACGAAGAAATTGAAAAATTTATCGCAAAGATTGACAAAATTGCAGTAAATTATAGTTTTTATATTGAACCTAAAATTGATGGGTTGTCAATTTCTATTAAGTATAAAAACGGAAAATTGTGACAAGCAGTTACAAGAGGTGATGGTTTAATAGGAGAAGACGTTACTGAAAACGTTAAACAAATTGAATGCATTCCTAAAGAAATCAATTATTTAAACGATTTAGAAGTTAGGGGAGAAATCTATCTATCTATTTCAGATTTTAATAATTTAAATCGAATGTTAGAATTAGAAAACAAACCTAAAATGGCTAATCCAAGAAACGGCGCAGCTGGCACTTTAAGACAATTAAATCCAGAGATTGTAAAAGAAAGAAAATTATCTGCATTTTTATACTATATCGTTAACCCTGAATTGCATAACATTAAAACAATGACAGAATCTTTTGAATTTCTATCTAAATTAGAATTTCCAATTTCAAAAGAAACAAAAACAGTTTACACTATTGAAGAAATATTTGAATATATCAATAACTTTAAAACTATCAAAACTTCTTTAGATTATGAAACCGATGGTATTGTTATTAAACTAAATGAATTGAAATACTATAACGAATTAGGCTATACAGTTAAATTTCCACATTCAGCAATCGCTTTTAAATATGAACCAGATACAGTTTCAACAACCCTTAAAAACATTTTTGCAACCATTGGAAGAACTGGTTTAGTTACTTATAATGCTGAATTAGAACCAGTTACATTAAGCGGTAGCAGAATATCTTTTGCGACATTAAATAACTATCAATATATATACGATTTAAATTTAAATACCAATGATTTAGTCTACATCAAAAAAGCTGGTGAAATCATTCCTTGTGTTATAAGTTTGGTGAATAAAAAAGAAGAACTTAATGTTTTTAACAAAATCATTACCTGTCCTTATTGTAAAGAATCTTTAATTGATAGTGAAACATTTTTAGAACAATATTGCATTAATCCAAATTGTCCTGAAATTATTAGAAAAAGATTAATTCATTTCGCTTCAAAAGAAGCAATGGAATTAGATACTTTAGGTGAAAAAAACATTGATTTCTTTATAGAAAAAGGTTTTATAAAAAACATCGATGATTTCTTTAGATTAAAAGAAAGAAGTGCTGAATTAACCAATTTAGAAGGTTTTGGTTATAAATCAATAATGAATATTTTAATTTCAATTGAAAAATCAAAAGAACTTTCACTAGAACGTATTATATTTGCTTTTTCGATTAAACATATTGGTGCTAAAGTTTCTAAATTTATTGCATCTAAAGTTGTAAGTTTAGATCAATTCATAGATTTTGATTTTGAGCAACTAACTTCTTATGATGAAATCGGACCAAAAATCGTTTCTTCACTTAAGGAATGATGCAATAACGAACATAATCGTTCATTGGTGACAAGAATTTTAGATTTAGGTGTTAATTTAGTTTATAAATCAAATGCAAAATCTAATATATTAGAGAATTTAACATTCGTTATAACCGGTGAATTATCTCAACCACGTAGTTTTTATGAAAAAATGATTTTAGAAAATGGTGGTAAAATTACTTCATCTGTATCACAAAAAACAAATTATTTATTATGTGGTGAAAAGGCTGGTTCTAAATTAGAAAAAGCACAAAAATTAAACATAAAAATAATTAATGAAAACGAATTTTATGATTTATGTAAGTAGGTTTTATTCCTACTTTTTATTTTATTAATATAGACATATAAGAAATAAAATACGTCAATAAACAATGTATATTCATATAAATGAATAGAATTATGAATTAAAACATTACTTTCATGCAATATATTAATGAATGAATCAAATATGTAAAAATATGCTT
The DNA here is from genome assembly GCF_900660735.1 of Metamycoplasma cloacale. Classification (GTDB taxonomy): domain Bacteria; phylum Bacillota_I; class Bacilli_A; order Mycoplasmatales; family Metamycoplasmataceae; genus Metamycoplasma; species Metamycoplasma cloacale. Next base: position 306,386 of record NZ_LR215049.1, read on the forward strand.
CTGACAAAAATTTGCTGTATAAAAATATTGGAATTAAGCAGTATGTAAGAATTAATATTGGTGTAAAAACTAATTGATTGAATAAGCCTAAAACAGATATTTGATTGAATATAGTTATTGATAACAATAAACTTGTTAAATAAGTTAAAAGAATGAAAACAACTTGTTTTAGAATTAAGTTTTTAATTCCCTTTATTAACTGAAGGTGAATTAAGATCATAAAAGTGATAGAGAAAGATAAAATAAAGGATAAATCAAATATTACATAACAATTTAAAGCAATTAAAATGAATGCTGTAAAACACAATATATCAATTGAATTAAATTTCTTTTTAAAAATACCATTATTTATTTTTAATAAATATATGAATAAAAATGCTCTTAATGAAGATATTGAGAAATTTAAGAAATATAGATACATCAAGAGACATACGAAAATAATTATTTCAGTTATATATTTGATTTTTAGCTTATTAAGTAATTTACTTAATATAAAATACAAAATTCCAATATGAAAACCACTAATAACAAACAAATGTGCAATGTTTAATTCTTTGATTTTGTTGTATATTTGAAATCCTAAATTATCTTTAATTCCAAACATTAATAATTTTAAATACGACTTACTATATGTTGAATGAAGATTGAATATCTTATCAAATGAATATATATATTTTGATACCCAGTTGATTTCAGAAATTTTAATTTTAAAAAACGATTTATTTGACAAATCAAAGTAAGTTAAATTATCTTTTAATGAAATAACCCCTTTTATTTTTACAATATCTTGATTGTTAAATTTTTTATCATAGACTGAAAAGAATATAGTCATTGAATGATAATTGATTGAATATAACTTATCTTTTATATGTTTAATTACAAAATGATCATCAACGTTTGGATTGATTTTGCTTAATAAATATTGTTGTATAAAATACGAAGATATAAAAACAATAAAAATAACATAAAGTAATAGATAAAATTTTCAGTTAAATAAGTTAAAGCAAACTAAAACAAAGATTACAATACAAACAACTAAATCGAAGGTATACATTCACATTCAAAAACTTAATAGTGCAACTATGAAACTAAAACAAAAAGAATTTAAATAATTAAAATATTTTTTAATTTGGTTATATTTTTCACACCAATACCATTGATATTTTCAATATCTGATCATTTAATTCTTGTTTTGAGTTTATCATATAGTTTCATTATTTCAGTTGCTACCGTTTTATTAAAACCAAAGTTAATAAAGAAATTTATATCACGAATTTTTGATAATTCAATTTTCTTATTGGGATTAAAAGGAATTCATATTTCTTCATTTTTAGTCAATTTTTGATTTAAATTTAAGTCAACTAAATATGCATTAGAATCTAGTTTTATATCCTTTAATACATTTAAAAGTGTGGTATTTTTCTTTACCTTTATTTCACAATCATTTAAAATAGCTCCATTTAATTTAATGTATATATAATCATTTACTATATTCTTTTTCGGTTTTCTTGCAATATATTGTTTTAAAAAATACGATCCAAGCACCATTGCTGAACCAATTGTAAATAAACTAATTCATAGAATAATTTTCTTTTTCTTAATAATTAATCTCCTTTGTCTATTTTTAGTTTATTTATAAAAAATAAATTTTGACTAAAGATGGGAAAAAATAAAGAAAAAATAGAGAATTAATCTCTATTTTGAAATTTTATTATTCAGTGATACTTGCGTTGTGGAATACTTCTTGAATATCATCATCGTCTTCTAAAAATGTAACAAAAGCATCAATTTGTTCAGCTTTTTCTGCATTTACTTCAACTTCGGTATTTGCGATATATGTAACTTCAGCGGTTGAGTAGTTTTCAATTTTGAATGTTTCATCAATTACTTGTTTTAGATTTGAGAAATCTGAAGGTTGTGAATAGATAATGTATAATCCATCTTCGTTTTTGAAATCAATTGCACCATTATCTAAAGCTACCATCATTACTTCATCTTCTGATGCTAATGAATTGTCAAATTCAATTACTCCTAATTGATCGAACATATACGGAATTGAACCAGATTTACCAAGTTGACCATTGTATTTGTTAAAGTAGTGTTTAATGTTTGAACTTAAACGGTTAAAGTTATCAGTTAAACAGCTAACGATAAATGTAACTCCTCCAAATGCGGTTCCTGAATAGGTGTGTGCTTGGAATGATGCACCTTCTTTATTTCCACCAGCTACTTTTGCTATTGCTTTTTCAATGTTAGCCTTAGGCATTGATTTAGCTTTAGCTTTAGCTACTGCAAGTTTTAAAGCGGGGTTTGAATCAATATCTGGGCCACCTAGTGTTGCAGCAACGATAATTTCTTTAGAGAATTTTTGAAACATTTTTGATCTTTTAGCATCCATTGCTGCTTTATGGTGTTTTGTTGTTGCTCATTTTGAGTGTCCTGACATATTTCCTCCTAATAAATTAACTAATTTATTATATCAAAATTTATTATATAGTCATATTAGATTTGAATGTAATTAAGTATAATAATAGTATGTATTTTATAAAGGGGAATGAAAAATATTTTATTAATGAAAAAATTAATGATTTAATTGAAAAATATAAAAAAGAATTTAACAATGATGTAAAAATTCATGATTTCTATGCAGAAATTAATATGCAAGAGGTTGATGATATTTTAAATTGCAATGATATTTTTACTTTAAATAAATTAGTGATTTTTCGTGATTTAGAATATCTACATAAAACTAAAAATCAAAAAGAAATACTTCATTTCATTGAATTACTAAATAATTTAAGTGAAAATGTTGTGGTGATATTTACTCAATTTATTGAAAAAAACGATCGTAAGTTTCAACCTTCTGATTTATATTATTTTCTAGAAAAACACACAGAAGTTATTGAGGTTAAGAAATTAGACGAAAGATTGTTAATTTCTTATATAAAAAACTACGTTGAAGCGCAAAATAAAACAATCACAAACGATGCAATTATTGAATTAATTGTTCATCTACCAAATGATTTAAGTTTAATTATTAATGAAGTAAATAAATTGTTAATTGAAACGCCAAATATTACACTTCAGACAGTTCAAAATAATAATCTAACTCTTCCTAATGACACAACCTTTGGTTTCATTAATGCTTTTTTAGCATATGAAAATTCAACTGATATTTTAAAAAAATGTTACGAACAGCTAGCTCTTGGTGCATCAGAAACATCAGTAATTAATCAAATTGTTTCTATTTTAGTCAAAGCTCAAACTATATATCTATTGCAACAACAAGACTTTACAACATTAGATATATCAAAGGAAACTAAAATCCATAGTTTTCAGATTAATTTATATACAAAATTTATCAAGAAAATCGGTTATAAAAAAATAGTAGAATTATTAAATTACATTGCAGATATTGACATTGATATCAAAAAAGGGTTAATTGAAGAACAAAACGCTTTAAAATTGATTATATTAACAATTATTAAATAGGTAAATATGTATTTTAAAAATAAGAAACGTATCATTCTATATGAATTGAAATTAAGATATTTTAATCACATTAATAGTTCATCAGCTATTGATGATATTTTAAATTTAAATTCAAAAATTGCATATTTCAATCAAATGAATATCAATGTTGTTTCTGTTAATGATTTCTTTGATACAGAATATCTAGCATTAAATAATCACATAAATTTTCTAAATTCAAACTTTTTAGAAGAATTTCAAACAATTATAGGTAATTTTAAAACAAACAACATTGATTTAGCTGTTACTTTAGATTTAAAATCTATAAGAAATTCATATATGAATTTACAAAACCTTGTTGTTAAGGATGCCGGTATTGAAAATGAATCAAATACCTTTGTTAGAAAAACAATTGATGATTATTTATTAAATACGCAGGAATTTATTCAAAAAAATATAAATAATTTATCTAGCTTTTTAAATAAATTCAATGATTTAATTAGTTTTTATTTTAAATTAGGAATCAATTGTTTTGTATTGGATAATTTTGAATATCTGATTAATGAAACAATTAATGAATCACAATCATACCGTGTATTAGAAGATATTTATAAAACCATTAAACACTATTCAAATGATAATATCGTTATTCTTAAAACAAATTTTGATTGCAATAAAAAATACAATCAGTTTATATATTTTAGTAAAACAATTTGCGATTATTTATATTTAAATTTAGTTAATTCCTTTGGTATTAACAAGAAATTAATGTATGCAAAAGTAAATAAAATTAATTATAAAAATATAAAGAAAAACATACTTCCTTATTTAAAAGATTCGTCTTATATTTTGGGATTAAATAATGATAAATTTGGTAGATTTTTATCTAAATTTGATGTTCTCAAATCTTATACAACCGAATTATATAAAACCTATTTAATGCTAATTAATTCAGGTAAAAATTCAATTGGTTTATATTATGGTGATGAATTGCCTATTTTAGGTGCAAGTATCTATCATGCAAATGATTTAAATGATGATAATTACAACGAAATTAAAAGATATTATGAATCGCGTGGAATTAGCAATAAAAAATATTTTAACAACCGCAAAATCCTAGATTCAATTAATAATAAAACCTATCTTCCTTGAAACAATGATAATTACGTTTCTAATTTCGATTATGATAAAAATAATCGAAACAAAATTTCATTAGATTATGAAAAGTATAATGTAGAAAATCAATTAAATAACCGTAATAGTTTCATTAATTTTATTAAATATTTAAACGAAATTAGATCGAATGATGTTTTAAGTAATTTATTTATTAAAGGTAAACTTACGGTTAAAAAGTCTAAAAATGTAATTAAAATTTATTGAAAATATAAAGAAATTAGAATTGTGTTTCTAATTAATATTGATTGTAAATTTAAACATCTGTGATGAAATTCAATCTATGATGATTGAAATATCATTGCATCAACTTATATTGATAAATTTTATAATTCAATTGTTAATCTACAACCATATGAAAGCATTATTTTATTTAAAAATAAACACAATAATAATAACTAGTTAATAATTTTATATAATTTTTAAATTAAGGAGTAATAATGAACGAATTAGTATTAAAAAATAACTCAACACCGCTTGTTGAGGGTAATCAACCGTTAAATGGATCTGCTAATGTTATCATTTATGTTATTTTAGGAATATTTTTAGCCTTAATTATTGGTTGACTTATTTGAAAAATCGTTAAAAAACAAGTTGTCAAGAAAAAGGAATTAAAGGAAAGAAACAAAAAACAAATTGAAGCTCAAAAGAAATATTACGAATACATTCTATCAATTTGAGAAATTATTGATTATACAAACAAAGAGTTAGATAAATTCGTTGTTTCAATCGGTGATATTAAAATGATTCAAATCAAAGATGGAGCAAGAAAATTAATTAAGAAATTAATTGTTCGTGATGATTTTGCAGAAACATTTGTGAATAATCCACAATATGAAACATTTGTGAATAATGTTGAAAGATTATGTGTTGAAAACTGTAATTTATGAAAGAACAAAATTAATGACATTCTTGTTTTCTTTGAAGAACAATATAAAGCAGTTCCTGATAGTGAAAGAAAATTTGAATACCTAGAATTAGTTAGAAAATCAATTGAGGAACAATTTTATGCCTAGAAGAACAAGAGAACATCGCGCTGCTAGAAAAATGCGTGTTGAAACAAAGAAATTTGGTACAGCAAATTGATTAACAGTAACTAGATTGTTATTAATGATTCCGTTCATTATTATTATGTGTGTTTCATTTAGTTTATTAAGAACTGGAAAAACAGTAGATGATATTGATGCTTCGACATTCTATTACTACATAGAAAACAGCAAACCAATCTTAGCTGGAAGTTATTATAAATTGCATATATCAATTCTTTATTGAATTAATTTAATTATTTTTATTGCTGCAATGATTACTGATTTTGTTGATGGTCATGTTGCGAGAAAAACAAAAACAATATCTGCTTTTGGAAAAATCTTTGATCCAATTGCTGATAAAGTGGCAACAAGCTTGATGTTAATTTATTTAACCATTCTAAATTACACTTTTCTACCTATTGTAATTTTATTCATTATAAGAGATATTATTGTTGATGGTTGCCGTGTATATGCAATTAAAAAAGATATTGAAATTAAAGCAAATATATGAGGAAAAATTAAAACCATCATTGTATCATTTTCCATTGTTGCAATCGCAATTGCTGGCCCATGAGTATACAACGTATTGACAATTAATGAAGAAAACAATCAAAGAATTTGACATTCAACATATTTAATTTATACTAACATTCCATTAATTATTGGATTGTTAATTGCTTGAATTAGTGGCATTATTTATATGAAGAAATACCTAAAAGGTATTACTAATGAATTAGTTAATAAACACGAAATGCTAAACGCTGAAAACGCAATGATTGATGAAACGAAAGCAAATAAAAAAGCTGAAACTTCAGCTGAAATTAAAAAAGAAGAAACTCAAGAAAACGTTGTTAGTGAAACAAGCGAAGATAATTCAAAAGAATAATTTAAAAGAATCATATGATTCTTTTTTTCTTCATTTTTTGCTTTGTTTTTATCTAAAATGACCTAAAATAATTTTTTTCTATATAATTAAAAGTATTAATTTAAATTAATCAATCTATATGGGAGGGATTATGCCAAGAGAAGGTTTAACATTAAGATGTGAAGCTTGCAAAATGGAAAATTACATTACAAAGAAAAATAAAAAATTGCATCCCGATAAAATGGAAGTAACAAAATACTGTTCAAAATGTAATGCTCACACAACTCACAAAGAAAAGAAATAATATTCTTAGGAGACCTATTTTATTATGATAAGAACAAAATTAGACCAAATTTTTGCAGAAACTAAAGTTGATGCAATTATTGCTGAATCACCACAAACAAGACTATGATATTCAGGTGTTCAAACAAGCGATGGGTATCTAGTAATTGAAGCAAATAAAGCACATTTATTTGTTGATGGTAGATATATTGAATATGTAACTAAAAACGCAAGAAATGTTGAAGTACATTTATTGAAACAAAATTCTTTTGCTGAATTTCTTGCAAAGAAAAATTATGCAAAAGTTGCTGTTGAAAAAGATTATTTAAACCTAGAAACATTTGGTTATATTAAACAGTTATTACCTAAAGCTGAATTTATTGAAATTCAAGGGCAATTGTTAAGAATTCACAAAGATGAAGAAGAATACAGTAAAGTAAAAGAAGCTTGTGAATTATCATTACAAGCTTTTGAAGAGTTAAAGAAACTTTTAAAAGAAGATATGACTGAATTAGAAGCTTCAAATAAATTAGGATATTTAATGAGATTGTTTGGCGCTGAAAAAGAATCATTTGATTCAATTATTGCATTCGGTGAAAACGCAGCTGAACCACACCACCACCCAACTAACAGAAAACTACAAAAAGGTGATATTGTTAAAGTTGATTTTGGTGCACAATTCCAAGGTTGAGCAAGCGATATTACTAGAACATTTTTCTTCGGTGGCAAACCTAAAAACCCTGATTTAGCAAAAATTCTTGACGTTGTTATTGAAAGTCAAAGATTAGGTAGAGAAGCAGTTAGACCAGGAATTTCTACTAAAGAAATTGATAAAATCTGCCGTGATTACATTGAACAACAAGGTTATGGACAATATTTCACTCACTCAACAGGCCATGGAGTTGGGATTGATGTACATGAATTACCTGGTGTTGGTAGAGGTAAAAACGACGTAATTTTGGAACCTGGAATGATTATTACCGTTGAACCTGGTATTTATATCGAAGGTTTAGGTGGAGCAAGAATTGAAGATACAATTTTAGTTACAGAAAAAGGTAATTTAGTATTGAGTCGTCCTGAGGATTATAGATAATTAATAAACCCGGAATTTATTAAAAAAATAACAGTTTTAATGCTGTTATTTTTTTTGTTTATTGTATTTAATTGCAAAGTTAAGAAAGATAAATAAGGCAGTAAATGAAAGAATGTATAAAGTAATATGTCACATTTCAATCTTATCTTTATCAATTCATAATAAATATGAATGTGCCGCTGATATTGAATTAGCAAAGATGTCTTTACCATCTAGTAAAACAGTTCTTAATAAGTTTGATATTTGTGTAGTTGGAATTAAAGAAGCTAATTCAGCCACTTCTTTAGGCATTGATGTTAAAGGAATGAATGCTCCTGTTAAGAAACCTGAAATCATTGATAAAACAGAATTTAGTGCAGCAAAGACACCGGTATTTTTAACAAACGAAATAAAGAATACAACCATTGCTGAATTGAATACACAGCTAAATAATACAATACCTCATACTTTTAACGTTTTAATTGAATCAAAAGTAAGAGTTTTATTAATAGTCATATAAGTTAGAATAATTGTATAAATAAATGTACTAATAATAATATTTAAAATTAAATTAAAGAATCAGTAGCTAAATCTAATTGAAGATGATCTAACGGGGGTAATAAATAAATCGTTTAGCACTTTCTTTTCAGCATCTGAAACCATGACAGATGTTATGGATAATGCATTAGTAAATGGTATAACTGTCATCATTCCAATTAATAAGAATCAATCAGCGTATTCTTTTTTAATTAATTCTTTTGTATCTGGTGAATATAGATATAAATTATTTATCACTTCTTGTGCATTCAAAGTTTGATTCATTTGTTCTTTATATATGTTTTTAGCAAATAATAAGAAACAAGCAAAGATAATAACCGGCGCCATTATGGTGAAGAAGATTCTTTTAGGATCTTTTAAGAAGCATAGACAGTTTCTTTTAAACAATTGAATCACTTGTTTCATTAAATACCTTCTTTCTTATTTTTAAAAGCGCCAGTAACATTTAGAAAGACTTCATCCATATCTCCCTTAACAATCTCGTAATCATTTAATAGCTCAATGTGATTTTTAACAAAGTTTAAGGCCATTTGATAAGTTTTAAAACGTATTTCTATTCCGTCGATAGCATGAGTGATGGCATGGAAACCTTTCGCTTTTATTGCATGGTTGATAATATTTGGATTGTTATAAACTTTTACCATTGCTGAAGCATATTTTGTTTTCAATGTAGTCGGACTGCCTTCAGCTAATTTGTTACCTTTTTCTATGATGATAGAATAATCGCAATTGTTAGCTTCTTCCATGTAGTGAGTGGTTAATAAAATGGTTAGTTTTCTTTCTTTTTGAATTTTTCTTAAAATACTTCAAACTAATTTTCTTGAACTTGGATCTAAACCGGTTGTTGGTTCATCTAGAAAAAGAATGCTGGGTTTATGCACTAATGCTCTTGCTATATCAACACGTCTTTTTTGCCCACCTGATAATTTTCCATACTCTCTATTGGCAATTTCTTCTAATTGAAATTCTTTAATAATTTCCTCAACAATATCTTTGACCTTAATATTTTTTTCAAAATCAGACACATATAAATATGCTCTGGTCATTAAGTTTTGCTTAACAGTTAAACTAGCGTCTAAAATTGATTCTTGAAAAACAATTCCAATTTGCTTACGTGTATTAGCAACATTGCGTTCAAAATTTTCACCATTAATAAATATTTCACCACTAGTTCTTTTTAAAAGCCCTAAGATAATATTTAATGTAGTTGTTTTACCAGCTCCATTAAGTCCTAAGAAACCAAATAATTGTCCTTTTTCTACACTGAATGACAAGTTATTGATTGCAGTAACGTTTTTGAAATTTTTAACTAAATTTTTAATTTCAATTGCATATACTTTGTTTTCCATTTTAATATAACCTCTTTAAAATAATTTTACTTCATTTTTGTGTAGTAGCATAGCTATCTCTTCTTTGTAAGGGCTTTGGTTGTTTATATAGGGGGTTTCTAGAATTTTAGGAATTTCTTTAAATTCAGGATCATAGACAAATTTCTCTAAAGTTTCAAATCCAATATATCCTTTATCAATATTTGCATGACGATCTTTATGACTTGATCTTGGATTTAATGAATCATTTAAATGAATTACTTTAATATGTTGAAAAATATTTTTTTCTTTCAATTCTTGTTTGAAATTATTGTAATCTCTAATGTTATAACCAGCATCTCATATATGACATGTATCTAGACATACACCAAGACGACTGCTATTTACATTTGTGATAACATAATTAATTTCATCTAAATTACTACAAATTTCAGTTCCCTTACCAGCCATTGTTTCTAGACAAATAATTACGTCTTTAGTTTTACTAATTACATATTTTAGTGTTTCAATTAATGTATCAAGAGCTTCTTTACGACTAAATTCAGTATGTGCTCCTGGGTGTAATACTAATAAATTAGCATTAATGTAATTCATTCTTTGAATTTCTTGAATTAAAAATTGTTGAGCGAATTTATATTTAGTAGGGTTAGCTGCATTGATGATATATGGAGCATGAACAACAATATTTGATTCAGGAATTAATGATTGATATTTTAATAGATATTCTTGATATTGATATTTATCAGTTGATACACGAATTGTGTTCTGTGGAGGACCTAAATAGATCATAGCGCATGTTGCATTATTATTCAAACTCTCTTGAATTGCACCAACTAAATAGTTAGGACTTTTAAAACTTACATGGCTACCTATTTTGATCATCATTACTCCTTTTTAATCAATATCATAACTTTCGTTAATGAAAAATTCTTTTAATTTCTTTCTAATTTGTGGGTGTTTTAATTTACGTAAAACTTTAGTTTCTAGTTGTCTTACTTTTTCTTTAGATAAATTCATTTCTTTAGCTAATTCATCTAAAGTGTGTGGACGATATGTATTTCCGTTTTTATCTTTTCCAATTCCAAAACGTTTTCTAATTAAAATTCTATCTTCGTAATCTAGACTATCTTCTAACATATCATTTAGTATCACACTTAATTCTTCATGTGAAGCGTAGTCGGTTGGACTCATGACAGTTTCATCTTTTACAAAATCACTATAGAATGAATTTTCTTCCTTACCAACACTTTTATCTAAACTAATTGGATCGATATTAATTTTTCTAATATATCTGACTTTTTCTGCAGTGAAATCACCACCATATTTTTTAGCAATTTCATCATCGCTTGGTGCATAACCTAATTCTTGTTGCAATTCACGTTCAATTTTAGTGATCTTATTAATGGTTTCTACCATATGTACTGGCACTCTAATTGTTCTAGCTTGGTCAGCAACGGCACGGGTAATTGCTTGTCTAATTCATCAGGTTGCATAAGTAGAGAATTTATAACCCTTTTTGTAATCAAATTTAGAAACAGCTTTCATAATTCCTGAATTACCTTCTGAAATTAAATCAATAAAAGTTAATCCACGATTTTTATAACGTTTTGCGTTATTAATAACTAATCTTAGATTTCTTTTAACTAGCATATCTCTAGCTTTTTTATAACGGTATTTATCTCCATTTTTTTCTGCTTCTTCCATTTTTTTAGCTAAATCAAGTTCTTCTTTTGGAGATAATAGTTTTCCGTATTTACCAATTCAACGCATGTATCATTTAACAATATCGTTTGTTTCGGTTAATTTATTAGTTAAGCCACTTTCATCTTTTAAGCTTAATTGACGTTCCTCTAATTTAATGTCATCAAAATCGTCGTAATCTTTAATCAATGATTCAGCATCAAATTCATCTTCGTCATCCATTTCATGCGCTTGTTCTATGTAATCGTCATGAACAAAATCTAGGTTATCTTCTTCATCAGAAATACCTTCTTCATCTGTCATGCGTACGCTTGAATCGTCATATTCAGAATCAACATCTAGTTCTTCGTTTTCATCAATATCTTCATCTAAATCTTCTTCTTCAATATCTTTGATTTGTGATTCATCAAAATCAATTTCATCAATGATTTCTTCCATTTCTTCTTCATCATCAAAATCAATTTTTGATTTAGATTTTTTACTTGATTTGATATTGCTTGCCAAATCAGTTTCAGTTACATCATCATCGTCACCGAAATCAATATCCATACTTAAAATGTTTTGTTTAATTAATTGTTCAAATAATTCATTGGTTTCTTCTTCATCAACGAATAGTTTCTTTTTCTCAAGGAATTTATAAACCTCTTCTTGATTAAAAGAAGTTTTACTTGCATTTTTCTTCTGAAGTTTGGTTAATTCTTCTTTTAGTTTTTTGACAACTAAATCAATTGATGTTTGTAATTCTGATTTTTCCATGTTATTCTCCTTTTTTTAATAGAATTATTTTTTTATGTTTTTTCTCTACGATATTTGTTAAATTTTTAATTTTTTCATTGAATTCATCTTTAGTGATTAATTCAATATTATTTAAAATATCTTGGTTAATACATTGAATATATTTTTGTTTATTTTCATTTGTTTCATTTTTATCAGCAACGATTAAATCAATGATATCTTGCTTGCTATATTGTTTATGATCGATTAAATATTTCATTGCAATATAACAGATGGTATTTTTAATCTCAAGTTGAGATGTATTTTTATCATTCAATTGCGTATATTGATATACGTCTCAATTTTTAAGATATTCAGGTTGCATTAATATTGCTTTTAATATCATATAAAAGTCTTTTTCACGTACACCAATAGGTCGTTTATATTCGGGGTTACCAATTTTTTGCAATTGTTCAATATCTTCGATGTTAGGTGTGTAAAACTTATTGAAATTTTCTGTTTCATTAGTTTTATTAATGTTTCTAGTTGAAATTAATGATTGGAAAGATCTATCACTTGGGAAATTAGGTTTGCAATATATATTGAAGTAATTTTCATATTCACTTTCAGAAAGTCAATTATTTTGCAATACTAAATTTTTAAAACTAATTTTTAATGTATCATCAAGATAATAAATGAATTCAAATAACTGAATCATATATTTATTTTTAACTTCTAAAGATGAATAATTGGCATCAATAAAGTATTTAGTAGCTAAAAATGTTGTTAAATCTGTTTTTTGATCAATTATTTCTTTTAGTGTTTTACCATTGTCGATATTAAATAATTCATCTGGATCTTTTTTGAAATTATTAATTATAAATCTTGGTGTAATGTTATAGCTATTGCTGTAGTATAAAATAATTTTTAAATTTTTTAAAGTTGCAGCAATTCCAGCTTTATCATTGTCTAGAAATAAATAAATATTGCAATTTCTTAAAAGCTTTAAATGAGATTCGGTAAATGCTGTACCCATTAAGGCTACTGCATTTTTAATTCCAATTTTAAATAAAGCAATGCAATCAAATTGACCTTCAACTAGAATAACTTCATTTGTTTGTTCAATGAAATTCTTCGCTTTATAGTAGTTGAATAAAATTTCTGATTTCTTAAAAACAATAGTTTCCGCTGAATTTAAATATTTAACTTCAGTGGTTGAATTAATATCCCTTCCTGAAAACGCAATAACATCTCCGAATTTATTTTTAATTGGGAATATTAAACGATTATTAAAGAAATTTTGCTTAGCGTTAGCAACAACAGATGAATTCATGATTAATTCATCACTGAAATTTTTAGATTTTAAATAGTTATATACTGATTGATTTTCATCAGCAAATCCTATTTCAAATTCCTTAATCAATTCTCGTGTTAAATTTCTTTTATCAATAAATTCTTTTAATTGTAATGATTTGTTAGCAATAATTTGATATTGATAAAAATCACTTAAATCTTTATTTAAATCAAATAATTGTGTTTGTTCTTGTGTGTATTGATTATTTGATGTATGTGTTTTGATGTATGGGGAGATATCAATATTTACTTTTTGAGCTAGTTTTTTTAATGCATCAATAGCAGAAACATTTTCATAAAGTTCAATAAATTTTAGTGCGTTTCCACCTTTTGAACATCCAAAACATTTAAAGATTTGACGTTTAGCATTAACTGAAAATGAAGGTGTTTTTTCTCCATGGAAAGGGCAATTAGTTCAATAATCATTACCACGTTTCTTAAGAGGTAGATATTCACCTATAATGCTAACTATATCTGTTTGTTGTAAAACTTTTTCTCAAATATTGATATTTTCCATTAACACCTTATTTCTTAAATTTGTTTAAATATGATTCAATTTCATCAATGCTTATTCTTGTTTGTTCCATTGAATCTCTATTTCTTATTGTCACTGTATTATTGTCATATGTTTCGTAATCAATGGTAATCGCAAAAGGTGTACCAATTGCATCTTGTCTACGGTATCTTTTACCAATTGAACCAGCTTCATCATATGTAACTCTGATATCAGTTTCTTTTAATAATTTTTCGTATATTTCAGTTGCCTTTGAATTGATTTTCTTCATTAATGGAAGAATTGCAACTTGATATGGAGCAATGTTGTAATCAAGTTTTAAAACAATTCTATTGTCATTTTCCACTAATTGTTCTACTTCAAAAGCATCAATCAATAATGCAAATAATAAACGATCTAAACCAATAGAAGGTTCAATAACATAAGGGATTATTTTACTTCCATCATCATTTAAATATTCAAGTGATTCATTTGAATATTTCATATGTTGTGATAGATCGTAATTACCACGGTTTGCAATACCAAGTAATTCACCTCAACCAAAAGGAAATAGATATTCAATATCACTAGTTCCTTTTGAATAGTGGCTTAATTCTTCTTGTTCGTGTGGTCTAATTCTAATGTTGTCATTTTTTAAACCCAATAATTGAACAAAGTCTTTACATTTATTGATTCAATATTTGTAATAATGTTCATCTTCATTTGGATTACAGAAGAACTCAAGTTCCATTTGTTCAAATTCTCTAGTTCTAAAAATGAAATCTCTTGGTGTAATTTCATTTCTGAAACTCTTACCAATTTGACCAATACCGAAAGGCAATTTAGCTCTTGTTGTTCTTGCTACGTTTTTAAAGTTAACAAAAATACCTTGAGCAGTTTCTGGTCTTAAATATGTTTGGTTTGCTGATGAATCAATTGCACCCATTTGTGTTTTAAACATCAAATTGAATGGTCTTATTGATGTTCATTCAGTTTTTTCTCCGTCAAATTCTTTAACATTTGTTTTAATGATTTCTTCTAATTCACTAAATGTTGCTTTTTCAACATTAATGTTTGGAAATAAATCTTTAACAATATGATCGGCACGATATCTTTTACCATTAACTTTATTTTCAATTAAATAATCTGCGAAATTATCAATATGTCCACTTGCTTTTCATACAAGAGGATTGGTGATAATTTTTGAATCAATTTGATAGTTATTTTCTCTTTTAATAAATTCTCTTACTCATAATCTTTTAATTTCCGTCATCATTTGTGTTGCGAGATTTCCGTAATCTCATGTATTGACAACACCACCATATATTTCGGCATTTTGATAGACAAAACCCGATGTTTTTAAATGATTAATAATTTCTTGTAAATTCTTTTGTTGATTATCATTCATATAGTAACCTTTCATTTATGCTTCTAGACATACATAAATTACTTAAAATTTTACTACAATTTATTAATATATAAAATATATTTAATAAAAGATTGCGAAAGATATGATAAATATTGTTAAAAGAAATGAAATTCAAAAAAGTTTTTAAATTCAAGAAAATGAAAAAATCTATTCATTTTTGAATGTTTTTTATTGATTTCATTGTTTTGGAAGTCAATATTTTCATAAGAGAATTTTTGCATATTAACTTCCATTTAAAAAACACTTATTTTTTAATTAAGAACTATTGCAATTTTGTTTTGCACTACACACTTTTACTTGATTGATTTCTGGAAAGATATAAAAATAATTTATAATTTATATAATGAAATGTTTTAAAGTAATAGGAGCGACATGAAAAAATCTAAAAAAATTTTATTAACCTTTGCAAGTCTATCATTGGGGTTGCCAATATCTTTACCTTTAATTGCTGCATCATGCGATAAAAAAGAAAAGAAAGAAGAAGTTATTGATTTTTCTGAATTTGAATCTCTAAACAAAACTTATAATGAAAAATTAGCAAGTCTTGATACAAAACTTTTATCAGTTACTAACGAAAGTATTAAAGGAAGCATTCAAAAGTTTCCAACATTCAGTAAAGAAACTATAAAAACAAAAGAGCAATTAATTGACACAATGAAACAATTAAGAGTGTCATCACAACTTATAGATATAACTACAAAATACATTGATAAAATAATTGCATCAGTTGATGAGCCTGTTTCAGATGATGTGGAAGTAAATAAAGCAGAAGTTACTCAATTAACAGAAAGTTATAATCTTAAAGTTCAAAAAATAAAAGACTTATTAATTTCTCACGGACAAGAAATAATTATTAAATTATTAATTGAACCATTTTCAAAATTAATTGAAAAACAACCAGAAACAGATGCTCAATATGGCATTAAAGTATCAGAAATGAGAACATACAACCTAATGATGGACATGATGTATGAAATTTTCGAAATAAGCCTTCAATCATTGTAAAAAAATATAACATTAACAAATGTTGTATTCCATTGTATAATTAAGTTGTGAGTGCAGTATTAATTTATTTAAATATAAAGACGACATAGCATACATTTATTATATATAAATGTTTGTTATGCGTTTTTTTGTAATTAGAAAGAGGGATTTTATGTTGGATATGGTTTTAATTCAAAAAGTTAGTGACGGTAAAACAACTCCAGAAGATTTTTTGAAAATATATGAAAAAATGGATGCAAAATCTAAAGAAATGATTTTTTTAGTTTTCTACAACGCTTTATTACTAAAAGAAGAAGATTTCAGAAAAGTTATTAATTTAGATACATTTGATTTATCTAAAGATTTAAAAATACAATTCAAACAACGGATCCATTGAGATGCCTTAATGGGTGATTTTGAGAAAAAATACAAACGTATTAGACATAGTTTTTTACAAGAAAAAACCTATGTTGAATTTTTGTCTTTCATTGAAGAAATATTAAAAGACAAATTTAAAGATTATTTATATTACAAAGAAAAACAACATGAATTGGCATTGGCTGGTGCTGCGTTAAGTTTATTAAGTAATGTACCATTCATTGGTTGGTTAGTTTCAATCGCTTCGATTTCATGTTATACAGGTTCATTAGCTATGGGGTCAATGGCTATAAAAACTAAACATAACATTCAAAATATTGAAAACGAACTGGAAGAATTTACAAATTATTGATTAGAATTTGGGACCATTGAAAATCCAACAAACGAACAATTACGAAAGTTTGACGAACGATTAAGAAATTTTTATATTACATTATCAAACACAATTCAATTCAAAACTCTAGAGGATAGAGCAATATTTGATAATTTATTTGTAAATTTATATACAACATCAGAAACTAAAACTGATCAAAACAAAATTATTGATAAAAAAACAATGTGCGACTTATATGCAATTTTTCTCAAATATAATAAAACCTTTCAATATAGATATAAATTTGATAAAAACGATGAAATAAGTATATTTTTTACAACGGTAGACATATTAATGGGACTTTATGGTTTTGTTGATTTGTTAAATTCACCTAATTCATTTTTCTCTTGAAATCTAAAAAGTTTCAAGGAGCTGTCAGTTACGGAACCTCTACAATTTACTTACCAAATAAGTCAAACCATATTTGAAAATATATCTAAGGAAAGAGAAGAAAAAATTTATTCACATATGTATGATTTCTACGAACATCTAAAAAATGCTTTCGAAAATTTTTGAATGTCTCCTAGAGAATATAAAGATGAAGTCATTTTTCTAAAAAGAATTATGAAAGCGATAAGCACTTCTTACGTATTAAGATATCACTTGGGTCGCTGAGAATCTGAAATGGAACATATGCTTGAAGGTATAGAAAGATTATTACCATGAGATTATTATATGAACATTTATTCAATATATTAAAATGATTAGTTTAAAACCAATATCAAAAACAAAACAAATTATAATCAAGAAACTTTTAGAGAATGAAAGATTAAAAACATATTATAAAAAACTTAAACGATTTTTAGTGTTTTATTTATGAACAATAATTTCTTTTATCGCTTCTTTTTCTTGTTTTATATATTTAATTGCTACCTATAGTTATAATAGCAAAGAAGATAATCATAATATAATTGTTCAGATAATAATAGCAGTAATTGCTTTAGTTTCAATTGTTATACATTCTATTATTTTGTTTTTTTGAAAAAAAGAGCCTTTGTTTTTAATAACTGCATATTTGTGAAAAAGAACCAATTATAAACGTTATAAGTTTTATTTTATATTAATTATTTCTACTTTTTATATGTTATTTATTTCAAGACGGCCTAAATGGTTTACACTTAAATACTCACAGTGAGCCAAAGCAATTGATACGTATATAGATTATGATAGATTAAAACATCTAAGTATGTTAGACAAAGATAATGAAGAAAAACAAAATAGTAAAAATAGTTAAATCAATTCAATCTCGTTATTCTAGCGCAGTGCTTCAAGGCAGTTTTGTATTCTTTTTAAAACAATATATCACAAGAATTCCAAACGATATAGATATATTATTCACTAACAATTCTTTAAAAATAAAAAATAAGATTTTTAGAAAAATTAAGCAACGATTTAGTAATTTTGATCCATTTGATACAGAATGTAAATCGCATTTTGAAATATGTACCAAAAATGATAAAGACCCTATTATCGTTGAGTCAATTTTAGCTAAAACAATTAAAAAGAAATATATTGAAGATTATAAAGGCATTAAAATAACGAATGATTGTTATTTAATATCATCTAAAATATGTCAAATTTTAAGCAATTTCTATTTATATGATTATTTAAATAAAAAAGCTAGAGAATTTAAAATCAACAACGCAATAAATGACTTGTGTAGTTTATTGGAAAAACATAATGATAAATTGAATAAATCAATAAATTTTTCATTAATATTAGACAATATAGAGATGAATTTATATTATGACCTTCTTGCTACAAAATATCATTACATTAATTATTTAAATGATCCAAAATTTCTTAGTTTTTTAAAAGAAATTAATACTAATAATTCATTGAAAATTTTAAAGATCATAAATAACATAAAAATTAATATTCATAAAATTGAATTCATTAATAAAATATTTAAAACTAGAGATTATTTTATGAATGAGATTCTATATAAATTTCAGTTATTAAAGAAATTTAGGTTTGATAAAAATTATGGTTTAACATTTTATATCAAACATGATTTATTAGCTTTAAATCAATTAATTCAATTTATTCGCAATGAATTTAAAGAATATCAAATTGACTTTCACAATTCCATTATTGCTAAATGAATTAATCAAATTATGCAATATAAAGACAATAAGATTGAATTTGATTTTTATAAATTAATTAAAATATTGTTTAAATACGGAAAATAAATTCAAATTAACGCAATGAGTTATACTCATTGTTTTTTAATTAATTCTGTTTATGTGTATATGGTTCATATATAATATTAATATTATGTTAGATTTTATACAAAAAAGAATGCAACGTTCAATGGAAAAATTGAATAAAAAAATCACCATTGAAGAAGCTGATATATTAGAAGTTTTAAGAGAAGTTAAATTAGCATTACTAGAAGCCGACGTTAACCTTGAGGTTGTTAAGAATTTCACAAAAGAAGTTAAAGAAAAAGCTTTAAATAGTCAAATTATTGGTAAATTAAACAAACAACAAACTGTTTTAAAAATTTTCAAAGACGAACTTACAAGAATTCTTGGAACAAAAAGTTGTGAAATTAAAATGAAAAGTAATCCAACTGTGATTATGATGGTTGGATTACAAGGTTCTGGTAAAACAACAACATCTGCTAAATTAGCTTCATATTTAAGAAAGAAGAAAATGTGTCAATCTCCTTTATTAGTTGGAGATGATATTTATCGTCCAGCAGCGAGAGAACAACTTGAACAATTATCTAAACAAATTGATACTAACTTTTATACAGAAGATATCAATGACGCAGTTAAAATTGCAGTTAATGCTAAACAATATGCAATTGATAATAAACATGATTTAGTTATTATTGATACAGCCGGTCGTTTGGCAATTGACGAAACTTTAATGCAAGAACTACAAAATATCAAGAAATACACCCATCCAGATTACATCTTTTTAGTTGTCGATGCAATGTCAGGTCAAGATGTGATCAACGTAGCTAAAATCTTTAACGAACAATTAAGCGTTGATGGAACTGTGATTACTAAATTAGATAGTGATGCAAGAGGTGGAGCTGCGTTATCAATTACTCATTTACTTCAAATCCCAATCATTTTTATTGGGGTTGGTGAAAAAATTAATGGATTAGAACAATTCCATCCAGATAGAATGGCAGATAGAATCCTAGGAATGGGTGATGTTTTATCATTAATTGAAAAAGCTTCAGAAGAAGTTGATGAAAAAATGATGAAGAAAATCGGATACAGAATGGTATCTGGAAAATTTGACTTAAACGATTTAATGAATAGTTTAGAACAAATTAAAAAACTTGGAAAAATGAAATCATTGTTAAAAATGATTCCAGGTCTAGCTGGTAAGATTGACGATGCAAAAATTGAAGAAGCGGAAGAGAAATTCCATGTTTATAAAATATTAATGGATTCAATGACACAAGCTGAAAAGAAAAACCCTAAATTATTGAAAAATAGTGAAAGAAAAGAAAGAATTCTTAAAGGTAGCGGACGTACTGCGCGTGAATATAATTTATTATTAACTGATTTTGATCGTATGTCAAAACAAATGAAAGATTTTGCAAGTGGTAAATTACAACTAAAACCAGGATTATTTTAATTATGTTAGCAAGAGTATTTGGAAAAATCATTATTTGAATTAATACTATCTTTTTAATTCTTCTTTCATGTTTGGGAATTATATCTGGTGCATTGATGTTAAAACATCAAGCTATGGTATATGAAAAATACCGTATTCATGTAACTGATGGTACGAATGTACCATTAATTGACAAAGCTTTAACTTTAACTAACAAAATTGATCCAAGTAATCAAGAAGATCCAGAATCTTATTTATATATGTTAAATCAAGCAAATAATGATATCAATGAATTTGTTACACGTTTGCAAGAGGTATATAATAATCCACAAGTTACACCAGATATTAAAGAACAAATTCAAAATGCAATTAATAGCATTACTTCAGTTCAAAATAATTACATCAAACCATTTATTGATCAAAATGAAGCAACATATCAAAATCTAACAGAAATTGCTAAAAACATCAAAGAACCATTGCAAAAAATTAAAGATAACATCTTAAAATATGCAACACCTGAGAAAATGGAGAAAACATATCATACTATAGCGATTGTGTTTATCGCAGTAGGTTCTTCTATTGTATTTATTATTCTATTGCTTGTTGTATTACGTTTTGCGTTGTATAAATCAGTTTATGGCATTTTAGTATCTAGATTTTCATTTAAAGAAAAATTAGCAATGAAAATTAATAAAATCTTAAATAAATACCCAGAAATACGTCATCAAATTATGTAAAAGAAAAGTTGGATTTAAACGTCCAACTTATATTTTATTTTTCTTAATGATATTAATGATTTTAATAATGTGTTTATTCATTTTTGAACTTAAGACAATAAAGCTATAAAAGCTAAATCAATTTCTAATTTTAAAAACGTTTTGTTTAGCGTGTTTTTTAACAATTAAGTCATATAATGAATAGCTTTTAATTTTATCAATGAATTTCACAAACATATTATTTAAATGTTTGGTGTTATATTTTAAGATATACAACACATTTTTAACACTTTTAGTTAGTTCAACTTCATCATCTGATGTCATTGATACACGCATAAACATTTTAAATGTTTTGATAATGAAATCAATGGTTTTATCAATGTTTTCCTCTGATGTGATTTCAATATATATTTTGTCAAAATGTTTGATTAAATTATATTTATTCTTAATAATGAAATAATTCCATAATTCATCAAAAGAATTTAATTCTGAATAAGATGTTGAATTATTTATAATACTTTCTACAATAAAATTTATTGCTTCTTTGAAAGAATTTAAAGAAGAAAGATATTCTCTAATTAATATAAAGTTTTTATTGTTATTAAATTGGAAAATAAAATCTAAAATATTTGTATTCATTGCATCATTAACTAAAGCATTAATAATTTCTTTAATTTCAAATTTAGTAGTTTCAATTACTGAAGTATTAAAAAACTGTTTTACAACATCATAGATTAATTTTTGATCCGTGTTCAAAATGTTTTTTCATTCGTTTTTAATTATTTGAGCTGTAATTTTTTCATTATCGTTACGAATATTTTTTTCTAATTGATTTTGAAGAATAAATAATATTTTTTCACTTTTTTGGTTTTTAAAAAGAGTTAAAAATATTTCCTTTGCACGTGTTTGATTTGAAAGATATTTTAAAATTAAATCAATTGATTGATATTGAATATCAGATTGGCTGAACTTATGTTCAATTGCTTTAGATACAATTTCTTGGATGTTTTTAGAACCAAATTTTACTAATGCTTCAATATAATAACCAATGTTATAAAAAGGTTTTGTAATTGAATTATATTTAATTTCATCATCTGAATCGATGAAAATATTGTAATTCAGATTGCAACCATAAACACTAAAGAATAATTCAACATTAGAATTATTTTTGAAAAGAGGAGTATAGTAATTCAAATCATTTATTCAATATTCTGGATTTAATATATATGATTGAGCAAATTCTGGATTTTTAATATTGAAAACAATTTTGTCTTTATTTAAAGAAAGTTTCGTGTATAAATCTAATGCAATTTTTTTATACCCTTTTTCTGTATGAAAAACGTTAAAAATGTTACTTGAACATAAATCTTTATGTTTATAGATAAAATCATTATCACATGCATCAATATAATTAACATTGCATACTTGAGCAACATTTTTAGCTACATCATTAATGGTGTTAATGAAAGCTTTAATAGATAGTTCGCTACTATATTTTTCCAAGGTAAAAAAGTTTTGAAACATTTCATCTAAATAAATCAACATATGTGGGTATGAAACTATATAAATGTTTAAATTAGGATTAACTGATTTGATAGAATAAATTAAATTTATATATTTCTCTTGAAAAACATTAGCTGTATTTTTTATATATTCATTTATCTCTTCAATAATTAAAGCTTTTTTAGCTAAATCTTCTTCTTTTTTAAAATTATTAATTAACTTTAAGGGAATGTTAAAGAATAATTCATCCAATCCTAAAGAGATGGTTAATAAATTGGCATTGACAATTTTTTCTGAAACAATTTTGAAATCATCATTGTTGTAATTTCAATGATTAAAATATGATGATAAAAAGTTTTTAAATGGATTTTTTACATTTCAATCTAGTAATTGATTGATTTCTAAAATATTTAATAAATTCTTTAAATCTTTTTTATTGTAACTAATTAAGGCATTTCAAAAATCTAGTGTAGAACCAACTAGTGCAAAATTATCAAAAGATTCAATTCCTTCTTTTGCATGTAACTTAATTTGACGCGCTAAAAAACTTGGATATGATAATCCAGTAATTTCACCGTTTTTTAGTTTTCCTCATGAAGGAAAACCAAATTTGGTATTAAAACCTGTTGCAAATGTATCACCAATTGCAACATATCTAATATGATCAATTTTGTTTCTTTTATTAGTTAATTCATGTTTTTGAAATTCCATATTTCATCCTTAATCGTAAATAATTGAATCTAAATTTTTAAAATAATTAATTAATTGATTAATTGCTTTATTTGTATCATATACTTCGTTTTTCAGCAACCAGTTATTATTCTTTGCATATTGTTCTATATTAGCAAAGATTTCATCTTCGTTTAATGTTGGAGTTAAATTGATATCGATTAATTTTGATGGATATGTTTTACTAATTAATTGATATAGTGCAACAATTAATTCATTTTGATTTAAAGCTTCTAATCTAATTGAACCAACTATAGCTAATTTAGCACCAACTTCATCACTACTAATTTTTGGCATTAATAGACCTGGGGTATCTAGTAGCATATAGTTTTTACAATTAATTCATTGTTCTGCACGAGTTACACCAGCTGTAGCACCAACTTTAGTAACTTTAGATTTTGCTAATAAATTAATTAAAGTACTTTTACCAACATTGGGTACACCTACAACAATACATTTCAATGCAGGAGTTAATTTACCCTTTGCATCATTTTTTTTCTTAAATTCATTATAGAAATTATTTAAAGCAGAGTTAATTTGTTTGTATGCTTGATTGCTTTTTAAGTTAGTTAAAATAACTTTACCTTTTGTTTGATATTCACTTATATATTTTTGAATTTTATTAATATCAGTTTTATCTGATTTATTTAATATAAATAAAATAGGTTTGTTATTAGCGATTTTATATATCTCGTTATTAAAACTGCTAATAGGAATTCTACTATCTAAGACAATGATAAAAACATCATATAATTTCTGTTTTTTCTCTAGATTTTTAAACTCCTTAGCCATATGACCGGGAAATCAATGTATCATTACAAACCTCCTTATTTTTGTAGTATAAAATCTTTACCTTTTTGCACTTCGTATTTTGAAAGATTATCAAAGTTGTTTTGACGAGAAATTTCGTATAGCAAAATTGCAACTGTATTTGCTAGATTTAAACTTCTACAATCTTGTCACATTGGAATTCTTAAACAGTTATCAATATTTGTTTGCATAATTGATTTAGGAATACCAGTACTTTCTGTCCCAAACATTATTCATAATTCGCCATTGTGTTCTTTTGCCTCTTTTACATAATCAATTTCTGCATAATTATTCAATCCATAACGAGTGATATAAAAGATATTTTTATGACCATATTTATTATAGAAATCTGTATAACTATTATGAATTTCATGTTGAATTTCACTTAGAAAATGTCCTGCACCATTTCTTTTCATTCAATGTGGATGAATATCAAAAGCAACAGGTTTAATGATATGTAATTTAGCTTGTGTTGCAAAACATGTACGAATGATATTCGACGTGTTTGGTGATATCTCTGGTTGGTATAAAACTATATTAATCATGCTTAAAATTATAGCAACATAATTTTTTTAAAATCTAAAAAGCAAATAACTAAAATAATAAATTATTTTAAAAAGGAGACATAAACTCCTTTTTTAGTTTTTATTGCTATGATATTTTTATATAGAATCTTCTTCAATTATTTCAAATATATTTTTAAACTTTATGTGATTTTGATAACTTGAATTATTTAAAAGTTCATTTAATTTATCAATTGTACTGAAACCCCTAAATTCAATATTTGAATTATTTTTTCATCTGCAAACTATCATTGTTAATGAACTGGATTTCATTTCGTTTTGGTCTTGTAGAAAGTTTTTAATATATTCATTATAAGAATTTAATATATTCTCAGTTTTTGTATCATCAATGTCTTTTTCATTTTTAATTTCAATAATAATTTCATGTTCTTTTTTATTGCTTATGTATTTAATTATTAAATCTGGGTATGAATTAAATATATCATTCATATTGAAATATTCGAAATTAATACCATCATGTACTGGGTTTTTAGCTCATAAACGAATATTGTTTTTAAATTTATCAATATTATCTAGTGCTTCTTTTAATTTATCGAAAACAGCTCGTTCAGCATTAGAATCAAAATAATGAAATCCATTATCCCTTTCTATTATGTTATGGTAAGCATATTTGAATTCTTTTTCATCGATATATAAATTATTATTTGTTTTATCGTTGGTAATAAGCAAATCAGTATTAACTGGTAGTTTACAATATTTATGTTCTAAAATATATTCTTGATTTATATTTTTATTTTTGCTTTTTTGTTTTATATCATTAAATATCTCATTGAATTCATTTATGTAATGGCTGAAAATTATGAATATAAACATTTGAAAAGATAATTGAGTTATTTTTAAATCATTAAATAATTCCAGTAAAAACTCTTGTTTTATTAAATGTTTATATTTCTGTAATTGTTCAATATTAAACAATTCTAATTCAATTAAATTGTTAATTTTCTTTTCGACATAATTTCTTATATTCCCATTATTATCTTTAATTTCTTTTAAACGTCCAATAATATATTTATGGTTTAATTCAAATTCTTTTTTTTCATAAAAATATTCAATAATTTTTTCTCTATTATCACTAATTAATTTTGAAATTTTTTCAATATATTCTTGGTTATTTAAAATAACTTCATTAAAACCGCGGTTTATTCTTCCGACTGTGAAAGTTTCATTTTCAAATTGATTAAATAATTTAAGATAAACCCTTTTAAACTCTTGTTGTTTTTCTAAATTATTATTACTGTAGATATAATAATTTCATCTAATAGAATTCTTATCATTAAACAGATCAGTTGGTTCATATGAGGGATTGGGATTTCTTTTAATTCTTCCTAAAACTTGTGTATTTAAAGTTGTTGATGAAACATTTCTTAATTGAACAAGCATACATGCTCTAGGAATATTTCATCCAGTAGCAGGCCCAATTTTAAAAATTATTACATCAACAGGTGATAATTTATCAGATATTGATTTTAAATTATAATTTCCTCTTAATTTTGTTTTAGATGAGGAATTGTCATTACTAAAATATGTTATATATTGTAAGTTGTGTTTTTCTAAAATATTAATGATATTATCTAAGTTTTGCTTAAATTCTTTTTCTTTATTTGCATATTTATCATCAATTTGAATTAACATTGCAGGATTAATTCCAATTAATGATGGTTCATTAATAACATCAGCGTATTGTTGTTTAATTTCTTTAAATTTTAAACATGCAATATTCAAAAGTTCTTCATCATCAATAAAATCCTTCCGTTGTATTTGTTCAAGACCTTCATTATAATGCAAATTTGTTTTTAATAATTTAATAGAATCACTCATTAGTTCTTTTTCATCAATAATAACTTGTTCAGATAGTCCTTTGGGTGTTGCAGTCATTTTAATAATGTAATCAGCATATAATTGAGTTTTGTATTCAAAAGAAGCTTCAGTGGATAATTTATATATATTTATATTTTCATTTAGATTTTCAACATATATTGATTTTTTGGTTGTATCACCACCGTGATGCGCCTCATCACGAATATATACTAATTTATATCCAGCATCTTTTATTTCTTTTAGAAATGCTTCATATATTCCATATTCCGTATATATTCTGTTTTTGCCAAAAGAAGATGCTCCGAATATATAAATGGTATTTGGATAAAGTTTAATATGATAATTAGAATCTGTTTTGTTTGATTTATTAGAAATAGACGGTGATTCATATCTTAATACTTTGGGAAGATCTAATAAATATTCACGATAATCATTTAAATTATTCTCCATTTGTTTAGGTAATTCAGATGAAGATAAAGTAGCTATTATATAAACAATATTTTCATTATTATTAATTGCATATTGATTTATTTGTGTAATTAAATTTGCAATCATAAATGTTTTACCAGCACCTGTTGGTGCTTTAAATTCAATTGTTTTATTATATGATTCATTATTAGTGATGACGTTTTGAAATTTATTAAATAATTGATTAACAGCTTTAAATTGAATGTGTGTTAATTTCATAATTATTATTTAGTTTGAGGTTTTAATGCTGTTAATTTTCTTAATAAATCATCATCTTTGTATTTTTCATCATTCGTTTTAATACCAAAATCATTTAACTCTTTTAATAATGATTCTTTAATTGATTTATTATCGTTTGAATCACTGAAAATATCCACATTAGAATATGAAGTGCGATAAACATCTAAATGATTATTGTAAGATTCATTATTTTCTGTTCAATCAAAGTTTTCTTTTTCAGAACCAAAACCATGATTAATTCTGTATAGACGTTCATAAGCTATCTTTTTGCCAATATTATTCTCATTATTTGTTACCAATGTGAATGTTCTATTTCCACCATCTTGTCTATTCAATTCTAAAATGGCATGGCCAGTAGTTCCTGATCCTGCAAAAAAATCTAATATACGTGCATTTATGTTGGGGTGTCTATCAATTATTCACATAATTAAATCATATGGTTTTGCATAATTAAAATTTACTTCTCCAAAAATGGAATTTAATACTCCATTACCTGTTTTACGGGTATCGAATTTTTGTATTGTTATAGGATCTCTAGTAAATTTCTCTCTATTTTTAATATAAGGAAATAGAATACCATTTGAATCTTTTTTAAATTCAATTTCTGTTTTTCAATCCTTTAAAAACCTTTCATAACTTCAATTTCAAACAGTATTTTTATTTTTTCTTTTACCAGGTCTTATTGGAACATAACCTTTTTTTGTTAGTTCTTCATCATATTCTTGAGAGTATACTAAAGTGTTAGTATCGTATTCAAATTTTACTTTTACATCATTTAATTCTTTATTGTAATATATTGTGTAACCTCTATTTCTGTTATCTTCTAAATATGAATTAATTGAATTCAATTTGTTACTTAATGCATATCCTCCGAATTCATCAATATAATTATATTTATTGGAATTTTGCATTTTTTCTTTATTAAGTTCAAATTTAGAAATGTTTTTTGCATATGCTTCGACAAATTCGTGTGTCTTTTTAAAATAGTTACCCAATGTTGTTCCTTGAGATGTTTTATCAAAAACTATTGTTGTCAGAAAATTTTCTTCCCCAAAAATATCATCCATTAATACTTTTAAATATGCTTGTTCATTATCATCAATTGATACAAAAATAACACCATCTTCTTTTAAAAGTTGATGGGCAAGTTGTAATCTTTCATTCATCATATTTAATCAACCATTGCGGCTAAATTTGTCTCTATAAATAAATTTATTTGCTGAAATATTTTCGTTATTATCAGCAACTGTATTTCCATCTGTTTTAGCAGATTCAGTATTATAAGGAGGATCGATGTATATTACATCATAATAAGCGCTATGCGCTTGCTCTCTCTCTCTCTCTCTCTCTCTATGACGATTAAATTCTTTAATGCGTCATAATTTTCACCAATTATTAAAGAATTCTTTAATAAATCATTTTTAGCTTCTTTTCTTAAATCAAAGCTTAATTTTTCATCTTTAACTAAAGTAACTATTGATTTACTATCAGATTCTGGTGCATAATCAAAAACAAAACCAGTTTTAACTCTTTTAATTAAGAATTGATATACATTTTGTAAATCATTTACATTTGTTTGTTTTAATATTTTTTTAACTAATTCTTTTTGTTCTTTATTGAAATCATAAGTTGGTAGTTCATCAACTAATTTTATATATTTTTTCAATAAAAAATCTTGATCATTGATATTCATTTGTCCTCCTTAGTTTATCAATACATTTATTATACATATAAAACATCATTGACAACATAGATTGAGGAATTTTAAAGCAAATAACTAAAATAATAAATTATTTTAAGAAAACATAATTTTATGTAGATGTCAATTCTTTTAAATATTCTTATTGATTTAATTTTATTCATTAATATTTAAATAAATATTAATTACATTAATTTATTGCTATTATGCTATTATTTTAATAATCATTAATTATTAATTAAGTATCATGAAAGGTATTTTATGGCAGATAATAAACGCGAATTTGAGAAAAATGAATTATTTAAAAGAATATTTAGCATTGCAAACGACTTAAGAGGAACGGTTGATGGATGAGATTTCAAAAGCTATGTTTTAGTTGGTTTGTTTTATCGTTTTCTATCTGAAAACTTTAATAACTACATTAATAAAAGAGAAGCAATCGCTAATGGAAATGATTCATTTAATTATGCAGATTTAAGTGATGATCAAATTACTGAAGAACAGAAAAAAGAATTAATCAACGTTAAAGGTTTCTTTATTAAACCTTCGCATTTATTTCAAAATGTTGTTAAGAATCAATTAAATGATCCAAACTTAAATATTAAGTTGTTTGAGATTTTTAAAGAAATTGACGAAAGCAGTCGTGATTCAGAAGCAAGAGAAGATTTTGCTGGATTATTTGTTGATTTTAATATATCAGATCCAAAATTAGGTTCATCTGTCGTTGATAGAAATAATACTTTAAAGAAATTATTGCAAGGAATTGCAAGCATGGAATTAAGTATTGGTAATGACGTGCATAATGACCTATTCGGTGATGCCTATGAATATCTATTAGGCATGTATGCCTCATCTGCTGGAAAAAGTGGAGGAGAGTTTTTCACTCCTCAAGAGGTATCTGAATTACTTGTAAAAATAGCAACCCATGGTAGAACATCAATTAATAAAATCTATGACATGTGTTGCGGATCTGGTTCATTATTATTAAAAGCCATTAAAGTATTAGGTATTGATAATGTTAAAGATGGGTTCTATGGACAAGAGATTCAACACGTTACATACAATCTATGTAGAATTAATATGTTTTTACATGATGTAAGTTATGAAAAATTCAATATTAAATTAGGTAATACATTATTAAATCCAATGCATCATAATATTGTTGATAAATTTGATGTCATTGTTTCAAATCCACCTTATTCAATTAAATGAGATGGTGAAAATAATCCAACCTTAATTAATGATCCAAGATTTGCACCAGCTGGTGTATTAGCGCCTAAATCAAAAGGTGATTTTGCATTTATTATGCATGCTTTATATTATCTAGATTCAATTGGAACTGCTGCTATTGTTTGCTTCCCTGGAATATTCTATCGTTCAGGAGCGGAAGAAAAAATTCGTCAATATCTAGTTGATAATAACTTTGTTGATTGTATTATTCAATTACCAGATAATTTATTCTTTGGTACCTCAATTGCTACAACAATTTTGGTATTAAAGAAAAGTAGAACAGATAACAAAATTCAATTTATCGATGCCTCAAGTATTTATACAAAAGCTAAAAATCAAAATAAATTATCTCCAGAAAATATTGAAGAAATATTCAATGTATATAAAGATAAGAAAGATGTTGAACATATATCTAAATTAGTTGATATCCAAGAAGTTGCAAGAAATAATTATTCATTAAGCGTTTCTAAATATGTTGAGATTAAAAAAGATGAAGAGGTAATTGATATTAAGGCTTTAAATCAAGAGATTAAACAAACCGTAAAAAGAATTAATGAACTTCGGAATGCAATTGATGAAATAGTTAAGGAATTAGAAAATGACTAATATTTGAAAACTAATTGAAAATTCAAGTATAGAATGAAAAACTGTAGATCAAATATTTGATATTAGAAATGGTTTCACACCTTCTAAATCTATTAAGGAATATTGGGAAAATGGAACCATAAATTGATACCGATTGGAAGATTTAAGAGAACAAGGGAGAATTCTCGGTAACTCAATTCAAAAAATATCAAATAATGCAGTTAATCATAGTAGACTTTTTAAAAAAGACAGCATAATTTTATCA
The DNA here is from genome assembly GCF_900660735.1 of Metamycoplasma cloacale. Classification (GTDB taxonomy): domain Bacteria; phylum Bacillota_I; class Bacilli_A; order Mycoplasmatales; family Metamycoplasmataceae; genus Metamycoplasma; species Metamycoplasma cloacale. The sequence goes on from NZ_LR215049.1 coordinate 337,817, forward strand.
ACATCAGCTACAATTGGTGAATATGCCTTACTAACTAAAGATTCACTAGCAAATCAACGGTTTACTAATTTTCAAACCAAAAAAGAATTGAAATCATTACTAATACCTAAATTCGTTTTATACTATTTTGAAGTTATTAGCCAATGATGCAAGAACAATTGTGATTCCGCTACTTTTCAAACGGTTGATATAAAAAATTTAAAAAAAATTAAATTTCCAATCCCTCCTATTGAAATTCAAAATCAAATTGTTGAAATCCTTGATAAATTTTCTTCATACAAAGCGGAGCTTACAGCGGAGCTTACAGCGGAGCTTACAGAAAGAAATAAACAATATACTTATTACACTAATAAATTATTAGATTTTTCATCGTCACAAAGTAATATTGCTTATAAAGATAATAGTAGTATATCTAATGTACAAAAAATAGAAGATTTGTGTATTATCAAGCGTGGTAAAGTAATTTCTAATCAATATATTGAACAAAATTCAGGTGAATATCATGTTTATTCTTCAAAAACATATGATAATGGTTCCATTGGCAAAATGAATACTTATGATTTTGACGGCGAATATATAACTTGAACTACAGACGGAGCTAATGCCGGCACCATTTTCTATAGAAATGAAAAATTTAATATCACTAACGTATGTGGTTTACTTGAAGTTAAGGACAAAAATTACATAAGCACAAAATACTTGTTTTATGCATTATCACATGTATCTAAAAATTATGTTAATTATGCAACAAGCAATCCTAAATTAATGTCAAACATGATGGCTGAAATTTTAGTTTTAGTTCCTACTTTAACTATTCAAGAGAAAATAGTTAAATTACTAGATAACTTTGATGATATTTGCAAAAGTTTAAATATTGGCTTACCTAAGGAAATTGAATTAAGAGAAAAACAATATAACTACTACAGAGATCAAATTTTTAAATATCTAGAAACAGGCACTTTAGATAATTGCCCTGAAGAGAGAGAGAGAGAGAGAGAGAGCGGATCTTGCGCAAATAATTAATTGAATATTTGAACATTCAATATCTACAACATTAAAACAAATATCATTTAAAAATGAAACTAATATTCAATGAAAGAGGCTTGATGAAATTTCCACAATTAAAACGGGGCAACCAATTAATCAAACAATAATTTCTCAAAATATTGGTAAATATCCTGTCATAAATAGTGGGAAAAATCCATTAGGATATATAAATAAATGAAATACCGAAAACGATCCGATTGGAATTGCTTCTCGTGGAACTGTTGGCTATATTACATATACAGAAGGTAGATATTTTAGGGGGAATTTGAATTATTCCGTTACCATCAAAGATAAAAAGGTTGTAAATCAAAAATTTTTGTATTATCTTCTTTTAGCTAATCAAAATAAAATTTTTGAAATATGTAATTATAATGGTGTTCCAGCTCTTAATTCCGCTGATTTAAAAGAAATGGAACTTCCAATCCCTCCTATTGAAATTCAAAATAATATTGTTAAAATCCTTGATAAATTTGATCTATTAATCAATGATTTAACAGAAGGACTACCAAAAGAAATAAAATTGCGTGAAAAACAATATGAATATTATTCAAATTTAATATTTAAAAAACTATCTAAATAGAGAGAAATAAAAAAAGGGAGCAAATCCCTTTTTTTATCTTTAATTTAAATTGTTTAAAGATTTGATTAACTACTATTTTCTAATATTTAGAGCTTTAATTGTTTCTAGATATAAGTTGTAGTTTGTTTCTTTTAAGTGGTTTAATAAAGCTTTACGTTGATTAACTTTAGCCATAAATCCACGCATTGAATGTAAATCGTTTTTGTTTGCAACAAAGTGTGATTTTAAACTTTCAATGTCTTCTGTTAGAATTGCAATTTGAACAGGTAGATATCCTGTGTCTTTTGCATTTCTTCCATATTTAAGAGTTAACTCTTGTTTCTTTTCTTTTGAAACCATTATAATCCTTTCATAACCTAGCAATAATCGTAATTACTACCACGCTAGATTTTATATAATTCACAAATTATAACAAATATATTTATATAACAATATAAATTACTTGATATTTATGCTGAAAAATGCTTTAGCAATAGCAATATCATCATCAAAAATTTCATTCTCTGCTTGATTTTTAATTAATCTTAGTTTATCAATAAATTCAATATAAACTTCTTGATGTTTTGATCAAACTAAATCAAGATCTAATAGAATCAATTTATTATTCATTTCATTGTTTTGATTAAAATTAATCAAACAAATACCGTGATATTCAATGTTTTCAATCACAACATTAACATAATATATACCTGCATGTAATCTAATTAAATTTTCTGGATATTGAAAATGAAATTTTTCTACATTAACAATAAATGCGTATTTATCAATTAATAATGTATTTAACATTTCAATATTACTTTCTTTAATTAAATCCCGAATAATTCCAGATGATATTTTTTGACTATTAATTTTTCTTTCAGAAGCAATTGATACATCAAAATATTTCTTTAATAAATTAATATTTCCTGATTTATTAAATCCAAAAGTATAATCCTGACCACATACAATATGTTTAACATTCATTTTTTTTAATAATTCAATAAATTCTTTAGCTGTTTTATATCTAAAATCTTCATTAAAATCAATGATATAAGTTTGATTAAACCCATAATTAGCGAGCGTATACAAACGCGGTTTTAACTGAAAAGCTTTTTCTGGTTTAACATTACCGTTTTTATGTGGATTTTTGAAAATAGAAAAAGCTAGAATACATTCTGGATGCAATATTTTTAAAGATTTTGCGTTTTTAATTAATTCAAGATGTCCGATATGTAAAGTTTCAAACGAACCCAAACACAAAATTAATGGTTGATCGTTTTGAATTTTATTATTAAATGTTAAATTGTATAATTCCATGTTATAAATTTTACTAAAAACAAAATAAAAAAGTGGGTTGCACTTTTTTATTCATAAAATCCTTTATCTCTTAATTTGAAATAAGGGCCATCTTCTGTAACTGGTAGACAAATTTCTTTAGCTGCTGATTTAGTAACATCTTCTCCATTACCCATAGCAATTCCAAGACCAACAGCCTCTAGCATTTCAACGTCGTTTTCACTGTCTCCGAATGCTACCATTTCTTCTAATGAATAACCTAATAAATTAGCTAAAACTTTTAATCCTACTGCTTTTGTAATGCCTTTTGATGAAATAAATACTCCACCATCTCATTCAGCTAATACTCAAACATTCATATTATTTTCTTCAAAGAATTTAGTTAATTTAGGGCCAAGCACTTTTGATTCTTTACTACTTACTGTAATTAAATAGTTTTTATCATTTTGTTTTTCAAATTCATCAATTGAAATGAATTTATCTTGATATGGCTTATAGAATCAGTGATCGATATTAAATAATTCATTGTAATATCCTCATTTGTTTCCAACAAATGAATAAGGAAGATTATTTTCTTTTGCATATTCAGCAAATTTTTTGTAATCTTCATAATCAATTGTAGTTTCAAAAACATATTCTTTAGTTTTTAGATCTAGAATAAATGTTCCATTTGCTCCTACAAAATAATCAACATAAGGGTTATCAATTTGTTTACCTACTGTGAAAATATCACGACCTGAACATAAAACATTAATATAACCATTTTGTTTTAACTTTTCAAACATTTCTTTCATTCTTGGTGAAAGTTCATCAACACCAAAAGGAAGTAATGTCCCATCAATATCAAATACAAGAATTTTATATTTAGTCATGTTTCACCTCTTTCAATATACGTTCAATTCTTGCGAAAAGCACCTTGGAAAAACTAATTTTTCCATAGTCTACATCGCCTATTCCTATTATTTCGTTGTTGTATATAAATATTTTTTTTCCACTAAAATCGGATAAATTATCAATATAACTTAAACGATTTTTTGCTATTGACACTAGGTCATTTTTTTCAAGCATATATAATGATATATGAAAAAGCTTTTCTAAATCATTTATTTTTATAAAATTTTCTTTTTCATTCATGGATATATCACCAATTCTTAGCCTTGTTAATGTATTTACAATAGCATCCGTATTTAATAAAACCCCAATATCATGAATTAAGCTTCTTATATAGGTGCCTTTAGAAACTGTTGTTTCAATTTCGAAAGTTTGATGTTTTTCATCAAAATTAATTAAGCTTAAATCTAAGATATTAATATCAATTGGTTTAATCTCTACATCTCGATTTTCTCTGGCTAATTTATACAGCCTTACACCATTAATTTTTTTAGCAGAAAAAATTGGTGGAATTTGCGTTTTTATATCTTTAATATAAGATAGAACATCTAAGAAAGCTGATTTTGAGATATTTTTGAAAGGCAAATCAAAAATTTCTTCGCCTTCATCATAACTTCTACTGCTTTTATGCAAAGACGCTTTAACATAATAAGTTTTGACGTCATTTACAATATAGTTTAGCAATTTAGTATCTTCATCGGTTGCAATAATTAATAAACCATCAGCTAAGGGGTCTAATGTACCTGAATGACCTATTTTTTTAATACCCATTTCTTTAGCGAAATCTTTAATTGCTTTAAATGAGGATATCCTCTTTGGTTTTCAAATTTTATAAAACATTTATACACTCCAAATGCTTTACAATCGTATCACAAAAAAACTAAAAATCATGATTTACACAATTTTTTTGTTTTAATAGATTATTTTTTTTATTTTTTTACAAAAAAAAAAAAAACATTTGTACAATTGTATGGTTAGGAGTTTTTATGAGAAAAAGTAAGAAAATTGCATTAATTTTGTTAGGATTAGGAGCTATCGGAGCGACAGCGGGGACTGTTTATGTGCTTTTAAATTCAAAAAAATCAAAAAATGAAGCTATTGCAAAATTAATTAATACCATTGACACTTATCGTAAAAATAATTTAAATGGTGATGCTTGAACAAAATTAGACAATCAAGCAATAGAATTAATTAAAGATCTAAATTCTTTCATTGATAGCAAAAACGAAATCGAAGTTAATAAAGCTATTGAAGAAAATTCAGAAAAATTTGCAATGATTCAAGAATTATTTAAATATTTTACATTAGCAAATGAAGTTAATGGTTATTTAAACATCATTTCTAATGATAACAAATACCAAGAAATTGCATCTGAATTAAAAAATGTATTAGATAAACAAAATGGAATTGTTAAAAATACAGAAAACAAGATTGACGTTATTAATTCATTCAATACTTTAAAGAACGCATATGAAAATGCAATAAGCAAAATAAATGATAATAATTTATTAATTGCATCTAAAATAAATGAATTAGACGATTTAATAAAACAAGCCAATGAATATAACGAATCTGTTAAAAATACAGAGATTAAAGAAGAATTAAAAAGAGCCATTGAAATCGCAGTGACTAAAAAAGATGCTACAAATGCAACAACTGAATCTTTAACTAATGCTTATAATAATTTAGAATTAATTCTGGAAAACATCAAAGTTAAAAATGAAGAATGAAAAATGGCTCATACAAGATTAGAAAGTAAAATTTCTGAAATTGAATTAAATAAAGGGTCATATGGTTTTAACGAAAGTGAATTGAATGATTTAAGCTTAGCGACACAAGAAGCAAAAAATATAGCAAATGATTACTCAAATGATAAAACTGCATTGGATAATGCTATAGTAGTATTAGAAAATAAGGTTAAGGAAATTAAAGAAAGAGCAGATTTAAGAAAACAAGAAGAATTACTTGTTAAAAATAAATTAAATAGTTTAATTAATCAAGTTGCTGAATTTAAAAATGATGTAGTAATTAATACACAAATCAAGGAAAGATTAAATCAAAATATTACAAATGCATCAAGTGAATTAAACAATAACAATGCTACTAGCGATACTTTAAATGAAGCATATAATAAATTAAAAGAACAATTTGATATCGAAAAATCTAATCACAATGAATGAGAAAAATCATACAATAATCTAAAAAATAAAATTGATGAGACAGAAATATATTCAATATTAAATTCAAGTAGTTCAAACGATTTAACCAATCTTTTTTCAGCAATAGAAGAATCAAAAACCATATTAGATAATAGAAATTCTAATAAAACAACATTAGATAATCAACTAGCTAAATTAGAAAAAGCATACATAAAAGCTAAGGAATTAATAGATTTAAATAAAACCCAAGAAGAATTAGCTAAAGAAAAATTACAAATTTTAATTAGCCAATCAATCACATATAAAAACTCAATTATTAATCAAAATATTAAAGAAGAATTAAATAACCAAATTCAAAATGCTCAAAATGCATTAAGCAACCCTAGTGCTACACTAGACAGTTTGAATAATGCATATACCGCATTAGAAGAAGCATTAAATTCAGCTAAATCTCAAAATACTGATTGAAAAGATGCTAATGCATCTCTAAATGACAAAATTAATGAAATTAATAACTTAAAAAATTCAGATGCATTTAATTCATCAGAAATTCAAGAAATTGATAATGCAATTACAGAAGCGCAAAAGTCATTAGATAATCCAAATATCGATAAAGATGCAATTAATAATGCTAAAACAACTTTAGAAAATCAATTTAAAGCTATTCAAGAAAAAGCAGATGCTAGAAAAGCGCAAGAACAATTAGATAAACAAAAATTAGCTACATTAATCACTGAGGCAAATGAATATAATAATTCAATTAAAAACACAACCATTAACTCAGAATTATCTTCAGCAATTCAAATTGCGATAAATAAAAAAGATGCTGTAAATGCAACATCCGAATCTTTAACTGAAGCATTAAATGAATTACAAACTGCATTAGATAATGTCAAAATCAAGAATCAAGAATGAAATACTTCATACACCAATTTAGATGACAAAATTAAAGAAATCGAAGCAAATAGAGAAACAGATGAAGTAAA